>CAZFUG010000169.1:0-9302 GCA_964522035.1 uncultured bacterium
CGTGACTATGATATGCCAACCGCCCCAGGTAGGTATATAGCCCCTTTTTTTCAGCCCGGCGGCAGAAAACTGCCCTATCATGCGATCAGCCGCTTTCTGCCAGAGAGAGCTATCCCAGGCAGTAATCTGATGCATCCACTCGTTTTCAATTGTCCAGCGACGACAGGCATCACGAAACTCCGACATAATGACTTCGCCTGAAGCGTCAGCCTCTTCGAGCTGCTGCAAAGCGTCTTTCACTGCCTCCTGCTCACGGCGGAAAGCGGCGGCATCGATATGAAAAATGCCGGCGACAAAAAATACCAGCAACGGCAGAATACCGACAACGGCAAAAGTCAGGGTCAGCCAGTGTTTCAGGCTTATTCCGACCGGGCGGCCACTGATAAGGACCTTGCAGAAAACGAGAATCCAGCTCGAAAAGAAGAAAAGGCGAAGAAGAAAGCTGATGACTGGTTCCTGCAGTTTCATTTCAGGGTTATCGCGGCTGAGAACCCATATTTCATAGGGAACGGCGTAATCAATAAAATCGCGCAGGATTCTGACGCCCTGATAATCGACAAATTTGCCGGCCGGAACCAGTCGGTCTCTTTCAAGAGGCTTACCAGCGATAGTCTCATAAAGAGCCATGATTCTCTGCTTCTGTTCAAGAGGCACCGTTGCGTCAAAGACAGGCCTGATCGAAGGATCGACAAATTCAAGTGGCATCAGCACCGAACATATCGAGACATTTTTTTCGCTGAGAGAATCGGCGACCCGGCGCATTAAAGGCAGACGGTTAGCTTCTCCGGCAGAAAAAAGCTGCAGATAAACAAGCAGCGAATCGTCGCTGCCACCGCAGACATCCCAGTAAAGCAGCTGCAGTTCGTTTTCGAACATCACCCTTGAAACTTTGCCCTTGCGGTGATTCGCCAGCACCTGAAAATCTAGCACGTCACCGAAAGCGCCTCGTACAAGGCTGTCAAGGCTTGCCGGGTCTACCCGCCGGCCAATTTCCTTATTTACCAGTCCTTCAAGAATGCGTTTGAAAAACCTCTGCTTCTGCGTGGTGAACCCGGGGCCGGCAAGCATCTGCAGACCTGAATCAGGCCGGAATATGCCGGCGTAGGTTACCCGGGGCCGCATCTTCTGTGAAAAAACGGTCTGCATATCGGCCATGAACCTGGCACCGGAAAAATTCCGCGTAAACCCGGCCTTTTGTCTGGCTTTCTTAAAAAGAAACTGTCGGTGGCGAATCTGCTGTTCGATAGACCAGAGTGACTTGAAGAGCTGCAGGTAGTTGCCGGCACGGTGTTCCCATTGCAGAATTTCGCGCTCGTGCTGAATCAGGGCGCGCTGGTGCTGATTGTATTCAAGCAACCCGAATGGCAGGAGCGTCAGAAAGAATGCAAATACCAGAGGTAATGCCATCTTAAGTCTTCGGTTCATTCTGTGGCCTCTCAGTTCAGCGGATATCTTAACCTATTCAGCCATGATTATCTACCAGTCATAGAGAAGTTTTAACGGTTAAGCAACTTTACAAACCGGCCAAAAACATTTAAATTCGAATTAATAATTGAATAAGGAATCATAAATGAAATCGCCATACCGCTGTTTTGCCTTAATGTTGCTTGCCCTGCCGGTGCTGTTTTTCACCGGTTGCTGCAGCCGCAAAGCATCGTTAGAAGAAGCCGGCAAGGCCTACCAGAGTGGTGACTTCGCCAAAGCGGCAGCAATTTTTGAGCCGGCCGCCGAAAAAGGTGACCCCGAAGCCCAGGTTAACATGGCTTTTATGTATTACTGCGGCATGCATGTGCCAAAAGACCATAAAAAAGCCGCCGGGCTTTACCGCATGGCTGCAGATCAGAACCATGCCAACGCCCAGTTCAGCCTCGGCACCATGTATGAAAACGGCGAAGGCGTCGAGCGCAGCCTGGAAGAAGCATATTTCTGGTATTCGCTGGCTGAAAAGCAGAATGACAAAGATGCACAACGCCTGCGCCGTGAACTCGAACTCAAACTCAGCAAAGATCAGGTGACCGCGTTAAAAAAGCGGCTTGCAGCCTGGAAACCGGCAAAATAAAAGCCAGACAGAAAATTTCTCTGCCTGGCTCTTTTAAAACTCTGATTTTCAACCGTCGCGGGTGATTTTTTCGATCAGTTCTTTAAGTACTGTCGGAGCCTTGTCATGATCTATCTGACAGGTGCCGGCGGCATGATGTCCACCGCCACCGTATTTAAGCATCAGCTCACCGACGTTGGTCTTTGAAGAACGGTTGACAATCGATTTGCCGACCGCATAAACGGTATTCTGCTTCTGGAAGCCCCAGAGAATGTGAATAGAAATATTGCATTCGGGGTTCAACGCATAGATCATGAAGCGATTGCCGGCATGAATGACCTCTTCGTCACGCAGGTCGAGCACGATCAGATTATGATAAATTTTTGAGCAGCGGCGCAGCTGTTCTCTGAACTTTTCTTCCTGTTCGAAATATAGATCGACGCGGGCTTTCACATCTGGCAGTTCCATGATCTCGTCGATCGTAAGGTCTTTGCAGCAGTCGATCAGATCCATCATCAGCTGATAATTCGAGATGCGGAAATTTCTGAAACGGCCGAGACCAGTGCGCGGGTCCATCAGGTAGTTGAGCAGCACCCAGCCTTTCGGGTGTAGAATTTCCTCGACGCTGAAAAGGGCGGCATCAGCCTTGTCAACAGCTTCCATCATGTCTTCGGCAATATGCGGGAATCGCTCTTTGCCGCCGTAATAATTATAAACGACTCTGGCAGCTGATTTGGCGCTGGCTTCAATGATGTGATTTTCACGCTGACCTTCGTTGCGTATCGTTTCGCTGAGGTGATGATCAAAAACCAGGTATGCTCCCTTAACATAGGGAAGATTCGTGGTTATATCGCGATCGGTGATTTCAATTTTGCCATCCTGCATGTCTTTCGGGTGAACGAACTTGATATCGTCGATCATGCCAAGGTCTTTGAGCAGAACGGCACAGACAAGGCCGTCGAAATCGCTGCGGGTTACCAGTCGATACTTTTTTTCCTCTGTCATAAAAGCTCCAGCTTGAGAGTTATTGCAGTTAATTTACCATGGTCATGCGGCAAATTCCAGAAAACTGCGCAAAGTTTTGCATCTGTTATTGTCGAGGCAGCAATTCTTGCCTTTGCACCCCCCTGCGTGTAAACTGAATAGAGAAACTGTAGGAGATATGCCAGAAATGGTTGGACAACGCAGACGCGCCGGGGTTGCCATGTTTTCGGCAATTTTTGTCATGATCATCGTCGGGCTGCTGGCGATGCAGTTTCACTACATGACGCGCCAGGCCCAGTCTACGGCATACCGCTTTCAGACATCTGAACTCGCAAGGCAACTGGCCGCTTCCGCCATGGAAGAAGCCTTCATGTATGTTCACAACGAAACCGAAAACCAGTCTGGAGCCGTTTTCAACAAGCTCGTCAGCCGTTCTGCAGAGATAGACGCATCGACCACCAGCCTCGACAACAAGAACAGCAAAGGCATACCGATTCCGGTCGCTCTTACTCAGGCTCAGGCATCTGCCATGCCGATTGGCTCACGTCTGAAGATTGAAGCAACCGCCAGAATCGTCGATTTTCGCAACACCGACTCAACCGGCGCCCGTTATTACGAGAACGAAGGGGTTGGCACCCTCGAACTCCGGGTTAACGTCGAGCCTAAACCAGAATTCAAAAAACAGCTGCAGGGAGCCTGCACGATCACCAGACACCACGATTACAAGGTCATAACAATTGTCTCGCGCCGCGATAACTCGACTCAGCGCAGTTCCTACGCCAATGGCTTCATCCTCGACTACGCCCTTTTCGTGCGCAACGGCCAGGAAGAGTTTGAAAGCAGCGGCGGGCTGAGCCTGAACCCGGCAAAACAGAAACTTTCTGTCGACCAGACCGGTCTTTCTTCGTCACAGTTCGGCAAAATCTATCTCGGAAACCGGCGCAGCAGCAATCTTTATCTCAACATCGGTACCGTCAACGCCGACTTCATACCCGAACCCCGCAAAAAGGAAAAAATGATCGAAGTCGATGACCAGACTGTCTTCAAGCTTTTGCCCAAGTTTTTCGACCAGGTTAAGGCGCAGGCACAGAAAGTGGTTAACGACAAGGGAGCCAGCCTGAAAGGCTTCTCGATGAACGGGCATAAGGCATACTTTGAGTATCAGCGTCTGCCGATCACTGATGAAGCCCTGGCTCCGAAGGGTGATTTAAAAGATACAAGAACGCTGGTGCATGTGGCCGAATTGAAGTATCAGAATAAAAAAGAAGTTACCGAGCTCTTTCCGAGCATCAGGTTTCTTCCTGAGGATTCCCTTACCGATATTCTCGAAGGTGACGTCAGACAGCGCTTTTTTCACCATGGTTATTTTTATGTCGACATGAGCGGCTGCAAAATCTGGGTTAAGGCCAAAAAAAGCGGAAAATCGAAAGACGAAACCATCGAAATCACCGACCCGGCTCTGATCAATCAGTTCAAAAACCGCCTGATTCCGTGTATCAATTCTGAGCACATTTCGGCCATTACTGACGGTTCGATAAATTCAGCCACTGACAATTCAATCGACCTGGTTTACCTCAACAACAACATCGCCAACACCAATCCTGACGTTCTCTGCCGGATCGATTCTGCAAACCGCTATCTTAAAGGCAGCAACACCACGCTGGCCCACCCGGGCATGTTTCACTTCAGAAATACCGGCTCCGTCGATGACCCGACCCTGTCTTCCGTTCCGTTTGCCCATATCAACCTCTGGGCCCGCCGCCTGGTCACCAGAAAACAGCTTGAAGAATTCGACATCTACCGCCCCGACCAGAAAAAACTCAACCTGCGTGGCGTGGTGGAGTTGTCAGAGGCAATAACTCTTGGAGAAACAGGCGACATCGAATATGAAGGCTGCGGCGTTATCATCGCTCCCGGCATAACTCTGAAAGGCGGTCTGAAGCGCAAGGCAGGCACTGATTCAATCTGCGTTCTGCTGACCCGCGGCCAGGCAATTCAGGTCAGCACCGAAAGCAGAATCGAAGCGGGTCTGATCAGCCTGGGCCGTAACGACCGCAATGGCCAGATCATTGCCGGCAAAAAACTCGACCTGCTTGGCTGTCTGGCCGCCGATAATCTGAATCTTGCCAAATGGGCCGAGGGTGTCGATCACAAGATCGTTTACGACCCTGCTTTCAAGCGCAACAACGATCTCTATCAGGTGAATATTGCGCGCTGGGTAACCTTTGAACGGATGGTCGAACAGGACGAATGAAAAAACGAGGTTTTTCACTGCTTGAAGTGATCATCGCCATGGCCTTTCTGTCAGTGGCCATCCTTTCGATGTTCTGGATGAACCGGGCGTCGAATCAGGGCTCCATGGATGCCTATTACGAATTTCTCGCTTTTTCTCTCGCCCGCGAACCGATCGAAGTTTTTCGCGGCTTTGGTTATGACTACCTGAAAATGATTGCCGACGGCAATGTTTCGCCCCCTGCCTGGTACCCGGTCGGCGTCATGAAAGATATAGAGTTCGACCTGATGTCAGATATGCAATATCCGGCTGAAGCAAGGCTTTTTCAACGCCAGATCGAGTTAACCCCGGTGACTGCCGGAAAACTGAAAGGCATGCGCATAAAAGTAACGGTGGCCGCGAAGGGGCAGAGTCGCGTCGAAGTCTGGATGAGCCGGAAGGCCGTTTCCCTCGAATCTCTGGTAATGGAGCGCCCAAAATGAACTCAGACCGACGGCGCCAGGCATTCACTCTGGTTGAGATCATGATTGTGCTCATCTGCACTGCACTGCTGATGGGGCCGATTTTTCTCGTGCTGCGTTCAAGTACAAAAACCTCTCTCAAGGGCATGCTGCGCATCGACACGACTCTCGAGGCGAGACGAGTGATCAAGCAGGTCTATGCCGATCTCAAGATGGCCTGTTTTCCACTGCCCTACAATTCAATCTATAATTTTTCCGATGTCATGCAGGTAGGTGGCACAACGCCGCTGAATTCATACCGGTTCAACACTTTTCCGATTCACCAGCGGCTCAACGATATTTTTGCCAGTCAGGTCAGCGGAGTTAATTTTCGCAACGTCTCTGAAGTTACCTATCAGGTTGAAGAGAGTAAAAACCCTGACAATCCGTTCATGCGACTGATAAGAACCGAATCGTTTGGCGGCAAGGTGAATACCAGGGTATTGACCGAACGCATCAACTTTTTTGAAATCAAACCGATCATGCTGCAGCCCTATGGCAAGAACCAGTTTTATTTTCTTGTAACCCTGCAGCTGATCGATGCGGTACACGCCAGTGAAATGAAAGGGAGAACCGCCGGCACGAAACTCGATGAACTGCAGAAAGATGTCATACTTGCAGACTTTTTCGACGTGGTGTACCCGGAATTTTTTCATGCCGCCTGGAACCAGACACGCGTAAACCCCAACTGGCACACTCAGATTCGCAGTCCTGAGGCGCCCTGATTTTTTTTAAAATTTCTTGCAACAAATAAAACTTTCACTTCGTAAGTCAGGTAGATTCAACTGTCTGTTCAGGAGGTCAATTTATGTTCATGTCAGTTTTGCGAAATTCGCTGTTCATTTCTCTGCTGCTCATGATTTCCGTAACACTTTCAGGCTGTAGCGTCGATTTTGGCGCGATTTTCAGCGGTCTGAAGAATGTTGTCGGCAACATCAGCTCTGGTCTGGGCAGTTTCATCGAAAAGGGTGTCGGTATGGCCAAAGACTTTGTTGGCAAAGCCAAAGAATTCGTCACCCCGATTCTCGACAAGGGCAAAGAGATCTATGACAAGGTAAAACCGATTGCCGAAAAGGTAAAAGACGGTTTTGACAAGGTTCAGAACGTCGTAAACAAGGTTCAGGACGCCGGCAACGCCATTTCTGATTTTGGCAAGCAGATGAAAGAAGGCGGCAACGATGCCGTCGGCAACAAAATCGACCAGAATGCTGCAACCAACGAAGTCGTGGCTGCACCAGACGATGAAGATGCAGTTATCACTATTCGCCCCGACAACGCGACTGCTTCAGCCAATGTTGCAGCCAATGCCACTGCTTCTGCTGCCGTTAACGCTCTTATGACCCCCGCCGAACGCGAAGCGGTTACAAAATCGGTAACTACCAATGTTAACCAGATCAGCGCCGCAGTCGACAATCTTTCGAAAAATCTCAAGCAACTGAAGGTCTCTGATGCCGAACGCAAGGCCACCGAAGAAAAAATCAAAAAACTGCGCGACAGCCTGAAGGCAGTTCTCAAAGACCCGACTTCAAAAGAAGCCCAGGCCCAGCTTAAAGCCGCCAAAGCCGATGTTGATGGCCTTGCCGCTACCGCTAAAAAATACGCCGACCTGGCCAAGGGCACTATCGACTCGGTCAAGAGCACCGTAAGCGGTCTCGAAAACAGCTTCAACAGTATCAAAGACTCTTTCTCATCGGTTTTCAAAAAGTAATCCCGCCCATCCGCAAGGAAGGTAGAATATGATCAGCCAGCAAGACAGCACAATATGCCAGAAATGCCGCGAAGCCATCAGTGGCAGCGAAGCAGACCTGCTGCGTGACCCCTCTCTGCAGCAGCACCTGGCAGCATGCTCTGAATGCACACAAATGCTCAATACCATCGGGCATCTGCGGCAGCAGGGTTCGGCCTTTGCCGGCGAATCATACCCGGAACTGAAAACCAGAATCATGCAACGCCTCGAACCGACTCTGCAGCAGCGGCGAAACACTGCCGCTGCCGCAGAACCGGCCCCAATTTCCGGCATCACTGCAAACTGGTTTTTCAAGTTAGCTTCGGTTTTCTGTATCGCGGTTCTCGGTATTTTTCTGATCTATCAGAATCATTCTCCGGTTGAACGCGTGCCTGCAGGTGCTCAGCAACCTGTTATCAGCGCTGCACCGACCTCTTTCACAATTACCCTCAACTCGGGTGCGCCGACGCAGGTTTCGCTCGACAACCCGGTATCGCTCTTCAACGGTGACAGTGCGGTTATCAATGTTCCTGACGGCTCAGCACTGCATGTGACAGGGCCTGCCAGACTGAATGTCTGCCCGCGCGGCTTTCATCTTCTGCAGGGTCAGCTCAAAGCCGAGGTAGTGCCTGGTAAAGGCGAATTCGTCGCGACGACACCGCATGGCCAGATAACGGTTCTTGGCACAGTATTCGTGGTTGCTGCCGATCAGAGACGCACGCTGGTTGAGGTAATCTCAGGCCGGGTTAAGGTTTCTGGCGACAACCAGACAGAAAAGATTCTCAATGCCGGTGAAAAAACAGAGATGTATCAGCCTGGTATTTCTTCTGAAACCGAAACTATACCGGCTGTCGACAGTGAGTAGTTAACCATATCGTTTTAAGCAGAAAAGCAGCTCCTGCCTCAAGCGCGGGAGCTGTTTTTTTCGACTTCGAGCCGCAGCTTGCCCATGATGCGGAAAAACCGCGAACGCAGGGTTGCTTCGACTTCGCCGGTCAGCTCAGCAATTTCGGCAAAGGGCATGGCCTGAAAAACCCGCATTTCAACGAGAAACCTCTCTGCCGGAGCGAGAGATGCCAGCAATTCCCCGGCTGAATGCCTGACAATGACCTCTTCTTCGGGAGTCGCCACATGTTCATGGCTGGTTTCGGGCTGAAAATCGCGGCGGCGGGTTTCGCGCCGGCATTCATCAAAATAAAGATTGCGGCCCACGGTCATCAGCCAGGCCGAAAATTTACGGTCTTCTTCGAATGAATCAAGCTTGAGAAGCAACCGTTCGAAAGTTGCCTGAACCATGTCCTCAAGGCTGGCTTCCGGCACCCTCAGATACCTGAAAAATGCCAGCAGCTGCGGCAGATAACGATCAATCAGACGCCCCATGGCGGCGCTGTCGCCGGCCCGGATTTTTCTGACAAGAATCAGGTCTTCTGCCTGGCGGCAGGCTGCTGCATCTGGACGTTCGCCGTTGCTCATTCTGCACCTCCGGTTCCGGGAGGTGAAAAACTTTCGATTTCACGCATCGCCCTGATTCTCGCAAGATAACTGTTGTCAGGACCCTTGCGGAAAGGGACCAGCGACACCCGCAGTTTCGTACCGACCGCCGGCACCCGGTAACCCTCTCTCGCCGGAGTCAGAACGAATTTTTCGCCCTGCGTACTTTCGAATTCCACGGCGGCATTCACCACCTGCTTAACCGTTCCCTCTCTGACCTGTTGATCGACAACAATGGCGCCGCCAGTGCTGGGGCCAGCCTCTGAACCACGCGGCACAAAAAGAATGTAAAATGCACCGGCAAACAGCAGCAGAATCGCGAGTGCCACC
>CAZFUG010000170.1:0-9295 GCA_964522035.1 uncultured bacterium
GTTCTTACCGCCCTGAATACCCGCCACACCCACAGCGCACTCGGCCTGGCATACTTTAAATCCTTCTGGGAAAAAGACTCCGCGCACCAGCCGCTTAATCTGGTCGAATTCGATCTCAATCAGACTAATGAAGGCATAATCGCCGATCTGATTCTGTTGAAGCCCGATATTCTTGCCTTCTCGGTTTATATCTGGTCGCTGCCGCGAACTATAGCAGTAGCGGGGGCTTTAAAAGCCGCTTTCCCGGAATGCATAATTATCTTCGGCGGCCCCGAGGTTTCTTTCAATTCAGAAGCGGTTATGGCGGATTGCCCAGAGATCGATTTCATCGTCAGGGGCGAAGGCGAAGTTACTTTTTCTGAATTGCTCGAAACCCTTCTGGCAGGCAAGCCTGCAGATTCGATTACTGGCATAACCAGGCGTCAGGATTCAGAAATTATAAAAAATCCTGATCGACCATTTATCAAAACCCTCGATGAAATACCCTCGCCTTTCAGATCCGGTATTTATAAAGGCGTTCACAGCTTTACTTACTACGAAGCTTCACGTGGTTGCCCGTCACGCTGCACCTACTGTCTGAGCTCAGTTCTCGGGCCGGTGCGCAACCATTCAATCGAACGGGTCAAAGCTGACCTCGACTGGTTTTTCAATTCAGATTACCGCCAGGTGCGCTTTGCCGATCGCACTTTCAATTTTGATCGCGCCCGCGCCCGCGAGATTATCAGCTACATAAAGGCCAATAACCATCGCAACATCAATTTCCATTTCGAAATTCAGGCTGACTTCCTCAGCGAAGACATCATCGACCTTCTCTCTGACGCCCCCGATGGCATGTTCCATCTCGAAATCGGTATTCAGTCGACCAATCCCGACGCTCTCAAGGCCGTAAACCGCCGTTTCAACCTCGAAATTCTGCGTGACCGCATCGGCCAGTTAAAAAAACGCACAAAGTGTCACCTGCACCTCGACATTCTCGGCGCCCTGCCCTGCGATACTCTCAGACATTTTTATCAGAGCCTCGATGACGTCTGGAACCTCGCACCGCACAGCATTCAGATCAGCCTGGTCAAAGTTCTGCGCGGTACACCGCTCGAAGATCAGCTTAAAGAAGGCCAGCTGGCTGCGATGAGCGAGCCACCGTATACGGTGCTGCGCACGAACTGGCTGTTACCCGAAGAGGTCATCAGAATTCAGGATGTCGGAAAGCTGGTCGAGGGGATGCACAATTGCGAAAGGTTCCCGGCAACTCTGGCTTTTATGGTTCTGCACCTGTTTAAAGGCTCTGCTACAGCCATGTATGATGCGATGGCTGTCTACTGGCGCCAGAAAAAGCTGCAGTTCTTCAATTTCAGCCCGGAAAACATGGCGCGCCAGCTGCTTGCTTTCGCCTGTGCCGACAACCCCGATCAGTCGCTGCTGGCACGCTGCCGGTCCCTTGTCGAGCATGAGTTGCGCATGACGCAGAAGATTCCGGCGGGCGAAACCTTTGCCGGCCCAGATTTCGAACCCAGGTTAAAAAAGCACCCATTCAGAATTACACAGGGTATAAGAGTCTTCTGGTATGAATTCGACCCGGTCGCCATGACTGCTGACCCCGCCAAAGCCGACTCAGACGCCATCATGCCTTTCGTTCCGGTGGTTTACCGTTTTGAGAGGGATCTCTCGGCCACGCCTTCGATTGAAGTTCTCGACCTTGACCTGGCATTGCGTTTTACGCTTGGCGCCGTGCAGAATCGCGCCGACCCGGCTGCGCTTGCCGGGCACTGGCGCAGCAGTTTCCCTCAAATGCCGGTTCCTGATTTTTCGGCGGCTCTTGAAAAATTGCAGGCAGACGGGCTAATATATAAGGCACAAAATCATTAATGAGGTGATATTCATGCCTTTTTATACCTACCGCGCCCGTGAGACCGAAAAGAGCTGTGATTATTGCCGCGACAGCTTTGAAATTTTTCAGAAGATCAAGGATGACAGCCTCGAAATCTGCCCAGATTGCGGCAATGAGGTTGTGAAAATTATGCACCCCGCCGCTCAGGGCAGGAACGATTCAACGAAAAAACTGCTTTCAGACGACAATCTCAAGCAGCATGGTTTTAAAAAGCTGGTGAATGCCGGAGGCGGCAAGTTTGACGAAGTTGTCTGAAATCAGCCTGCCGGATGCAGTGCCATTCAGAGGCACTATGCTGCCGGTTCTGGCGACCCCCACCCCGTTTTCATTTTCGCGCGTCACCGTCAGAAACAACGCTCTGCAGCTGGCGCTTTCTTCGCTGCCGCGTGACAATCGCGAGCTTGCCGGCCACATCGTCGCCCAGATCGATGGCTGGCTCAGGGCCCAGGCGCGGCGTGCCCTCTGCGAAGAGGTCGAACGGCAGAAGCAGCAATTTGGCTTTGCATACAATTCGGTAGCGATCAAGGATACGCGTTCACGCTGGGGCAGCTGTTCCGGCAAGGGCAATCTCAATTTCAGCTGGCGGCTGATCATGGCCCCTGATGAGGTTCTCAATTATGTGGTCACGCACGAGACAGCTCATTTGAGCCACTTGAACCATTCAAGCGACTTCTGGAATCTTGTTCGTGAAAGATGCCCGGGTTTCAGAAAAGCAAAAAGCTGGCTCCAGAGTAACGGAGCCAGCCTGATGAACTGGAAACTCAGCGTTCGATAAGGGTCAGCAGCTCGGCCGCTTTGGCGTTGCCCTGCATTTCTTCGAACTTCAGCATATCTCTGATGCGGTTTTTGATTATCTGCAGCTTCATTTTGCCTTCGTCGGTCTGGCCGTTGTAATACAGGGCGAAGTCTACTACCAGCTCAGCTTCGCCGTCGGTCAATGCTTCTTTGATCGCATCGAACAGTTCGGCTTCGCCTTTGGCAACCTTCTGGAAAGCGAAATCATATTCAATTTCAGCGGCTGATTTCTTGTTTTCATCGTTTTCGCCGAGAATGATACCGGCTGATTCTTCAATATTGACGCTGCTGACGATTTCTTCGAGAATCGAACGGGCCCGCGACCGGTCGGTACGCCGGGCAGTGCCGTTTGAACTGTTGCCGGTGCTGCGACTGGCAACTCTCGGAGCCGCAGAAACGGCGGCGGTGCCAACCTTGCTGACTCTGAAGGAAAATGCGGCGGGAGCGGCATTTTTCGCGAACGCCTGCTCGGCCTTCATTGCTTCGGGACCGCGGTTAACAACCACCATCATCAGACGGTCGTGTTTTTCAGAGATTTTTACGATATCCATGGCCTTGAAATCTTTGATATTAAGCCAGGTAACCGCCGGTTCGGCCTGACCATCAGCCGAATAGGCCACAACCGCAACGTCAAAAGCATTTTCATAGCCAGCAGCACTGACTTTCTGACCGGCAAAAGCAAAGCGGGCATCAGAGCCTCTGAAAGCGGAAGGATTGACCTGTATGGCCTTGGCAGACCAGCATTTTACATGGCCTTTACCTTCGTAGGGTGCGCCATCAACCTTTATCTCAGGTTTGAGAGCAAAGCGTGACAAGCTCTTTTCGTAGCTGTAAGCGCCGCGCTCGATGCGATCATCGTTCAGATAGTTGGCAACGCAGAAGCTGCGGAACAGGTTGCGCACATTGTTTTTGATACCCTGTTTATCGATGGCTGCGTTAAGCCCGGAAAGCCCCTGAGACTTCTGGGCGACCATGCGTCTGATGAAAGCCCGGCGGCGTTCATCGGTGCTGGCAATGCGGGTCGAAATATACTGAGCCCAGAAATAAACCTGGCCGTAGTTGGCGAGCATATTATCGTCAGACCAGGCAAGCATGTTGTTATCAGGGCTGCGCATGTAAGCTTCAACCTGTGACGGGTGACCGTAACCACACAGAAAAGGCGCCAGCTGCGACAGGCTTTCGTTGACCCAGGTAAATTCTTTTGGGTCGGCGCTCCAGTGTATCATGTGCTGAAACTCATGAGAGAGAACGCTCAGGAATTTATCTGAAGCCGGATCACCGGGGTAAACATCGAGATAAAGCATTTCGCGCTGATTGCTGTTAGGAAATTTACTGCGGCTGTAGCAGTCACCGGCATTGAAATAACCGGCGGTAAAACCTTTAACACCTTTTTCAGGGCTGTAGAAATCTCTGACATCGAGCAGCAGCAGGGTAATTTTCGCTTCACCGTCGATGCCGGGTGATCTTTCGTTACCGAACATCGAACGGCACTCTGCATAAATTTTACCATCAAAAGCTGCAGCAATACGGGCAACAGTCTGTGAATTGACGTTGCGGCCCTGTTCAACATAAACCAGACAGTGCTGGCCGATCTTGGTCAGTCGGGCTTTGATATTTTCGTGGGCGTTTCTGACAACGTTAAAGGTGCTGAAAGTTTCGATATCGCCGACTTCGCGGGGTTTCTGGTCAGCATAGGCAACCAGCCCGGGAATCTGAGGTGCAGCGGCGGCAGCACCCGAAAGTGCTTCAAGATCAGGGGTATCGGCCAGAGCTTCGGTCTGACGTGCGAACAACTGCGTCAGATCTACTCCTTCTTCGGTCTGTGAGTATGCCGGCAGAGCGAGTAAGGCGGCAATCACTGCGGCACAGGCTGATTTAAGGATTCTATTCGGCATGCAGGCTTCTATCTCCTGATGAGGATGCTTATTTTTTTATTATACATATTAAACAACCAACCCGCCATTATCTGATCAGAAAAAGATCTGATTTTCAACAACTTTGAGCCCATTTTCACAAGCAAAGGTTTTACAGGCCAGAGCCGACTCGCATCGAGTTGTTTTTCATATCTGAGCAGGCCATCCCATGTGCACTGTTAACATTAGATAAATGCAAGAATCCGATCATAAAAGTCAGGTCAACGCTTTGTATTTAAAAGACCACAAGCACGAAGATGGCTTAAGGCTTAGCTGTTCTTGAAAATTATAGTGAAAGTGAACTCGGTCTGAATCCTTGATTTAATTCTCTTACATGGCTTTGCAGGAAGATTGAGACAAAAGACCTCAAAAATGGTAAATTTTTCGGCATGAAAGCAGACACTCAAATAGAAGCCGTCGATCAGAAAAAAAACAACCTCACCACCAGAATCATGCTCGGACTCGCCTGCGGCATCGTTGCAGGCATGGCGATCTCTTACACACCAGAAAACGGTCTTGTTCACCACTGGCTGATGGGTTTTCTCGAATTAATCGGTGGTTTGTTTATAAATTCGATAAAAATGCTTGTGGTTCCACTGGTGTTTGTCTCTCTTTTATGCGGAGTTGCAAGCCTTGGCGATATCAGCAAACTTGGGCGCATAGGCGCAAAAACCCTCGGCTTTTACCTTCTGACTACCGCCATCGCAATCAGTCTCGCGCTGGCTCTGGCTCTTCTTGTAAAGCCTGGATCAGGCTTGAAAATATCTGAGCTGACCAGAACGGTTCCTAATATTCTGCAAAAACAGTCTTTCAGCAAAATCCTTCAGAGCATAATTCCGTCGAACCCTGTTGCTGCAATGGCTGAAGGCAATATGCTGCAGATAATTTTCTTCGCTCTGCTCACAGGCATAAGCATTACCATAGCCGGCCAGAAGGCCAGACCGCTGGGCGAGTTCTTCGATTCCGCCAACACTGTAATCATGCAGATGGTCCTGTTGATGATGTGGCTGGCACCATTCGGGGTATTCGCTCTGATCGCCCAGACTTTCGCTACAACTGGCTTTTCTGCGATGCTGCCGCTGCTGAAATATATGGGCACCGTCATTGCAGCACTGGTGCTGCATTTCTTCCTGATCTACCTTGGATCACTGAAAGTTCTCGGCAGACTGAACCCGATTCAATTTGTCCGTAATTTTCTACCGGCAATGAGCGTCGCTTTTTCGACTGCCAGCAGTAATGGCACATTGCCGGTCACCATCGAAACGGTTGAAAAGCGCTGCGGTGTTTCGAGCGGGGTCGCCGCCTTTACTCTGCCTCTCGGCGCAACCATCAACATGGATGGAACCGCGATAATGCAGGGGGTTGCGGTTGTTTTCATTTCCCAGATATACGGAATCGACCTTTCGCTGAGGCTCTGCTGACCGTTATTTTTACAGCGACCATGGCTTCAATAGGGACTGCCGGGGTTCCCGGGGTTGGTCTGATAACCCTGTCGATGGTTCTTGAATCGGTTAATCTGCCAATCGAAGGCATCGCACTGATCATCGGTGTCGACCGTCTGCTCGACATGGCCAGAACCGTGGTAAACATCACGGGTGACGCTGTATGCACCGTTCTGGTAGCAAAATCTGAAGGCGAATTCGATCAGAATATTTTTGATGCGGCTAACGAAGGCGAGAAACAGTCGTCAGCGAATACTGCATAAACGCACTTGAGCTGGTTTTTCTGGGTTCTTTATATTTTCAGCCACAGATGAACACGGATTAACACGGATAAACACTGATTGTTTTTTAATCTGTTTTAATTTGCAGTTATCAATAATCAAAAAACATTCGGTACAAAATAAAATCTCGGTCTGCATCGTCCGTGCAGACCGGGATCTTCTCAGTTCGGCTTTCTTTACTTGAAAGAGGCGAAAGCGGCGGTTTCTTCGAGGGTCTGGCGCAGCGGTGCAACCAGCTCGGCCTTGACTTCGCCGGCTTCGATCATCTCGTCGATCGAAGCGGTAATGTTCTCGCTGCCGTTTTCAAGCTGTCTCTGCAGTTCTGCATTCAGAGAGCTGCGGGCGGTTTCGAGCTGCTGCAGGGCGATCATCACAGCAGCTTCATTTGAGGCTTCAAGATTGCCGGCAGCACCGGCATAAGCGGCAACCGTGGCTCTGACATCAACCGGGGCAATGGCTCTGGCGACGGTGGCGCCAGAATCGGTGACCTTAACAGTATATTTCATGCCGATAGCGTTGGCATAAACGCGGTCGTCAACTTCTTCGTCGGCCTGGGCAACGACGATCAGCATTGCCGAGTCGAAACCGGCAGTGGCATCGATGGCGATTTCCCCGCCCTGCAGTTTGCTGCCGATCGGCTGCACATTGATGAACGAAATCTGTGAAGGCTTCGTGCCGGTTGAATCCTGCATAACGAGAGCAACAGTGAAAGAATTATACTGGTCTTCGCCCATCTTGCCACGGAACCCCTGGAAGTTCACCTTCAGGCTGCTGCGGGCGTTGGCGAGGTCGATCTTTACGGCATCGGCGCTCCACAGGAATACTTCGCCGGCGACTTCGCCCGGCAGCACGGCGATGGTGTCTGAAACCGGCAGTTTGAGTTTACCGAGAGTTTTGTCATAGCCGAATTCGCCTTTGGCAACGCGGGTATCGTTAACGAAGTTGGCGATGGCGAAACGGTCGAAGGTCTGGGTAAAGCCCTTGGAAACGGCCCCGAGAGCTTCTATATAGCCGGCGATACCCAGCTTCTTCGAGGCGACGAGGTTTTTGAAGAACTGCGTGCGCATTTCGGGGTTTTCGCGCAGGTAATGGTGCAGAATGTAGTAGTTCCAGAGGTAGACCTGGCCGTAATTGGCGAGCATCTGCTGCTTTGACCAGGCGGTAAGGCTGTTGTCAGGGGTGCGCATGAAGGAAACGATCTGATTTGCATGGCCAAGGCCGCAGAGATATGGCGCGATCTGCGAGCAGGCTTCGTTAACCCAGGTGTATTCCGACGAATCCTGATTGAAGTGGATCATGTGCTGGAATTCGTGGGCAATCGTATTCTGAAAACGATCTGAAGTCGGATCGGACGGATTGATATCGAGGTAGAGCATTTCGCGTTCGTTCGATTTGAGGTGGGCCGGCAGTTTTTCCTGCTGGTAGGCGTCAACGGCGTAGAAATAGCCACCGACAAAGCCGCCAGTGCCATTGTAGCCATCTTTGATATCGAACATCAGCAGATAGATGCGGTCATCGCCGTCGATGCCGGGTTTCCATTCTGAGCCAAAATTAGCGGTGTTGGTCGGGTAAATTACTTCGTCGAAGCTTTTGCGCACTTTTTCGATCGCTTCGGGGGCGAGAGTCTTGCCTTCTTCGAGAAAAACATAGCAGTTTTTGCCGATGGCCTTGAGCACGGCGCGGGTTTCTTCGAACTTGTTTTCGACGATGTTTTTGGTCCAGAAGGTCTGGGTATCGCCGATGTTGAAACTGCGGATTTCTGGAGCGGCAGCGCGGTTGCGCATCAGGAACATCGGTTCGGGGTCGCGGCTGACCGTGTCGACAACCGATCTTACTTCTTCTTCGAACAGGTGTGTAGCGTCGACCCAGTCATTCTGCGCCGAGGCGGACACAGAAACAAGCATGAAAAAAGCTGCGATGCTGGTAGCGATACTCTTCAGACCTGATTTCATTATTTGCTCCAGATAAAAGTGTTTGCTTTGAGCAAGCAAGAAGCCTGCCATAGGGAGAAGTCTTATGCAGAGCCATAATCAGACATCGGGCCGGGAAGGGGCGCCAGTTTTTCGGCAGACCCGCGCAAATTTCTGGCAGTGAATTTTGGCAGTGCCAAAACTTTGTGATATAATTCAGGCCATGAAAGACTATTACAAGATACTCGAAGTGCAGCAGAACGCCAGCAAGGAAGACATAAAAAAAGCTTTCAAGCGTCTGGCGAAGAAGTATCACCCCGATATCAACAAGGGCGATCACAAGGCTGAAGAGAAGTTCAAGGAAATTTCCGAGGCCTATGAAGTTCTCGGTCGCGATGACGAACGGCAGAAATATGATGCCGCCCGCCTGGGCCGTGGTTCGTTCAATTTCGAAGGCTTTTCAAAAGAAGGCCCGTTCGGCGATTTTTTCAGTTCGGGTTCCGGCAATACCGGCGACTTTTTCGAACAGATTCTCAACAGCCTCAATCTTGGCGGCGGTGGCCGCGGCAAAAGTGGCGGCTCACCCTTCGGCGGTTTCGAAAGTTTTTTCGGTTCGCGAGGGCAAGGTCATGGCGGCCACTCGCAGCAATCGACGGCGACGCTGAAGGTACCCCTTTCAACTGCGGTCACGGGCGGCAAGGTTCAGGTCAGCGGTCTACCCGGGGGCACGCAGACGATCGATATTCCGTCGGGTTCGACTAACGGCTCGGTTTTCCGGGTCAGCACTTCTGGCGGCTCCTACAACCTGAAGCTCGAAATTGAAGACGAGCACCCGTTCAAGGTCAAGGGCCACAACATCGAGACGACGATCTGCGTAAATCTGGCACAGGCGGTGCTGGGCAGCAAGATCAAGCTGAAAGATCCGCGCGGTCAGGATTTCATTCTAACCATTCCCCCCGGCAGTCAGCCCGGCGATGCTCTGCGTCTGCGGGGTCTCGGTCTTCCCGGTGGAGACCTGATGGTAAAAATCGAAGTCGCAATTCCGAAAAACCTCAGCGAAGACGAGAAA
>CAZFUG010000171.1:0-6197 GCA_964522035.1 uncultured bacterium
ATGTCGCGATGGGTGACGCCTGTGTTGCTCTTTTCAGCCCCGAAAAGGCAGAGAGATATTACCGGCGTGCTGCCCGCATCGCGCCGAAAATGGCTGATGATATCAGCAAAAAGCTGGCGGAGCTTGATGGTCAGATGACTTCACAGCAATGGCTGCGGAAAAGGGCTGCTCAAATCAAGAGCCGCAATGAAGAAGAATTGCCCGAAGACGAAGAACCCCTTGAGACTGGCATGTCTGCTGCCGCAGGCGAAGTGAAAGATGCCGATCAGTTATCGGCTGAAGACCTTGAGAAGCTTTCGGTAGCTGCTCTTTATGGACTTTTTCTGCGCGAGAACCAGAAGAAGACCCCTGACGGAGAACGTCTGGCGATGTTTCTTGTCGAAACCCTGATGCGTGAAAATGTTGACGGAGATTTGCGGCAAAGGGCTCTGAGACAGCTGATTTCGACGAGATTTTTCCGTTTCCGCAGCGCCGAAAAATTCATTGAAGAGGCGAAAAAGCTTCTGCAGCGGCATAATTATGCTGACTGGCAGTCAGAACTCCTTTTCAGGCTTGCCCAGACTCAGGATCATTTTGCGAAAGACTATGTCGAAGCGAATAAATCCTATTTTGAATATCTGTCGTTCTTTCCGACCGGTCGGCGCGCCGAAGAAGTCAGATGCAGAATTCCGGCTGTCTATGCGCTTGCCGACGATGTTAAAAATGCCTATCGTTTTTTCGAAAAGCTGATCAATGACCGCAATCTGGCTGATGAACTGCGCGTCGATGCCTCGATGCAGATGGCAAAACTGCAGATAACCGATGGCAAAAAGAAGGAAGCGGTCAGAACCCTTGAAGCGGCCCTGGCCTTCAAATCACCAAAACACCCTGAAATTTGCCTGAGACTCGAAAAGCTGACCGAAGATTTTACTTATGTCAGACGCGCCCTTGAAGCCGAGGGTGAAGAAGAGTTCAGGCTCAAGGCTCTTACCCGCCTGGTTAAAAAGGCCGAAGAAGATCGCGACTATCAGGTGGCGGCTGCTCTGCTGCGTGATTTTTCCGACTCATTCAAACTGCCTGAATCTCAGGTATTCATTGAGAAAAAAGTCGAAGAACTCGGAAAGCGTGGCGCTATCGAAGAAATTGAAGATCTCATCGATCAGTACCCCGAAGAACCCGAAACCGCCGGGCGCATGTTCAAACTGGCCCGCATGATCGAAGGTGCCGAAAACACCAGATATCGCTCTGAAGACCTTTTTTATGAAATCACGCTGCTCTATCCCGAATCTGAATTTTTCCGCGAAAGTAAGATAAGAGCCGAGAACACCAGAGCTATCAAAGCCCTCTCGGAGCTCGGTGACATGCTGAAAAAAGGTGTTAAAGGCGCCGAAGGCGAAGAAGTAATCATCGAGCGCGCCCGCCTGCTCAAAGAAAACCTGCAGGATCTCAACGCCGCCGCCGAAAACTATGAAAGCTTCATCAGGCTTTTTCCGGCTTCGCCCCGTCTCGATGAGGTTTATCTGCACCTCGGCGAAATCTCTCTTGCCGAAAATGGCGACAGCGAAAAAGCTTTTGCATATTGGGAGCAGGGGCTTGCCGCCAGCCGCGACCCCTTTATGCGCGAAGAACTTACTGTTCGTATCAATCGCCTCAAACTTTTCCGGCAGCGGGTTCTGCTCTCTGAAGATCAGATCGAGCGCGAAAAGGGCCTGAAAGAAGTTTTCAGAGTCTGGAAAGTCGAAAAGAACCGGGTTCAGGCACTTGGGCTGCTCGAAAACGCGATTGCCCGTCTCGAAAATCGTCCTGATGTGGCCCGCATGCGCTATTATGCCGCGAGAATTTTCGAAGAAGCCGGCAACTACACCAAAGCTGCTGCTGAATATGAACGCGCTCTGCGCAGTCTTTACCATCCTGGTTGTCGCAAGGATATGATTCTTTACCGTCTTGCCCGCATGCATGCCGCCCAGAAGAACGAAAAAGAGGCGGCCAGGTGGTATCTGGCGCTTATTACCAGATACCCGCGCAGCATGCTGAGTCGCTCTGCCTATTACTGGCTGAGCAAACATGCCCTCGATGGTAAAAACCTGGCTCAGGCACATAATCATCTCGAAACTCTTCTCAGCTTCAGGTCGCTCAACCCACTGCATCGCGAAGCTGTCATCGCAAAGCAGCGCGAAATCGAGGCAAAACTGAATGTCGAAGAACTTGAAAAACTGAAGGCCTATTCCAGAACCGGGGGGTCTGATCTGCCGTATTTCATCGGCAAGGTGCTCGAAAACAGTCTGAGAGACTATGATCGTGCAATTAAACAATATGAGGACTTTCTCAAAACCAATCCGCCGGTCAGGCGCAGCCGTGAGATTCTGCGCAAAATCGCCGATCTTTACGAAAAGAAGGGTGACTACGTCAAGACCGTCAGCTACCTCGACCTGCTTCTGAATACCTATGAGCCGCATCTCAACAACTTCGATCTGATAGTTCGTATCGGCTCGCTGGTTGAAGATAAGCTCGACAACCCAGAATTGACCGAACTGTTTTTCAGTTCTATCGCCGCCGAATATCGCAAGGTTCGCAAGGTGAAAGAATTAGCCGAAGCCAAACTGCGCCGTCTTGAAGAGAAAAAGCGTGAAAAAGCCGCCAAGCCCCGTGGCCGCAAGGTGGTTAAACGCGTTTACAGCGAAGATGACGAAGCGGTTATCGAAGAGATGGAAGCCATCGTCGAACGCCAGGTTCAGGATCTGCAGGACTTCAAACAGGCCGAACGCCAGCTCGAAGACCTCTGGAACGCCAACCCTGAATCACTGGCGACCCTCGATATCATGAAGACACTGTTCGAACTCAACAACAAAGAGCTGCGCGACCCGCAGAAAGCGGCTGACTACATGGAACGCTGGCTGGAAGAGAACCCGTCAGACCCGCTATACAAAGAATACACACTCAAACTTTACGATCATTTCATGGAAACCCTGCGGGATGGCCAGAGAGCTCTGCGTCTGCTCGAAGCTTACACACGCGAACACCCGATTTCGATCGAAACCCTCGATATCGAGCTTAAGCTCGCTCTCGCCAACGAACTGCTGATACGCAACTTCGACGAGGCGCGCCGTGGTTATCAGAGAATTATCGATACTCAGCAGAACGATCCGGTGGTGCATGAGGCCTACTACCGCCTTGGTTTCGTTCTGCGCGAGGGCTATGCCAACTACGACGAGGCACTCAGAAACTGGCAGGCGGTCATCGACAAGTTCTACAACAACGAATTTGCCGACAAGGCCCAGTATGCAATTGCCTTCACTTACGAGACCTATCGTCGTGACTATACCAATGCCCGCCAGAATTACGAAAAGATACTGCAGCTGTACCCGAATTCAAGCCTGCAGACTCAGGTGCGCGAGGCTCTGCTGCGCATAGAAGGAAAATAGGAAAGGGATTCTGCATGATTGACAAGACTGTGATGACCGGAATGCTGGAAACTTACGACAGTTTCCAGGTCGATGTCGCCGTATCCGTGCTGCGCAATCTCGACGAGAGCAATTCGAAAGTCGAACGCAAGGTGGTCGATTTCATCAAGGGAAAAATGTTCCCGGTCTCTGCCGAGCGCATCTGCGACTATATTCGCAAAATGCCGCCCGACAGTATTCGCGACCAGGTTGTCGAGAATCTGAGAACTTTCCACAACACCCTGATGGAAATGATCAGCTTTGTCGGCAACGAAAGCACCCGTCAGACCGTCTACCTGCCACTGCTGCGCATTATGGAACGCGAAAACCACCCGTATCGACCTCTGGCTCTCGCGACCCTGTGCTGTTTCAATTTTCCCGAAGCCGTCAACAAACTGGCACTTGGCTTTGAACACTTCACTTCTGAAATGCGCTGGATAACGCTGGTACTGTTGAAAAAACGCTGGGACGAAAAATTTGTGCCGGTGTTCCTTAAAGCCCTTGATGACAGCGATCCAGAAGTCGTCAGAGTCGCCATTCTGGCTCTCAAACGGGCCAATGTCATGGCGGCACTCGAACCGGTCAGGCGCCTGCTGCAGAGTAATTCAGAAACAATCGTTTTGACTGCAGTGAATGCCCTCGTTGAGCTGGGTGCTGTCGACGCTCTGCCAGAGATGCGCCGACTTTTTGAAGAATCAGACAGTCACCGGATCCGCGCCACTGTTGTGTCGGCGCTCGGTGAACTGGGCGGTGACGAAACCGTTCCATTTCTGCATGAATGCCTCAGTGCTCCTGACTCGCGTGTGCGCGCCAACGCCGTGATGGCGCTGAAGAAAAAGTTCGAAATTCTTGGGGTTCTGCCTTCTGAAACCATCGATAGAATCGCATCTCTGAAGAACGATTCTGATCACAGAGTTCAGGCCGACAGTATTCAAACCCTTTGGGTAATGGGCTTTACCGACAACGTTGGTGATATCGAAAAGATGCTTGTTTCTCCAGGTGAGTTCAGCCGCTCTGCCGGTGCCTATCTTTGCGGCAAACTCAAGCTTTTTCAGCTCACCAGGCATCTTGAGGCACTTACCTCCGATCCTTCCTGGATGGTAAGAAAAATGGCGGCCATCTCTCTGCTGGCTTTCGGCGACAGTGGTAAAGCCGTGCTGCGCAATCTGATGGACTTTGGCAATTCAGATCAGCAGATTGTTTCTGCTTTTGCCTTTGGCCTGGCCGACGATTCGCAGGCCATCGAAAAACTGATTGCCCAGAGCCGCTCCGGCACAGAAATGGCCGAAATGGCAACCAGTCTGCTGCTTGGTCTGTCGCGTCCGCCAGCCTGAGCAATTGCGCCATCTTGGCCTGAACTAAAACGTAAAAACCGGGTAAACACCCGGTTTTTATGCTTCAGGACGATTTTAAATTTAACTTATTCTGCCGGAAAACTGAACTTTTTGACCGGCGGGAAAAACTTGGGCTTCGCATCGCTCGGCAGAACCTTGCCGCCGCCTTTAACCCAGGCAGAATACCAGAGGTCGACTATATTGTTGACCGCACGTGAATAGCAGGCGACGATGATATTTCTGACTTCCGGGTATTTCTGGCCGCGTGTGTAGGCCTGTTCAAGAGCATCATAGTGCTGATTCGACCACAGCGCTTCGTAAATCATACGGGCGCTGATTCTTTTGATGCTCTGGCAACCGTCAAAGTTTACACCGTAATGAAGAACATTTTTGTCAGCATCGCGTTCGGTGGCTGAGTGGTAGCTTTTTTCTTCGATCGTGTCGTTGACACTTGAACCGGTGTGCAGGGGCTGAACCAGGTCTGCGGCATAATGGCCAATCCAGCCAAGTTTCTGGATGATCAGGGGTTTATCTTCTTTGCGGCCAGCAGCAATCAGTTCGGCAACTTCATTTACAAGAGTTTCGACATGAAACGGGCCTTTGCCCATGGCGCCACCCTGGATATGAAAAACATGATTGCCAAAATCCTTGAGAACCCGATCTGGTTCAAGGCTGGCATCCATCAGGGGCTGCAGGGAAGGCTTGGCGGCAGTGGGTTTGACTGTCTCACCAAGAAATTCACGAAAAGCCTGGGGCATGATGTGGTATGCATCAGAAACGATCTTGGTGTGAACCTTGCTGCCCCACGCATATACATTTGCTGAACCAGCCAGAATTAAAGCAACAGCTATAAGCAATACTCGTTTGGCGCTTTTCATTTTTCTGGTTTCCTTCTATGGACTTATAGAGGAATTATAAGAAAAATCGGTACAGTCCGCCAGATAAAATGAAAAAAAATCAGGAATTTTTATTCTCAGGGTCTTTTACCGGTTCAGACGCTGGTTGAACCTGAGTAAAGTCGATGGCAGGCGCTTCTGTCGGGCGGCGGCGCTTTTTGAGCTTGCGGGCCGGGCGATGACGCTCTGAATGCCTTGGTAATTGCTGCATACCGGATTCATCGGCCGAAGGGTTGTTTCTGGCAAATTCGGCAAAATCGACAACCAGTCTCTTTTCAATCTGGCTCGAGACCTCGGAAAGTCTTTCTTGCAGAACATTGTAGCGATCCATGACGAACTTGCGCTGGTGCTTGTTTTCTTCTTTAAGGGTGGCGATTTCTTCGTGAAGGTCGAGTAGAACAATGAGAATCGGCAGAATGATCAGGGCTACCACCATGTATGTGTCGGCTTTTTGACGCATCAGCATCGAAAGAATCATCGCCAGCCAGAGACCCCAGAGCCATCTGTTAATTCTCATTTGCCACTGCCTTTTTCCGAGATAATTCTGT
>CAZFUG010000171.1:6207-9212 GCA_964522035.1 uncultured bacterium
ACGTTACACGCATCACCTTTGCTCAGGCCGCTCAGCAGAAAGGTCTTCTGCTTGCCTGTCTGCCCGCGGGTCTGAACGACCATTTTTTTCGGCAGACCGAATATTTTCGCCAGAGCTTCCACTAAAGCGGCATTGGCCTCTCCGTCAACCGGAGGGGCCTTCACTCTTATTCTACATCGTTCCTGCTGTATGTCAACGATTTCTGTTCGTGACGACCGTGGAATCGCGAGAACCATTATCAGTGCGCCATCTGCGCTTTCCCTGATGAAGTCAGCCGCTTTCATCTCTTCAGGAAGCTTTGGCTACCGGTTCTGCAATACGCCCGAAAACCGGAGAATCCTCGTTGACCATGGCGAGATATGATTCGAGAACCGTTCGCAGCTCAACTTTCAGCATGCGTTTCTGTTTTTTGAGTTCGCGAATTTCCTTGGCAATCATTTCTGATTCGCTGCGCGCTTCATCGAGAATGCGCTCAGCCTGCAGTTCGGCTTCCTTGACGATCAGTTCAGCCTGCTTTTCTGCGTTGTCCTTCATTTCGCCAGAGGTTTTCTGGGCCGAAATCAAGGTCTGTTTCAGGGTCTTTTCGAGTTCCAGATAGTCTTCCATCTGGCCGGTAAGGCGCTGAGCCTGATCCTTGAGCGACTTGTTTTCAGCGTAGACAGCTTCGTATTCACGGCCGACCTTTTTGAGGAAGCCGTATACTTCGTTTTCGTCGAGACCGCCGATGTTCTTTCGCGAGAATTCTCTCTGATAGATGTCTAATGGCGTGATTCGCATAAGTTGCCTCCTTGTTGGCCCTTAAATTTTTTCCATGAGCACGATACGGTTGGTATTCGTGCCCAGCTTGTTGTTTTCAACTTTGAAGCAGTTCGCGAGCTTGGTAAACTGCTGACTCTGCACGTAAACTTCCCTGACTTTGAACTGGTGCATATTGTACTGGCGCTGGCAGGTCAGGTTAACGAGAATTTCATCGAGATTGAGAATCACACCCTGATGACGAACTTCGCCCACTTCCATCGCTACCAGACCACCCTTAACAAGCACACGATGCAATTCTGAAATGGTTGCCGAGATAAAATCAGTCCATTTCTGAAGGTCTGGGGTTTGTACGATCCTGTTTTCGACGCTCTCGCGCGGAATATCACAGAACCATGTTTCGATCCAGGTGTCCTGGACGTAATCGACCTGGTTCAGGAACGGCGGCGAGGTAACTACTAGATTTACGCTTTCGCTTTCCCAGCCTTTGAGATCACGCGAATCGCCGGTGGTCAGTCTGTGGAAACGGGCCAGCCGCTGCAGATCTTTCAGACCGCCGCTTTTCAGAGTCGTTTTTGCTTTTTTCAGTATGCGCGACTTGATTTCACGATAATCCGGTTCAACGCCACGGGTCTGGTTAATCTTTGCCTGATTTGCTTTCGGAATAGAAATCTGCGGGAAAGAATAGGCTGAAAAGAAGCCGTTTGAATGGCCATGCAACCTTGAAAGTGCGGTCATTTCAATGAATCGGTCAACATTGTCGCGATGAGTGCGCAGATAATTTCTTAGATTGATGATCTCGCGGTAAGTGTCGGCGTGATAAAACATCGACATATCTTCTTCGCGGTTGAGATCGATCGGGGCGCTGAGATCGATTTCGTCGAGCCGGTCACTGATGTCTTCAATACTTACCGGGTTGATCTTTGGAAAGGCAAGCCTTTCTGAAAGCGGGTTAACGTCGTTACTCAGACCTTTGCGGTTCATGAGTGCCGCCTGCAGAACGGTTGTGCCGCGGCCGCCGAATGGGTCGCCGATTGTGTCGCCGGGTTTTGTGTACTTATTAATAAAGAATTCCGGCAGTTCGGGTTTGAATGAGGCTCTGTATGAGTTTGCATAGTGCAGCGAATGCATTTGGCGCTGTTTTGCAGTCCAGAATTCATTGCAATGTTTGGGCACCGGACCCTGCGGGGTCATCAGGTAATCGGCTTCGTTCGAAATGTTTTGCAGTAGGGCTAGGGCGCTCATGTTGCCTCCGGTTCGATTTTCTTTATTACAGGAAAACTATCGGCGCCCGGCGGCCAAACTTTAACCCGAAAAAAATAAAAACTGCTTATCATTAAACCTGAGGCATTTTGCCCGGTTTGGCTTAGCAATGAATTGTTTTCTAAGCCAGAGAAGAATTTACCGGTTGAAAAAATGCTCAATCATTCAGATAATGGAGCTGAAATTTTTAACCGAGGAAACTATGGCAACAGAATTTTTTCAGGAACTGAAAGAAGCATTCAATAAAGATCAGCCCTTTGTCTTGTGTACCGTTATCGAAACCACCGGCAGCAGCCCCGGAACCGTCGGTCAGAAAATGATCGTTTATCGCGACGGTTCAACCGTCGGCACTGTTGGCGGCGGTGTTAACGAAGAGCGGGTGCGTGCTGCCGCCATCGATTTATTTAAAAACGGCATTTCACGTATTCTTACCTTCAATCTGGCGAATCCTCTCGAGGGCAGCGAGCCAGTCTGCGGCGGTGAAGCGCGTGTGTTTATCGAGCTGCAGGCGCATGAGCCGCGTATGGTTATCTTTGGCGCCGGTCATATTGGCAGAACTCTGGCCCGCATGGCCTCTTTGGCCCGGTTTCAGGTAACTCTGGTCGATGAAAGACCAGAATATGCCAATCCTGAATTGTTTCCAGCCAATATCGAAGTAGTCTGCCTGCCTTACGTTGAGGCGGCTGAAAAGGCCATGATAGATAGACGCTGTCATGTAGTTGTTGCCACCCCAGGGCACGTCAAAGACAGGGAAGTGCTCGAAAAGGTTCTGCGCTATGATGCGGCTTATGTTGGCCTGATCAGCTCTGCCAAAAAAATGGTCGAGATGAAGCAGGCCTTTAAAAGTGCCGGCTACGATGGCCGACGGGTTGACGATCTTTTTGCGCCGATCGGCATAAATCTTGGCAGTACGACACCGGAAGAAATCTCCGTCGAAATTCTTGCCCAGATTGTAGCTTTCCGCAACGGTAAAGTCATCAGGTTCT
>CAZFUG010000172.1:0-9205 GCA_964522035.1 uncultured bacterium
CGCGACCTGCAGCGTCTTTACAAACTCGGATTATTCGAAGAAGTCCGCCGCGACCATCTCCACGGCAAAACTCCTGAAGAAGTCGTTCTGGTTATCCGCGTCGTAGAACAGAAAACCGGCCGTGCCGGCGTTGGTGCCGGTTATTCTTCACTCAACGGTCTGGTTGGCTTTGTTAACCTTTCACAGAATAACTTTCAGGGTGACGGCAAACGTGTTTACATGAAAACCGAATTTGGCGGCATTCAGAACTATGAACTTGGCTATTTCGATCCGTGGCTCAATGACAAACCGCAGAGCTTCGGTATCGATCTCTATAACACCAAATATACCCGCAACCTCTATGCCGCCGGCAACGAGCTTACCGAGTATGACGAACGCCGCCGCGGCGCCGCTCTGACTCTTGGCCGCCGCCTGCGCAAAGACGTCGATCTCTCTTTCCGCTTCAGAGATGAAGATGTTGAACTGACACCGACCAACGGCCTGGCCTCAGCTCCCGCAGGCATCATGAACGGTCGCGTTCAGACTTTCGCTACCATCCTCGATAAAGATACCCGCGATAACCGCTTCAGACCGACCGGCGGTCTGCATGATACCTTCTGGGTAGAAACAACTGGCGGCTTGCTCAAGGGTGAAAATCAGTATACCAAATATATGCTGGCTCTCAGGCGCTATATGCCCGTAACGAAAAATCGCAAGACCACTTTTGCGGTTCAGAGCGTCGCTGGTCAGACAACCATCGGCGATGGCTTCGTGCCGATATACGACATGTTTTCTGTCGGTGGCAGCAGCACGGTGCGTGGTTACGAAGAACGCGAATTCCTCGGAACCAAGGTTTTCTATACCAATTTCGAACTGCGCCAGAATTTCGCCAAGAATTTCGATGTTGTTGGTTTCTACGACATCGGCAGCGCCTGGGGCACAGACTATAACCGCAAAAAAATGGATTATGACCAGAAGGCTGGTTATGGCATCGGTATTCGTCTGCAGACTCCGCTGGGTCCGGTCGCTCTTGATTACGGCAAGGCAAAAGACCGCAACGACGGTAATACCTACATCAACTTTGGTTCATCATTCTGACCAACAAACAGTAACGAACTCGTAAAGAGTTAAAGAATAAGGAGAACTTTACAGATGAAGAAACAGCTCATGAAACTTTGTCTCGCCGCTGGCCTCGCCGCCAGCCCCATGGTAGCCAGCGCCTATGAATTTGGTGTGGTTGACGCCGGCCAGATTTTTAACAAATATTCTGAAACCCAGAAGACTAAAAAAGTTCTTGAAGGGCAGAAAGAAAAACTGCAGCAGGACCTCGAAGCCCGCAAAGGCGAAGTTAAGAAACTCGACGAAGAATATGTCGCAACCGCCAAAAAAATGCAGGATTTTCGCGATGGCAAAAAAGAAAAAGAAGCTCAGGCTCTCGAACCCAAGCTGACCGAACTGCGCAAGCAGCTTGCTCAGAAGAGCGGCGAACTGCAGAAATTCTTCGAAGAATCTCAGAAGTCTCTCTATGAAATGGAAGAAAAAGAAATGGGTTCCCTTTCAAAGACTCTCGATGAAAGAGTTGATCAGGTAATCAAACAGGTTGCCCAGAAAAACAACATCAAGGCCGTTTTTGAAAAGAGATTCTTCTACTGGGGCGATGAAGCTACAGTTAAAGACCTGACTGAAGAAGTTCTTCAGGCTCTCAACGGTGGTAAAGCAGCACCGGCTGCTGCTCCGGCTGGCAAACCCGCCGCCAAACCGGCAGGAAAATGATCTGAATCCCGGGCGTCAGCTTCTGGCGCCCGGTTTTTCAATTTATGACAGACAGAGGCGAAAGCAGAAAAATTACTCTTGGAGAACTGGCAGCCATGACCGGCGGCCGGGTCTGCGGCGATGAAAAAATTGTGCTGACAAGCGTTGCGCCTGTCGATAAAGCACTTCCGGGTGAGCTGACATTTCTGTCGGGTGCCAAAAATTATGCCACCCATCTTGAGTCGGCAAAAACAACCCGTGCCGCAGCGCTTATCGCTCCTGAAGATGCTCCCGAACTGCCTTTGCCGTCTCTAAGACTCAAAAACCCCTATATGGGGCTGGTTAAGGCCCTGCAGTTTTTTTTCCCCGAAGAAAAACCCGATTACCTGATCCACCCGGCAGCCTTCGTCAGTGAAGACGCTGATGTGGCCGAAGATGCCGTAGTTGGCCCGATGGCGGTGATCGAAGCCGGTGCATTTGTTGGCTCTGGCGCCAGAATCTGCGCTCAGGCATTTGTGGGCAGGGGTGCGCGTGTCGGCAGAAACTCGCTGATCCATCCAGGCGCCCGCATTCTGCATGGCTGTGAAGTTGGCGAAAACTGCATCATCCACGCCAATGCCGTAATCGGCAGCGATGGTTTCGGTTTTACTCTCGACAACGGCGTGCATGTCAAGGTGCCGCAGGTCGGAAACGTCGTGGTCGAAGACAACGTCGAAATTGGCGCCTGCGTAACGGTAGACCGCGCCACCATGGAAACCACCCGCATTGGCGAGGGCAGCAAAATCGACAATATGGTACATATCGCCCACAATGTGCAGATTGGCAAAAAATGCGTTATCGTCGCTCAGGTCGGTATTTCAGGCAGCACCATTCTTGAAGATTATGTAACCCTCGCCGGTCAGGTTGGCACGGTTGGCCATGTAAGAGTCGGTAAGGGGGCAACTGTTGCTGCCAGAGGCGTAGTTACCGGTGATGTCGAACCCGGAAGTTTCGTTTCAGGGTTTCCCATCAAGCCGCACAGTGAGGAACGCAAAATTCTCGCTGCTTTGCGCAAGCTGCCTGACCTGCTGAAAAAGGTCCGGGATCTGGAAAAACAACTTGAAACAAAGGAATAGATCGATGCCACAGAAAGCTTTGCGGGCATTTCTTCTGTTTGTTATGCTTGTTTTGAGCATGCAGCCAGCTGCCGCCGATACTGAAAGCCGTGTCAGGTATATGGGCACCTCGATTTTCACGATGCCGACTGCATATACCAGGTCTGCGGCTGCCTACATCAATGATGCCGGGCATTCAGCGATGATGGTTTCCCAGGAATTCATGAACAAGTTTTTCGAAGTGTCGTTTCTACGCCATATGAATGGCAGCGAAAAAGGCAAAAACCCGCTGAGCGTCAAGATCAAGTTGCTCGAAGAGGGTGAAGCTCTGCCCGCAGTTGTCTGGTGTGCTTCAGATATCAATACTCAGCTTGGTTCAAAAATTTTCTACTTTGCCACTTCGAAGACCATCGAGGCTTTCGGGGTAAATGTTCATGGCGGTTTTTACAAACACCCTGTAACCACTGATCGAAAATACTTCTATGGTTTTGAAAAGATGGTTTTCCCGCTGATTACCGTAGGTGCAGAGCGCAGTGACGACATCGATACCTTTGGCATCAAGCTCAGCCCGTATCCGGGTGTGAGCCTCGAAATCGCCCAGCGCGACCGCCGCGAAGAAATGTATAATATTATTTATTTCCGATCGTTTTAAGGAATATGAACGTAGACAGACAGCAGCACACCATAGCTACGCCTGTTCGTATCGAAGGCATCGGTCTGCATACCGGCAAACCGGTGCAGATGGAATTTTTGCCCGCTGATGCCGGCACCGGCATTGTCTTTGTCAGAACCGACCTCGCCGGCGAGCCAGTCATTAAAGCTGAACTGGCGAATGTGGTTTCAACCAACCGCGGCACCATAATCAGTGAAAACGGTGCTTCGGTCAACACGGTTGAGCATGTGCTTGCCGCTCTTCGCGGCTGTGGTGTCGATAATCTCGTTATCAGGATTTCGAACGAAGAACCGCCCGCAGGTGACGGCAGCTCGCTGAAGTTTGTCGAACTGGTCGGCCAGGCTGGCATGGTTCCTCAGAACACTGACCGGGTTGACTGCAGGGTCAACGAAATTTTTTCTCTGGTCGAAGGCGAGAAGAGTATGGTCTATCTGCCTTCTGACCGCTTTGAAGTTACTTATCATCTAGCCTATCGCAACAATATAATTCCGCCGCAGCATATTCACGTTGTTGTCGATGAACAGTCGTTTGTGACCAGAATTGGCCGGGCGCGCACCTTTGGTTTTGAACATGAATTTGAAATGCTCAAAAACACCAACCTTGCCCGTGGCGGCAGTCTCGAAAACGCGGTTGTCATAGATAATGCCGGCAAAGTGGTTAACCCCGAAGGGCTGCGTGAAGAGCATGAACTGATTCTGCACAAGGTTCTCGATCTGGTCGGCGATTTCTCACTCATCGGCCGCCGGGTCAAGGGGCATATAATTGCAGATCGCACTGGACATAGCTTTAACGTCAGGTTTGCCCGACTGCTGAATGAAAAATTTAATCAGTCTCTCACGAGAAAGGATTCCGATATGATGTACATTGAAGAAATAAAAAGTATTCTGCCGCATCGCTACCCGTTTCTGCTGATCGACAGAATTCTTTCAATCGTTCCAGGTGAATCGATCATTGGCATCAAGAATGTTACCGCCAATGAAGAATTTTTTAACGGTCATTTTCCCGGCAAACCGGTTATGCCCGGCGTTCTGATGGTCGAAGCCATGGCTCAGGTGGCCGGTGTTCTTTTTCTTTCTCAGCCGGAACATAAAGGCAAAACACCTTTCTTTTGTGGTATAGATAATGTCAGGTTCCGTCGGCCGGTTGTTCCCGGAGACCGCCTTGAATTTCATGCCAAGGTTCTCAAGGTGCGGGGCAATACCGGCAAGGTCGAAGCGGAAGCCAGAGTCGATGGCGAACTGGTTACCGGCGGCGAACTTATGTTTCAGCTCGTTTAACCGATAAAGAGCAAGGAGTAGCCACATGTCTGTTCACCCAACCGCGATAATCGCCCCAGGGGCGAAGTTACACCCTTCAGTCAAAGTGGGCCCCTTTGCCGTAATCGGGCCGGATGTGGAAATCGGTGAAAATACCGAGATCGGAGCCAGTTGCCATATCTACGGTTATACAACCATAGGTCGTGACAATTTTCTGCACCCGTCTGTGGTCATCGGTACGCCACCTCAGGATCTCAAATTCAAAGGTGAAAAAACCTTCGTTAAGATCGGTAACGGTAACCATTTCCGTGAATTCGTCACCATTCATCTTGCCGAAGGCGAAGGCAACTCGACGATTGTCGGCGACAACAACCTGCTGATGGCCTATGTACATATTGCTCACAACTGCAAGGTTGGCAATAATATCATCATGTCGAACTGCACCACCCTTGCCGGTCATGTCGAAGTCGGCGACCGGGCGGTACTCGGTGGTTTCACCGGTATTCATCAGTTCTGCAAAGTCGGCTGCATGGTCATGATCGGTGGTATGAGCAAAATCGTCAAAGATGTGCCGCCTTTTATAAAGATCGACGGCAATCCGGCCCGTGTAGTTGGCTTGAACTCAGTCGGTCTGAAGCGCAACAACGTTTCTCGCGAGTCGATCGCCAATATTCGTGAACTGTATAAAGTTTTCTTCCGTTCAGAAATGAACGTCTCACAGGTCATGGATAAGTGGTCTGAACTGGTTAAGGCTGATGATCCGCATGTGACCATGTTTCACGACTTCGTTAAGAGAGCCAAACGCGGCGTTTACAAACGCACCCGCCGCGGTGGTGCCGGCGCCAGCGAAGAATAAGTTTATCAATTGCCTGTGGGCGGCTGTCCGATGCGACAGTCGCCCACTGCTTTTTTAGGCGCCAGTTGCATCATCATTAGTGCTTTCGCATAGCCAATGTTGATCGGGCAATAGTATAATGTCTGTCAGGGAATAATAATCGAGAGGACTGCCTGTGTTAAAGAGTATCCTGAAGCGCTTTATTGCGGTTTTTCTGCCTTTCAGGTGCCATGCCTGCAACGACGCAACCGATTTCGGGGTGGTACTGTGCGACCGCTGCCTGATAAATCTTCAGGGTCTGATAGATGCGCCGCACCGCATTGAAGACGTTGTCTGCAGCTTTCCGGTTTATACTCTGAGCGCCTATGACAGCTTTATGAGCGACGTAATTCGCATCGTTAAATACCGACCGTCGCTGAAACTTCTTGTGATTCTTGCAGAACAGTGCCAGAAACGGGGCAAACTGAAAAGTCTGATCAGGAGTGATGATATTCTGGTTCCGGTGCCGATGCATTCAGACCGTCTGCTCAGACGCGGCTTCAATCAGGCCGAGCTGCTGGCCGAAAGGTTTGCCGTTGCTGCCGGCTGCAGATTCAGCCCGGCCCTCGAACGTATAAGAGCCACCAGGCCACAGGCCGACTGTGATGAAAAAGACCGGCAGAATAATCTCGAAGGGGCCTTTGCCATTGGCCAGGGCCTGATAAAAGAAATGTTCGCGGGTCGGCATCTGATTCTTGTAGATGACGTCGTGACAACGGGAAGCACGCTGCAGAAGTGCTGTGAAGCTCTGAAACCACTCGGGCCGGCAAAAGTTTCTGCCCTCGCCGTATCACATTCTTTCAGAAGAACGACTATGTAACCCTTCGTTTTTCTGGAATTGCATGATTCCCTATTATTTCAGTGCTTTTGCCCGCGATTTTAAATAGCGGGTGACAGATGGCTGGGATCTCATTGATCCTCATAAATAGATGGTTCAGGCGCGGCATGTGCCTGGAAAAGCTCGAATAGATGCTGTTTGTCGACCACGAATTTTCAGCTGCCACCTGAGGTGATCGGTATGAAAATAAGTGGCTGCGGTTCTCAAAAGCTTCCGGTGTGGGTTTGACTTTGTGGCGGGCTCAGGTTAAAATATGCTGTAATTTAGCTAAATGAACCTGCCTGTTCGTCCGATATTCAACCTTGGAGGCGTCCTCCGCTAACGAGAGACACAACAGGGGGAAGACGTTCAGGGAGTCAGGAGGAACCATGAAGGTTTCCAATGTAAATGTAACTAGAATCTATCAGGACCAGGTAAAGAAGGCTCAGACCGCGAAGCCGGACGGTGAATTCAACAAGCTGATGCAGAATTCAACCGGCAAAGCCGACGGCGCGACCAGAACCTTTCATCCGCCGAGTGGCGTAAACCCGAATAACCCCGTGCTTTCAGGGGCTCCGGTTGCCGAAGCTGATCCGGTCGAGACAGTCAAGTTCGCAGCTGAAGTCATTGCCAGTGAGCCTGATGTAAGATCTGAAAAGGTTGACCGCATCAAGAAGCTTTTCGATGCCGGGCAATACAATGTTCCTGCTGAAAAAGTCGCCAATGCTCTCTATGCTTCAGGAGTCATCACCAGCTCCTGGGAAAGCTGACAACCTGGTTGAATCCCAAAGTTGAAGAACTTAAAGAAATACTGGGCGAAGAGCTGAGTATTTACCGTAAGCTTCTGCAGCATGCCGGCGATAAACGCAAGCTGCTGCTGGAAAAGTTCTCGACTGATCTTCAGACCATAGTTAACCAGGAAGAAATTCTCGTTCAAAGGTTGATTGAACTCGAGCCCCGGCGCCGTGAATGTGTTGCGGCAATTGCCGGCACTGCCGATGCAAATCTCGATACCGCAGTCGAAAAGATTGCTGAGGCAGATGGCAAGTCAGATGTCTGGATGATTGGCAGTCAACTGCGTGATGTCGTCAACGAAATCAAGTCAGTTAACGAAGAAAACCAGCGCCTGATCGAACAGGCTCTCGAATTGACACAATACTCGGTCAAGCTCATTACCAGAGCTCCGGCCGATGTAACTTATGGCCCGTCAGGTAAAAAACCGGGGCAGAGGGTTGGGCCGGCACTGATCGACCGCAAGGCCTAGAGCCCTTTAAAACAGAAATCTTCTCGCAGGCGCGAAGCAGAAATGCCTCGGCTTGCGGGAAGATTTTTATTTGTACTAATGTAAACTCTCCAGATCGCCGATAGAGATTATAGGGAAAAATATATTTCCCAGATGGCAATAAAAAAAGGTGCCATTTAATAAGGAGGCCGGCGATGGCTGGAACATTTTTTGGCCTGCAGATTGGCAGAAGCGGTATCTATACGCAGCGAAAGGCGATGGAAACGACATCGCACAACATTGCCAACGCCAACACCGAAGGCTATTCAAGGCAGAACGCGGTAATTGCGGCCAACAAGCCGTATATGCTCACCAGCCTGCACACCCCGGTAGCAACGGCTCAGGTCGGCAGCGGCGCTTCAGTTACCCTGATTCAGCAGTTCCGTGACGAATTCATCGACGCCAAGATAACCAAAGAAACTTCGACTCTTGAATGGAAAACTGCCGCCGATGATCTTATGAAGCAGATCGAGGCAATCGTCAACGAACCCGGTACTGCTACCATCCGTGATGAACTCGATAAATACTGGGCCGCCTGGCAGGACCTCGCCAACGACGCTTCAAACAGTTCACTGCGTCGAAATCTGGTTGAGCAGACTGAGTCTCTGGTTGGTATCTTTTCAGACATAGACAATCAGCTGCGCCGCCTGCAGGGCTCACCGACCTGGTGCTCTCAGGGCAGTATCGAAAACCAGATTCAGGATACGGTCAAGGAAATCAACAGCATTGCCACGACCATTGCCAGTCTGAATGAGCAGATCGGGCGTTCTGAAACTTCGGGCAATGTGGCCAACGATCTGCGTGACCAGCGCCAGAAAGCCCTCGAAGATCTCGCCGGACTGGTTAATGTCGATGCCTTTTACAACCAGAAGGGCGAACTGACCGTTAACTGCGGGGCTCATACTCTGGTACAGCACAATATTTTCAAGGAACTCAGCATCAATGTTAAAGACGGCGAATCTTTCAGCACCGTCGCTGGCAGCAATGGCTATCCTGAATTCTCAGACAATACTGACGTGGCCTCTGCGGTTATTACCCATACCGTCGATCAGCGCAATATCACTCTTACGGTTTCGTCGGTTGCCCAGGCACATTCACAGTATTCTTTCCTGACCTTTCACCCTCTGACCGGTCCTTTGTCTGACTTTGGCATAACCAGCGGCAGTTTCAATGTCAACGGCCGAGAATTCTTTCTTGACGCAGAAAATACGACGATGCGCGACCTGTCTGAGATGCTTGATTCTGCCAATCTTAACCTTCGGGCTTCGATCAATGAATCTGGTCAGCTGGTTCTCAACTCGACTCAGACGGGCACTGACTACTCGATCAAAACTTCTGATGGCACCAGCAATCTCTTTACCGTTCTGAATCTGCAGACCGATAAAGAAGCCCGTGATGCCCGTTTTAGCGTCGGCGACCAGGAATTCGGTTCTTCGAAATATGATGTGTCCGGGGCGCTGGAGGGTGTAACGCTGCTG
>CAZFUG010000173.1:0-9151 GCA_964522035.1 uncultured bacterium
GATCGGGCCGGTAAGAAGCTGCCGCGAATACTTTGTCGACCGGGCCCTTGAAGTCGATGCCCTGTATGTTCATTGTGGCGGCAGTCCGTCGGGTTACAACTACATCTCAAAAACCAAAATCAATTCGATCGATGAGATCAAGTGGGGCGATCCTTTCTTTCGTGATAAAACCCGCAAGGCGCCGCACAATCTTTATGGTAACGGCAAGGATGTTTATGAATTCATGTCTGCCAAGGTCGGTATGCGGCTTGCCACTGCTCCGGTTCTGTTGAAATATGGTCAGCGCTCTTCTAGCGTGCCAACTGAGCCGGTTTTAACTGCCAAAATCAGATATCATGGTAATTACAGCCTCGAAATCAAATGTGAAGATGGGGCCTGGCAGCGCTATATGAATGATGTTCTGCATATAGACCGCGAAACGAAAAAGCCGCTGCGGGCTTCGGCTGTGGTTATTCAGGTTGCGGCCATGAAGACTGTCGATACGGTGGGTCGCCAGGAAATCAGCTTTATTGGCAGCGGCACCGCCTGGATTCTTGAAAAGGGGCAGCGCACCAGAGTTACCTGGCACAAGGCAACGCCGAAAGCATTGACCGTTTATAAGGATGCCGCCGGACAGGAATACCTTTTCCCGAAAGATCTGCAGGTATGGGTACAGGTAGTTTCACCGATTCACAAACTTTTCTTCAATGGTAAAGAAGAAGAAAAACCCGCAACTGTAGCTGGTAAACCGGCTGCCGATGCCAATGCGTCGTCTCCGGCTGCGATCCCGGCAGTTTCTGCCCCAGCAGTGGCCAGTTCGACCACCGACCCAGGAAAGCAGGGATAAGATGAGCAAATTTGGAGCAGTAGGGGTATTCGGTCGTGCCAATGCAGGCAAGTCGACACTGGTTAACGCCCTCGTCGGGGAGCGTGTATCGATTGTTTCGAAGCGTCCGCAGACTACGCGCAAGCGCATTCTCGGCATTCTGACGCAGGACGACTGTCAGCTGGTTTTCTGTGATACCCCGGGCCTGCATACGGTCAAGAACAAGCTCGATGCTTTTATGCACGAGGAGATTCTCGCCACCGTCAAGGGTCTGCAGGCCGGCATGTATCTGGTTGACCTTGGCGACATCAGGCACGAGGAAGACAAGGCTTATCTGTCGCAGCTCAACCCTGAAAGCGGCATGCCCATGTTTCTGGTGCTCAATAAGACCGATCTTGTCGAAGCTGACCGCATCGAGTTTGCCGTCAAGCTTTATCATGAATATTACCCGTTCGACAAGGTTTTTGCCGTCTCGGCCGGTAAAAAGCAGGGACTTGAGCCGCTGCTGAAGTCTCTGAGACGTGCAGTGCCTGAGGGGCCGCACGCCTACGATCCGGATTATTACACCAGCCAGACCGAACGCGAGATTGTCGAAGAGGTGGTCAGAGAAGTGGTTCTGCAGAACTATTTTCAGGAAGTGCCGCATTCTTTGGCCGTTCAGGTTGAGCAGTTTACCGAGCGTGAAAATGGCAAAACCTTTGTTGAAGCGACCCTGTATGTCGAAAAGGAAGGCCACAAGAAGATAATCATCGGTAAGGGCGGCGAGGGAATAAAGAATCTTGGGCAGATTGCAAGGCAAAGGTTGAACAGCCTGCTCGGACGTGATATTTTTTTACAGTTGTGGATAAAAGTCAGAGCAAACTGGCGCCGTGATGAGCAGTGGATCGAGCGGCTTGGCTACCGTAAAAAGTAAGGAAACAGGATGAATTCAATTCTTATCATAGTTATTGTTGTAGTTATTTTTCTGCTCGTTTTCGTGATGTTTTCACTTGACGATCACGAAGAGGAAGAAGGATTTCTCAACGATGAAACCCCGGCTCCTGAAAAGGCCGAGACCTTGCCGGATGCTCAGCCTGAGATGGAAGCGCCCCCGGTCGTAGCGTCTCAGCCGGTAGTTGCCGCAGCCATAAATCATAAAGAGCCTGAGAAGAGTCCTGAAAAGGCATCTGAAAAAGTGCCTGAAAAACCAGTTGAAAAGGTTCCGCTGCGTATCAGTCGTGTAGAAGCCGCCGACCGTGTGCAGCTGGTTGATGCCGGCAGCGAAGAAGACCTGCGTTTTCGCATCATGCTCGATCAGCGTTTGCCTCTGCCTTCAACCGTTGAAGAGGTTCAGGCGGTGGTGGCTTCGATTCAGCTGCGCTTTCCAGAAGAGATTCTTTTTGATGCCGAGCGTTGTCTTAAGCTGGTTGTGCGTGCAGAAAGCGTCTTTGAAAAAGAATTTTCTTTTCGTTTCGCCTCGTTTGCGGGTTCGCAGTTCGATCGTTTCTGGTTTTTTGCCCGCGAAGAGGGGCGTGATGACCCTCTGTTTGAAGCTCTGGTAGTTGCCTATGAGGTTATTCAGCGCTTTAAAAAAGCCCTGGAATCAGATAATCTTCTGCGGGAAGGCAAGGCACGGGTATCTGTCGGCCTCGCCATGGGTAAAATACTCAAAGTGAGCCGAGGTCTGGCAGCAGTGCCGGGCTGGGTCGGCAAGCCGGTATACCTGGCCGAAACTCTGGCTGAAGCCGCCGAAGATTTTACTATTTACGTTGACAGCGAGATTCATAAGGCCGCTCTGCCGCTGTTTGACTTTTGCGAATGGAACCACCCGACCAAGCTTAGAACTCCTTTGCCTGTCATGCCCGTTTTTAAACTTGCGGGCTGGAACAACCCTGATGAGATCGCTTCTTTTGTCAGCAGCAAAGATGCGGCGGTGCGCCGGGCAGTTGCCGTGGCTTATCGCTATCTGAACCTCGATGACAAGGTAAAGCCTCTGGTGGAACTTTTATCTGACCCTGATGAGCGGGTTGCGCTTGAAGCGCTCGAGACGGTCAAGGAAATCGGCAATGCCAGCTCTCTTGGGCTGTTGAAGAGAATGTTTCCCGAAACCCAGGACCCGATTTACCGTGCGGCAATAATCGATGCTTTTGGTGCAATAGGCAGCAGTGAGATGGTTCCGGTGGTTCTCGGGTCGACCAAGGAAGCCAGCTGGAAAGTAAGGCTTGCTGCAGCCCGCGCCCTGTATAAACTTGCCGGAAAAGACGCCCTGCGTCATCTTGAGCCTTTGCTCGAAGATGCCGATGGTTCGGTTAAGGCCGCGGTCAATGGTATATTCTTTCGCGAGACCGCGAAAAAGGAATTTGTCGAAACTCTTTCGGATCTGCTTGGCGACCTGAGCAAGAGAACGCGCCGGGTGGCTGCCGAAGAGCTGCTGAACATTGAAACCGACAGTACCGTTAAGACAGTTGTAAATGTTTTTGCAGAGCAGGAACCTGATCTGCAGAGGTTTATTCTGAACAGACTCGAAGCCAGTCGCAGCAAAATACTTTACCAGTGCTTCATGACCTTGTTTAAAAATTCAGGCGAAAAGATACAGCCCAGCATTGTTGAAGCCGTTCGACGCGCCGGGCTGGTGAGCTGACAATGGCAATTGATATTCTGGTTGTCGATGACGAGGAAATGATTCGATGGACTCTCAAAGAGGCCCTCGAAAGTGAAGGATACAATGTAACGGCTTTTGAAAATGGCCGTGAATTTCTCAATTATTTCAGACAGCATGGCGGGGATATCGTTCTGCTTGACGTGAGGTTGCCAGACAGCAACGGTCTCGACCTTCTGCTTGAAGCGACGAAGGTTGATCCTGATGCCATCGTCGTTATCATGACGGCATTTGGCGATGTCGAAACTGCGGTCAGTGCGATGAAGCGAGGCGCCTTCGATTATCTTTCGAAACCCTACAGTCTTGAAGAAGTCGGCCTGCTGATTCGAAAAATCGTGCAGGCAAATCTTGTCAGAAGTCAGCTGCACCATTACCAGGAGCGCCTGGAAAACCAGTTTTCCCGCATTCTTGGCGATAATCAGAAGATGAAGCAGCTGCGCGAGCATATTGCGATGGCCGCCCGTACCGATAGAACAACGGTTCTGATTCGCGGCGAATCTGGTACGGGTAAAGAACTGGTTGCCAGGCAGATTCACTTTCAGAGCACCAGGGCCGACAAACCCTTTATCGATGTTAACGCTGCTGCGGTCAGCAGTACTCTTCTCGAATCAGAGCTTTTCGGGCATGAAAAGGGAGCGTTTACTGACGCTCAGAAACAGAAAAAAGGCCTGTTCGAGCTGGCGAATGGCGGTACGCTTTTCCTCGATGAGATTGGTGACCTGGATCCTTCTCTGCAGGTTAAGTTGCTGCGCGTGCTTCAGGAAAGAAAGTTCAGGCGGGTTGGCGGTACCAGCGACATTCATGTCGACGTTCGTATCATTTCTGCAACCAATGCCGATCTTGAAAAAAATATCGAAGACGGCAGGCTGCGTCAGGATCTGTTCTACCGCCTCAATGTTTTTACCATCAATCTGCCGCCGCTGCGCGAAAGACGCGATGACATTCTGCTGCTGGCCAAGAATTTTCTTGAGGAATTTCGCAAAGAATTTTCGAAGGATATCAGCGGTTTCAGAGAAGATACAATAAAGATTCTCGACAGTTACAATTTTCCCGGTAACGTGCGCGAGTTGCGCAACATTATCGAGCGTGCGACGCTGCTTGAGACATCAAATCTTATCAGACCGGCTTCTTTGCCTGAAGAGCTTAAAAAGAACGTTGATACCGGCTATGTTTCGTTTGAAAGTGTTGAGGCGAAGCCCTGGCAGAAGACAGGCTTCAGCTTCAAGGAATATATTGATTCAGTTGAGAAGAAAATCGTTGTCGACGTGATGCACGAAGTGGAGGGGAAGAAGAGTCGTGCTGCAGAAATTCTTGGTTTAACAAGGTTTGCACTGAGACATCAGCTGAAAAAACATGATCTTGAAACGGATTGATGAAATGAATGGAGGTTTTTGTCGAACAGTGTAAATAATCCACTGGCACATTTGAAAAAGTGTGTTATATTTGCACTCGTGTACCCTGTGTGGAAAAAAAACACATTGAAGTAATCAGATAGAGGTATTCAGAGCAGGAAAAATCTGGATCTAGACGTGGCACGATTTATGCGTATGTAGTATTTGTAAGCTTATCAGGTGAGGAGAAACAGCGATGATATCAGAATTACTTCAGGACAGTTTCATAGATCTGCAGCTCGATGTTAACGACAAAGTAACTGCAATTGACAAGCTCTCTAACATGCTTTGTGGTTCCGGACGTGTGAGTGACCACACTCATTTCGTCAGCGCAGTTCTCGAGCGCGAAAAACTTGGAAGCACCGCGATTGGTGCAGGTATTGCCATTCCTCACGCCCGTGCGAACACTGTTAATGAAGTGTCGATAGCTTTTGCCAGATCTGGCCGCGGCATCGATTTCAATTCAGTAGATGGCGACCCCGTTCACCTTATCTTTCTGCTTGCTGCTCCGGTTGAGTCTGGTAGCCTTTATCTCAAGCTGCTTGCCCGTATTTCACGGCTGCTGCGCTATCAGGATCTGATCGAAGACCTCAAGAAGGCTACTACCAAAGAAGAAGTCATTAAAATTATCGCCGCCAAAGAATAATCAGGCTTTTTTCTACCAGTCGACAGGTGCATACATGACTAATGCTCGTCAAGATGAACTTTCGCTTCATATGCGTATTCCGGCAGACAGGTGTTACCTTGGTAACGCTCTGCTGACTCTTGACGGTATCTGCGATCATTTTTCGGTGAGTGATGATTCGCGGGGGCGCATTAGAAGTGCTCTTGAGACCGCTTTGATTGGTTCGATCGAACTTTCTTACCAGAAGGCATCAGGTTTGTTTGACTTGAAATTCTCAGTGTTTAAAGATAAGCTTCAGATAACTGTAGAGGATTTCATGTTGAACGAAGAACCTGATGCCCTGGAAGAATACACTCACCCGAGCGTAGAACAGATGCGTCAGCATCTTGACCCGGTTGCCGTTCTTACCGATGGCTTCAAGATCATCAAGGAAGCAGGCCGTAATTCATGTTATTCCATGCAGTTCAATCTTGTACTGGTGGAATGAATGAATGAGTGATCAACTGCCCCTCGAAAATACCTTTCTTTTGCTGAAACCTGATGCCGTGCAGCGTGGCATGATCGGTCGGCTTATCAGCCGGTTCGAAGAAAAAGGCCTTAAAATAGTGGCCATGAAAATGCTGCAGATTACCCCTGAACAGGCTGCAAAACAGTATGAGTGCCATTATGGCAAGCCTTTTTACCCCTCGCTCGTTGAATTTATCTGTTCGGGGCCAAGTATCGCAATGATAATCCAGGGCCGTGGCGCCATTTCAATCTGCCGCCGGCTGATGGGTTCCACTTCTCCCGAAAACTCCCAGCCGGGCACCATACGTGGTGATTACTCGCTCGACGTCAAGCATAACCTCATTCATGGTTCTGATTCATCTGAAAGCTTCGCGCATGAGGCGAAGGTCTATTTCAGCGAAGAAGAAATCATAAACTATAGTCTTGACCTCGAACGCTGGATTTATTATTCCTGAAGACTCTTATTGTTAGTTTCTGATTCATTCCCATTTCCGGAGTTATAAGTGTCTTCGCCTCCCGCAATCACTCCCAGGCTTCCCCGGCGTGTTTTAAAAATTGTTCTGTTGCTGGTCGGGCTTTCTGGCGTTTTTCTGGCGTTTCTTGTCAGGTCTGAGAGTTTTGCCCGTGAAGCGTTCATTTTTGCAGTTGACCGGGCCGCAACCGAGGGCCAGCTGAAGCTGGAATATTCCGGTTTTTCTGGCAGTATCGCTGACGGAATCAGCCTTGAATCATTTCGAGTAGTCAAAAGAAAACCGCCTTTCGAGGCTGAACTTGCCAGCATCAGTCTCAGGGTTAACTTTGAACGTCTTTTGACTGCTGGCGTGCTTTCTTTGTCAGGGCAGGTCGGCCGAGCAGATATCGAAGGCATGTCTGCGCCACCGGCCATTCTCGAAAGGATTCCCGCCTGGAACGGCCTGGCATGCTTTGCCGGTATTCCTGCCAATATCGAGCTGGCCAGTTTCTCGATCGGACCGATTACCCTTAAACCATGGTCCAGTTCACATGCGCTGGTTAAGGTGGATGGTGTGTGTCTGAAGCCTTCGGAAAATGCCGGCGAACATCAGGTCGATGCCCTTGCTGAAGTCAGCTGGAAAAACCGCCAGATAGCTTCTGCATCAGTGTCGGGCATTCTTAAGCAGAAACAGCAGCGCCTTGATGGCAACATTGTTGTGTGTTTCGCCGGCCAACGGCTGAACTCAGAGCTGTGCGTGACGCAGAAACGTCGTAAAGTGGAGCTTAGCGGTTATATAGCATCGGCTGCCGTCGATCTTTCCCGTTTGTCATTATGGCTCAGTCCCGTCTGGCAGGAAGCTTTTCCGTTTGGTTTCGACGGGCGTCTCGATGGTTCCGGTTCATGGCTGTTTAATGAAGAGGTTGGTTTTCTTGGCAATCTGACCGGAAAATATGAAAAGCTGAGGGTGGTTGCACTTGGTCTTTATTTTACGGTTTTTGAGTTCAACGGCAGCTGGAAATACTTTGACGGCAATCTCGGCTTTAACGACTCCGGAAGCTTTTTTGCAGGTTTTCCGGCGGTGTTGAGTGGTAAGGTCGATGGGATTGCCAGGAATTCGCGCAAATGGGACCTGAATTTTGCCTGTTCTGCGGTAGATTTTTCAGAATTGTCCGACCGTCTTCCGTGGGGGCTTAAATACAGTCTGAAGCTGCCTGAACTGGTCGGCACGGCGGCGTTGTCTATAATGCTGACCGGCAGCAGGGTTCCTGATTTGGCTGGCAGAGCGACGCTTGCCAGCCTTAAAATCGGCAAGGGGCATGGGGAACGCCATCTTTCGGGTCGCATTGATTACCAGCAGAACGGTCTGGCAAGCGGAACCATGGAAATGGAATTTGCCGCAACCTCAGAGAACTCGGTATTGCCGGTTTTTAAAAGATTTAAAAATCGAGGCAGCAGTCTCTACCCAGGTTTGTCTTCTTATGGACTGCCGCAAACCTTCGTCTGGAAACTGAAGGGGCCGCCGGATCATGACCAGAAATTTTTCGGCAGTCTGGCTGCAGGCGACAAGCATATGGCTTCTTTTGAAGGCGTCTGGCATTCCGGTCTTGGGCATCTGCGTATATCGGAGGCAGAGTCAGAAATGACAGGTTACCGGTCAGACAGTATTCCCTATCTCGACCTGTTTCTCGCCAGGTAAAGTCATAAATTTAAACGGCCGCAAATAAAAAAGCGACTGCTCATTTGTTTGAGCAATCGCTTTTTTTGTTCGTGGTTTCTTGTTTCAGGTCAGCTGTTGAGCTTTCTTACCCTGGCTTCAACCTGCTGCAGGTTCACGCCCTGTTGCTGCAGGAAGCCTTCAAACCAGGCGGTGTTGACGCCGTAAGATTTCAGTTCGCTTCTGAATTCAACAACCAGCTGTTGCAGCTGAATCATGTCGTTGACTTTGAGGCGGGGTTTGCTCGACATGTACTGCATTGATTTGAGGTTGCTGAGGGCATTATTGATGGCGCTGGCAAATTCGTATCGCGTGACGCTGTCGGTATAGGCGAACGGAAAGGCATTGAGAATTCCGCGGCTTGAAATGTGGCGCATCGATTTAAAGGCCCAGTGCTTTGCGGGCACGAAGCTGAATGAGCCGTTTGCCTGCGACTGGCGTCCACCTGCGGAGCCAGCAGGAGAAGGTTTGATCTTGCTGTCAACCAGGGGTATGTAGAATGCTGAATCGGCTTCGGCGGTTTTCTGGCTCGGCAGATACTGTTTGTCGGAGTTGGCCGAGGTGGCAAACTGCCATGAAACTCTCTGGGTCAGCTGCTCGCCAAGTCTACTTTTGATTTTGTCGTTGACGATTACCTTGTATTCGGTTCTGGCATCGAGAGGGCTGGTCGGTTCAAAGATGGCCCGGTTCTGCTGTCGGTCGTAGATTACCTTGCCGTCGACGCGAACCTGGTTTCCGAACACTGAAATGTTGATGTTGTTAACAGTTCTCGGGTCTGCCGGTTCAGAGAAGTGTACCGCAATTTTGGCTTTGCGGTTGACATTGTTGGCGTCGGCGCCCGGGAAAATCGAAGTGACCTTGAAGGCATTGAGATTTGCAGGGTCTTTCTGCACAGAGCGGGTTCTGACGGTGCGGTCAGCGGGAGCCTGACCATAACTGGCTGATGAGGCCATGGCAGCGCTGCGTGGTGAGCTGATTGCTGCATTTCTTGCAGGTTTTGCTGCAGCCGGTCTCATC
>CAZFUG010000174.1:0-5927 GCA_964522035.1 uncultured bacterium
AGCCGGCAGTTGGAAAAAGCAGCTTTGAGGAGGCATTGCCTGAATAAACCGCAAACGGGGAAGTTCGGTCTCTATAATCGGTCAGCAAACCATTCATCTGCGTTTCCTGGTAAAAGTTGTTGGCGGCAAAATCGTAAAGGTGAATCTGATGAGGGGTACCGAGGGTTTCGATGGCCAGATATCGGTCATCTGGGCTGACTGCTATGTTTATAGCGTGCATCGGGGGAAAGCTTTCTACCAGCGCTGGTTTGAACTGAACCGGGTATTTTCTTGTAATAGCCGCCGGCCAGGTGGTTTCGTGATAAAGAGCCGCGTCAAGAGTTACATCAGCCGGCGTCATTGCGATGTCTGAACCATTGCTTTTGGTGAATGAACCCGTAAAAAGCCCTGCGGCATCATCGAGGGCATTGATTGCCCCGGCGCAGGCCGAGCCGCTCAGGTTGCCCTGCCACCAGCCGGGCCTGTAATTGGCATTTCTTATAATCCCGCCTCTTTGCCAGATTATTTTTTCATCATAACTGCCGCTCTGGGTTACGGCAATCGTCTGCCCGATATCTCTTATGTGAGCTGTTGTGGCTGTTTTTTCAACCATCACCGGTGTTACATATCTCGTGCCGGCGAACGTGCCGGTTTGAAAAATCATTCTTTCAATTATCGTGCCCGGAGCAAAGGTTACATGTCGCAGAAAACCTATCTGGCCGGTCCAGGTGTCGGGCCCCCCTGCATTCGTCTGCAGCGATGTCGGAAGTGTGACTGGTATTTCTCTTGAATACCAGCGGGCGAACCTTTCGTAGTTATTGGACATAGAGCCCCAGGGGCGGTTGCCGACCCATTCGAGACAGGTGCTGCCGTCAGCTTTTTTGAAGAGATAAAGGAATCCGCCTTCTGTGAGAGATACTACATCCTGAGGTACCCAGTCGCAGCTGAAATCAACGTCATTAGGCATACGATAGTCAGATGGCGGGGCGCCTGGCAATGGAACGTCTGCCCAGTAACCGTTGCGCCAGCTGTCGGTATTGTGCTTTTCGAGAGTGGTGAAATGAGTCTGGCTCTGGTTTGTGTGGAAATAGGTGTTCGGAATTTCAACTTCAAACATTTCTGCCGCGCCATGCGGGCCATGGGTGCGGGTGCGGGTCGGCACATCGTATGTGTCGACGCCGGTTCTTGCGCTTCCGAAGATGACTTTGAATTTTTCACCGCGCGGGGTCAGTGCGACATCGACCGGAACCGCGTCAACAGGGATCTTCATGGTTTCGTTGGTCTTGCCGGTGTTGACATCGACAAAATTCACCGATTTGTCGTCAAGTCCAACGAGCAGATAATTTGGTTTTCTGGCGGTGAATGCAACCTGTGACTTATCGGCCGCAGCAAAGTTAATGACGCGGTCATCCGGAATTCCTGCCGCGTATGCATCGCTCTGCATGCCTGGAATATCGACATTGAAAAGAAATGGTTTTTTTTCTTCGTCAAAAATAAATTCGTTGCTTTGCGGCACGTACATGCCAAACTCGGTTTTTTCCTTTTTGCCGAGGTTGTTCGGGTCAGCTTTTTTGAAGACTGCAGAATCGGTGAGGGTGTAGTTGGTGCCTGTAATACCGTGGGTGCTGAGGTTGAGAAGAAAAAAGCCTCCTTTGCCGGCACCGGAGCCCGCATCGACAATAGCCAGATAACGCCCATCACCGCTTAAAAACATGTCGCTGCAGATACCGCTTGGGGTAGGGGTGATAACCGTTTGCCCGACTTTTTCGCCTGTAATCGAATCGTGCCTGGTTATGATGTTATCCATCCAAAGAATGAAAAAACGCTTGCCATCAGGAAGTGTATCGATGGCCAGCACCTGTTTGTTCGAAGGGTCGGTGATTTCCTGACCATTCTGAGAAAATATCGAGGTGTGATACATCGGGTAGCGTATGACCTTGTTGGCGTCTTTGGGCCCCACATACAGCCAGCCATCGGCTCCGGCGTGCAATACACTGTTTTTATCCTTTGTTGTGGTAAATTCGGTCTTGTCAATCAGCGCCAGGTTTTCCCAGTTTTCGGTGTTGCTGGCAACGAACGAAAAAATCTTCTTTTCGTCGTGGGCAGCGACATAACAGAATTTGCCATCTGGGCGAAAAACTATACCTTTGTCTTCAGCAGCCTTGTTTTTGTCGTCTTTTACAACATCAGCCAGCTTTGAAGCGTAACTAGAGCCAATATCGGCTCCATTGATTGTATATTGGGGCCAGATTTCTTTGCATTGACCGTATTTGGGGCTTTCTCGGTCGATGTTGAGGGCCTTGATTTTATGTTTGCACTGCATGACGACGAACTTTTGGTTTGGGTGAACTGCGATGTTCCAGGGGCGGGCGGTATCGTTTGCCGCGTCTTCTCTTGATTTACTGTTGTCGTCGAGAGGGAGCAGAAAACTTTCGGCTTTGGTACGTGCGAACGGGTCGATGGCGATCAGCTCAACGTTTTTCGGGTTTGAAACCCAGATGAAGTCTTCGCTGAAGCTGGGTATGTTGAGCATCGAAAACAGACTTATGGAATCAGTTGCAACAACGTTTTCATTAGGCTCAAGCTCGGCCATTACTGTGACGGCTTTCAGACCGCCTATGCCGCTCACGAAATCGGCTTTGATGTTTGCAGTTGAGGTGCCGAGTTTCAGATTTTCTTTGACCGCTACGCTTACCTTGTAGCTGAAGACTATGCTGCTGACCGATGCCGGAACCTGCGTGGCCATGAGCACGTCTGAAGCAACGGCGGCGTCTATCGACAACAGTTGAGGCTCGCTGGCGGTATTGTAATAAACGTAATGATACGCAGTTGAAGTATCGATGGCAGTGTGGTCAAAGGCGCCGACTGAAAGCTCTTTGTTCAGGCGCGATCTGGCCAATACCCTCAATTTTTCCTTGTGATCGAACCCCTGGGTTTTTTCGATGCCGCTTTGCAGAGTGCCCATGATCGGCAGCATGCAGTAACCCGCAATGATAGTTGCAACAAGGGCTTCAACGAGAGTAAAGCCTCTGCTTTTGAGATATTTCAGAAATTTTCTCATCTCTGCCCTCCCCAGGCATTGATAATGCCCTTTAAGACTGATAACAGGCAAATAATGTACCAGCTTTTCGATCGATACCAGCACCCCAGGCATTTTTACTGCGCATGCACAGTAATTTTTTATTGCCATATAATCATTATACACTTCTGAAGCCGATACTTCATCTTTTTACACCTGAAAAAAGGTGAACGGTTCAACCGCATACTCCGCAAAACCTGTAAAAGAAATCCGGTGGATGTAAAAAATGTTTGCCTTACGGTTCAGTCTTCTACAGCAGGCTTAAACAGGTTTATCGCTGCAAGAAGGCTTGAGAAATCATCTGACCATGGTTGCACCATATTGTCATTAACAAGCCGCCGCCAGCCTGCTGCCGCGTCTTCGACAAGAAGGCGCAGGAGTGAGAGGTCCTGCGAAAGAACTATGTAGTCTGACTGAAAGCGCTGAAAATTTTCCGGTGCTTCGGAGTCAAAATAATCATCGCCGATGCTCAGGCCACTAAGATTGCAGCTCGCAGCCGTTGCCGCAATAACCGGTTTAAGGTCAAGATGGCGGTTGGTGATATGAAAAACCATCAGACCATCTGGTTTCAGACGATGTAAATATTCTTTTACAGCTTCGATTGTTAACAGGTGCATCGGAATAGCATCGGAAGAGAAAGCATCGAGAATGATCATGTCGAAATACTGCCCGGGAAACTGTTTTATCATCTGTCTGCCATCGCCACAGACGATGCGGCAGGTTTCGGCTTTGTCGGCGATGAAGGTGAACAGATTCGGGTTTTGCGCGATGCTTATTATCTGTGGGTCGAGCTCAAAAAAAGTAAATTCATTGCCAGGCCTGGCATAGGCGGCAATAGACCCGACGCCCATTCCTATAACCGCCACTCTGAGATTATTTTTCGCAGCTGCCGGCAATTTAAAAATCTGGCCGATTGGCCCCAGAGGATGAAAGTAGGTGAGCGGCCGGCCCGAGTATTCGGGCTGAGTATTCTGGTTTCCGTGAATCGTGGTGCCGTGGAGAAGAGACCTGATTTTTAACCGGGGATTATACTGCACGTTTTTGATGCCGAAGAAATTGCGGGCTCTGAACAGGCTGACAGACTGGTTGCCGGTTTTCCAGACAAACAGAAAACTCATGACGATCAGTAAAAACAGCGCGAGATTCAAACGGGGCATCTTTTTTACCAGAAACAGTGGAAAAAGCGAGAACAAGGCCAGAATAACTGCCCTGAAAGCCATCTGATAATTATGCAGCAGCATGATAATTTCGCTTATCGGTGCCCGCGTGGCATCGAACCCTGTATACGCCGACAGTTGCTGAAAAAACAACGGCAGGTTCAGATGGTTGGTCATTGCCAGCAGTGCGGCGGCGTAAATGCCTATCACGACAGAAAGCGAGATGCTTTCTTCAGGGCCATCACCATTGTTTGCGTTCGATTTGAAACGTTTGAACATCAGGCAGGCGACGACAATCATCAGGGGGTATTCGGCAAAAGTTGAGAAAAATCCCGGAAACAAAAAGGTGTTGAATATTCCGCCAAGGCAGCCGCCAAGAGAAATGAAGGCAAAGAATTCAGTCAGGCGACTGGTGTTGGGGCGGTTGCACGCCAGCCAGTCGTGGCAAAGCAGTGACACCGAGAACAGCGTGAACAGGTGCAGCGGTATTCCGACCCATAAATGGTTAGTCAGCAGAAAAAAGCCGGCGGGAAACAGCAGTACACCTGCCATGGCGCATTGTTCAATGGCATTGCTGCCGACTCCGGTTTTACTGAAGGCGATGATAAAGGTTGCCAGATAGGCAATCAGCGGCAAAACCCACAGAAGCGGAACCGGAGCGATGTCTGTCGTGATGAACTGAGTCGTTGCCAGCAGCATGCTTGAGGGTATAAAGGCGGCGATTACCCACAGGATTCTGTTGCCAGTTGGCGCTGAAGCTTCTTCGGGTCCGGTGATAGTAACATTTTCAGCCTGTTCGCCGGATTTAATGTAAGCTCGGCAGACGACCAGCATCAGGAGAAGTATTACAAAGAGAAGCCCAAAAAGATTTGCCTGTGTGCCAAGTCTGAGATTCGGTTCGATCAGAAGCGGAAAAGCCAGCAGGGCGGCGAAACTTCCGCAGTTGCCGGCCGCGTAAAGGAAATATGGATCGCTGCTCTGCGGGTGCCCGGTGTTGGCAAACCATACCTGCAGCAGCGGTGATAGGGCGGCCAGAACAAAAAACGGCAACCCGACGGTTTTGAATAACTGGTACATTACCCAAAAAGACGGGTTATTGCCGATGGTGTCGTCGGTTTTCAGCAGTCGACCAAGAAAAGCGAGAGCTGTGGCTGCAAGGCATACCTGTATGAGAGACTGGCGGCTGACGCCGGCTTTTTTTACAGAAACGTGGGCCCAGAGGTAGCCGCCCAGAAGCAGCAGTTGAAAGAAAGCCATGCAGCTATTCCAGGTGGCGGGTGACCCCCCGGCGGTGGGCAAAAGATTTTTGCCCGCCATCGGCTGGAGCAGAAAAAGTAAAAAAGCCGATAGAAATGTTGTTGCAGAAAAAATAAGCTTCAATGGTGGTTAATGGGGAGTATCTTATTTATCAAAGAGCTTTTTTATATGGTGTAAAGCTTTGGTAAATTCGCTCAATTAAGGGCTTTTGGTTTTGCCTGTTCGCTTTGTCGACTTTCTCGCTGGCGAATATGCTGCTGCCGTTTCTGAAACACGGTTTCTTTCAGAAACCAGTTTTTCGATCTGTTCTGGTGTCAGGCCGGTGATATCAGAGATGGTCTGCGGACTGATACCCTTCGCCAGCATTTTCATGGCAGTTTCGGCAATGGCTTCCTTGTGTCCTTCTTGCCTGCCTTCTTGCCTGCCTTCTTGCCTGCCTTCTTGCCTGCCTTCTT
>CAZFUG010000174.1:6027-9139 GCA_964522035.1 uncultured bacterium
CTTCTTGCCTGCCTTCTTGCCTGCCTTCTTGCCTGCCTTCTTGCCTGCCTTCTTGTCTTCCTTCTTGTCTTCCTTCCTTTCGACCTTCTTCACGTCCTTCTTTTCTGGCGGCCTGTTTTTCAGTGTTCATGTCGAGAAGGAACATTTCGCGGCTGATCAGAATTTCTCTGAGATGCTCATCGGTATTGGCAATTGACATGTTGTTTACAACCTCACTTATTCCGGGTTCCTTTTTCAAGGCTTCGGGAAGATCTTCTATCGACTGATAGAGATCACCAAATTTGAGAATGTGCAGCCACTTTTCGAACCTGGTGCGCAGGCCCGCAGGCTTTTTCCCGTTAAATTTCGAAAGTTCGACAAAATGATATTCAATCAGGTCTGTCAGGGGTCTATGCGTATCTACATGACTGATAAGGAACTTATTGTAAATTTCTTGCTCACTGACAATGGTTTCGCCCATTATCCAGAGGCATATGGTTTTGTTAAGATCGGCGTAACTGCCACTTTTGGCTAACTGCCTGGCATAACTGACTGCAGAATAATAGACCACTCTTTTCATCAGTTCTTTGTGAGCCCGCATCTGGACTTCTATGCAGTATCTCCTGCCGGCGCGGTCTTTCGCTCTGACGTCAATGATTGAATGTTTGTCATTGCGAAATTCCGGTAAATTGAAGGGATTGAGAATTTCGAGCGATTCTATCTGATCGTCACCCTTCAATTGCAGCAAAGCATTGAGAAGAAGCGTGAGAAGTCTTTCGTTGCCAGGGCTCGAAAAAACGATTTTGAACACGACATCGTTGGTCAGATTGAAAAACATTCTGTCGTCTTCCAGATCGTCGAGAATATACATCTTGCTGCTCCTCGAACAGATTCGCGCAACAACTAAAGTATAAATCATTTCAAGCCCGAAAACAATAATGGCAACCGGCCATATTTTGTTTCAAGAAAAGCAAAATCAGAGCGATATTGCCGGTTAAAATTGCCCGGCCCCCTTTCGTCGAATACGAATTTCGGTTAGAATTAAAAATCGGTACACATATAGCAAGGCTTTTCCGGAGATAAACACATGAAGCGTTATGCAATTATTCTGATTGCGTTGTTCTGCTTGAGTATAAACGCCGCTCCAGCCCAGACCCCGTTCGAGGTTAACAATACCGGGTCGCAGGCGCAGAAAAAGATCGTGGCGGCCGATGAGCCACAATCACAGACTCAGACCGGCGAAACAAAAGAACTGCGCGGTTTTTTCAAGGTTCTCAAAGGTGTGCTCGATATTCTTAAAGCCGTTGTCGGCGGTATTATCCCGTCAGCCAATGCTGCCGAAATCGACGAAATGCCAATCGGGAAAATGCCGGCGGCAAACGGAATCACCACGACCGGAACCCGCCTTACCTATGGCGATGTTAAAAACACTGATATCAGTAAACAGGCTGCAGGTTCAAATGGAAACAGCAGTGGCACTGCGGCTGGTGCGACAACTCCAACTGCTACTGGCAGCAAGGCCCCGGCGGCCGTTTCCCCGGAACCTGCGACCGGAAAAGCCGTTACTACCGGTTCAGCTAAGTTCAAGGAATGGTTCAAAACTGCCTGTGATGCCCATTGTGATGAATGGGAATTTCCGGATGTCACCAACAAATACGGCGAAAAAATTACCCGCGAAGATTACATGCGCGCCATCATCTGGATCGAAAGCCGTGGCGTGCACATGAGTGCAAGGGGCAAACTGACCAAAAGCTGGGCCGGAGCTCAGGGTTTCATGCAGCTGATGCCGAATACTGCCCGTGGTCTGAAGATCGACGCTAAAGACGGGGCACAGAACCTCAAAGGTGGCGCCAAATATCTGACCGAGATTTTCAACAGCGGCGCCGTCAGCAAAAAGAGCGGGGCTGAGAAGCTGATCATGGCCGCCTGCGCCTATAACCTCGGGCCATTCTCAAGCAGCATGAAGTTATCATGGGACACTTTCAAAAGCAGCCGTAAGATTCCGACCGAAACTCGTGGCTATGGTCTGAAACTGAAGATGTGCCTCGGCCTCGAGCTGACCGCCGACGAACGCAAACTCGTGCAGGACTGGCTGGTAACCCCCGGCCATACCGTCGACAGCCTCATCGAAGAAAATTACACCAACACCAAGGGCATCGGCCGCTGAGGAAACCAAAATGAAAAAGACAAACTTCACCAGAATCTCTCTTGCCATAGTCGTTCTCACCGGCACCGTGTTTGTGGCATCTGATTCGCTTAAAGCGGCTCTGTTCGAAAAGAGTGACGTTTCGGTGAGCGATCGCGGCCGCCTCGTGCTTGAACGCCGCCAGGCCGACGAAAGCATCGCCCGCATGGACCGCATCATTCTCGAAAACGGCAGCGACACTGTCGAGCTGTTTGCGTCTGAAGGCCGCGCCATCGAGCAGGTGCTCGAAGAAGACCTCGATCTTGACGGCGAAAAGGAACTGCTTATTCAGATGGACCTCGGCGGTTCGGGTGGCTTTAAAGAATTCGCCCTGCTGCACAATAAAGACGGCAAATACACCCCGATCTGGGAAGAAACTGGCTTCTGTGCCGGTAATGCCGTGGTTGCCGACCGCGACGGTGACGGTCGCCCGAATATCTACATCGAATACGCCAACACTGAAGTAAAGCCCACCCGCGAAGAAACCGCCATCTTTACCCTCGAAAACGGCGAAGTGAAAAAAGTAGAATAAAAGGGAGTTCGGTTAAGCTTCTTTTGAGGATTGAAAGTAAAGGATTGCACCCGCAAACCGGCGCCGGAATGTGAAATACGGCGCCGGTTTTATTTTTGGGACTGCATTTTTCCACTATCCGTGTTGATCTGTGTTCATCCGTGGCTCATTCTTTTCTTGCCGATCATCCGGGTTCATCCGAGTTCATCCGTGGCTTATTCTTTTCTTGCCGATCATCCGGGTTGATCTGTGTTGATCCGTGGCTTGTTCTTTTCTTGCTGATTATCCGGGTTCATCCGAGTTCATCCGTGGCTTATTCTTTTCTTGCCGATCATCCGGGTTGATCTGTGTTGATCCGTGGCTTGTTCTTTTCTTGCTGATTATCCGGGTTCATCCGAGTTCATCCGTGGCTTATTCTTTTCTTGCCGATCATCCGG
>CAZFUG010000175.1:0-9123 GCA_964522035.1 uncultured bacterium
AGCAGTTTCTGCAAACATTATTCACAGCGGCAGTGAGTTAAAGATTGTTGCCGCAGAACAGGGGCTTTATGCGGCCATAATCGATGATCGCATCGCCATGAAAATTGGCTGGAAAGAATGGAACCCGGGTGCAGGCTGGCGTGTTCTTGCGAGCGGCGATCAGCACGTTGTCTGGGGCAGGAATCGTATTTCAAGGCATTGATGGAGGTATAACCCGTGAAAATAAAATTACTGTTTGTTCTGGTGCTTCTGCTAAGTTCTGTCGTTGTTGCTTCTGCCGCTCAAAGCATCAATCTTGCCGGGTGTTTCAACAACTGGGATCTGAAGTCTTCTTCGGGAGCCATGATAAAAAATGGCGATATCTGGATGACAGAAATCTTTCTGCACATTGGCAATGTGGAATACAAGTTCGCTGCCGACAACTCATGGAAGATCAACTGGGGAGATGACAATCACAAAATCGAACTGCCCCAGAACTCGCATGCCAAAAGATCTGAAGGCAATATAAAAGCAAGTATTCAGACCAGCGGCAATTATGTTTTTGCTTTTAACGACAAAACCGGAGAATACTGGCTGGCAAGATCAGAAAACCAGAGTGAACCTGTTCCGTCACCGCAGCCACCTGCGACACCGCCTCAGTCCGGCGTGGATTTCAGAGAAGAGAGCATTTATTTTTTAATCACCACAAGATTTTTTGACGGAGACTCTTCAAACAATTTCTACAACAGGGACAGAATCAAAAAAGGTGACCCGCACTGGCGCGGCGACTTTAAAGGTCTGATACAGCAGCTCGACTACATCAAAGAACTGGGCTTTACCGCAATATGGATAACTCCACCCATCGAAAACAGAAGCGGACTCGATTATCACGGCTACCACGGCTATGACTGGAACAGAATCGACCCCAGACTTGAATCTCCGGGCGCAACCTACCAGGACTTGATTAATGCCTGTCATGCCCGAGGCTTGAAGGTTATTCAGGATGTTGTCGTGAATCATTCTTCAAATTACGGAATTCGCGGAAAAGTCTGGATAGACCGCCTGCCGATCAAGTATTTCCGTGAGCCGGGCATGACGCCCAAATGGCCATATAAAGACAACATTGGCAATTATGCATGGGAATTCAGAATGGATGATGATAATCCTGTTGCGCCAAAATGGTTCAGGGAAAGATTAACCAGAGACCCGGAAGGCATCGAACCCCTTCTTGACCCCACAACCGGCATCACGGTGCCGACAACAAATATCAGCCCCAACCGCTTCTTTGGCATCGACCCGATGGCCCTCTCTCCCGAATGGTATCACCTTGACGGATTTATCGCTGGCGGCGACTGGGAAAATCCCTGGCCACTGCAGCGCAAACACATGGCAGGCGACTGCATTGACCTCGCTACGGGCCGGCAGAATGTTAAGGATTATCTCAACAATGCGATTCGAAAATACCTCGACATGGGTGTCGATGCCATAAGAGTCGATACCGTAAAGCATGTGGATCGCGATGAACTGATGACTTATGTGAATAACTGGAAAGAACACAAACCTGGTGTGTTTGTGTTTGGTGAAAACCTGGTAAAAGGTCACGGCTGGGGCGATCTGGGCGGAGACAATGGCCCTTCGCAGATCAGACCCTGGTGGTATACAAGGCTTGGCAATGACCCCAAAGATCCCAATTCAGGGCCGGACTCAGGTTTTTCAGTGCTTGATTTCTCTCTCTTTTCAACTTTCAGAGATAACTTGAGCAGAGGTAATTTCGGCGGCATTGGCTATGTTTTGAGCATGGACTGGATATATGGCAATGCCAGCAACCTGGTCACATTTTTCCAGAATCATGATGTCGGGCCAGACAACGATTTTAAATTCAGATACGGCGGCGAAGACAGCAACGCGGCCATTTCCTATAATCTGCTCTGGACAATAAGGGGAATTCCCTGCCTGTATTATGGTGAGGAAATACCCTTGCAAGAGCGAGCCCCGCCGGACGTCGCCGGCAAGAAAGACCCGCTGGACCAGACTGGCAGAGCATATTTTGGCGACCATCTCGAGACCGATAAAATTGAGCAGACAAAATCACATTCGCTCTGGACCCACATTCAGCGCCTGAATCAGATCAGAAGGGCTGTGCCTGCCCTGCAGAAGGGTGCAATGCAAAAAGTGCACGAATGGGGCGCAGGCATGAGCTTTGTCAGAGACTGGGAAAATGGCAACAGCTACGCTGTTGTAGGCCTGGCTACAGGATACGACCAGAATTTTACCGTGACCGGCATCAGAAATGGACTCTATCGGGACGCGGTAACCGGAAGTGAAATAAATGTGACCGGCGGGAACATAACATTCAGCGTTAAGAATCATTCAGCCGGCATCTATGTTCTGAATGGCCCCGGAAAAATCGGCAACGATGGGCATTTTCTGCGCTAGATCCCCGAGACAATTAGCACCAGACCAGGCTCACAGCCTGGTCTTTTTTTTATCAAGTATCCCTGCTGTTCAGGAGGGCCTGCAAAATGCATAATTTCATTAGTGTGATATAATCATTACGCCTGCTCTGCCAGCAACCTTACTGACCTGAACAAATACATTTCTGATTGCCATGCCGGCAGCGAAAAATTTCAATGCCCGAACTCAACAATAAAAGCGGAAAAGTTGTATATGACAGCATTCTCTTCTGGCGAGAGCTGGTTTCAGAGGTTGCGAAGTATATGCATCCCGGAGATTATATTTCGCACAGGGCTGCGGCTTTTCTGCATGGGCTTACCAGCGAAAGCCCGCTACTGATAAGCATTATCAGTCAAAAGCGGCATCGCAACCGTATCATTAATGGAATCGAAGTACGGTTTGTCTACAGAAAAGATCTCGATAACCGCTTAAGCAGCCATATCTGCCGCATGTTTTCTGGCATTGCAGTTGCAAAACCTTTGCTGGCATGGCTTGATATGCTCAACGACCTTGACTATGCCTTTGAAATGAATAAGCTGGCAGAGATGGCCCAGACTTTGGCCGGCACCACCTGCCACATCCTGGGTCTTGCAGAATTATTCTCTGATTCGGTGGTTAAAAGAGCGGCTTTTTACCTGGCATGGAGCGGGCGGCTGCAAAGTTACTCACAATTGGGTGACAAGCTTTCAGATTCAGCGGTTAAGCTCGATCACAGAACGGCAAATGACGAATCGCTCTGGGAAAAACCGCTTAAAGTGTTTTTTCCCGCGAGAATTCTTGAACTCAAGCCAACACATTATGATGGAAGAAATAAAGAATGGCTGATATTCAGGAATTCTCCTGGCTACATAAATGCCCTTAGAAAGCAGAAGTCACTGATTTTAATCAATGATAACCCTGAAGAAAACGCACTTTGCAATTTGATTGTAACTTCGAGCCCGGTGCGTTACCGCGACTTCTCTTCATGGCTTGCTGATATGGGTCTGAAAATCACAGATAGAGATTTTCAGGAAAACGAGATAAAAAACATTGGTAAATGGCTCAAGCCGTTTACCGGCTCAACCGGGCAGAAAGCCATTCTTCTGGAAGCCTTCAAGGCTTTTTCCAGCCAGATTCAAAATGACGCAGATACCTGCTGTGGTGCCATGATCGTCGCGCTTGCAACAAACAGTCATGAACTCGTGGAATATGCGGCATATAACTGGGGGGAGTCTCTTTTTTTTCATGGCAAATCCGGTTTGCTGGTGCTGGCTTATCGTATGCTCGGCGACCACAATTACGGGCATAAGCTAAGGGCATTGATGGCAACAGCGCTTGTGGTCCGTGGTCTCATTGCTGAGGCAATTAAATTATGGTCGTCGGCTGAGAATATATCTGTTGAACAGTGGGGCTGGACGTGCCTTGCAGAAGCGGCTACAGCTTATCGTTCAGGGAATAAAGAGCGGGCAAAAGCTTATTACCGGAAAGCCATTGAAGCTTTTTCAACAGAAAAAAACCAGCGGATGGCAACTGTAAGCCAGATATACCTTGGAATCGTTTATATCGGCGAAACTGATTATGAAAGGTCCAGGCAGTTATATGCTGAAATCTTAAAATGCCAGACTCAAAAATCCCTGCTTTCTGATAACTTTCTGGGAGTTCTGCACGGAAACATCGGGATAATAGAGTTCAGGCAGGCAGCGTTTAAAAAAGCTGCCGCCAATCTTGAACTTGGAGCCCGGCTGAGCCAGAAAGTCGCCAATCAGACGGCACACATCATGATCTTGTTTTATATGGCCCTGACTGAGTTCTATCTTGGCAAATTTGTGAGTGCATATCAAATTGCTCAGGAAGCGTGGAGTATCAAGCAAAAAACAGCAAGCACTTTTATGAACTCAGAGCACCCGGCTCTGCTGGCGTCTTTTGCCCAATACCTCGGAAGATTTGAAGAATCTGACTACTGGATAAGCAAGCTTAACAATAAAAAAAGCTCTGAGGAAGTGGTGATAAATCTTGCAAAAGCTCGTGGGCTGCTGTTCAGGCACAAAATATCGGAAGCAGTCAACCTTCTGGTGCATACCAGGGAACATTGTGACGACACTGTTAAAGCGATAATTGTAAACCGCGCTTTTGTCTTGCTTGCTCTGCTTTCCAACGATCACGCAATACCTTACATCAGCCCCGACAGGCTTGCTGGATTTGAAAAGGGAACAGCCGAATATTTATATTCGGAGTTGATATCGCAATTGCTCGAAGCACCTTCAAATCCAGATAAATCAAAGCTCGAACAAATATTTTACAATTTCAATTCTTGCAAAACATTCGATCCAATGTGGTTTCTGGTATTTGCAAAAGTTGCGGATTTAAAGTTAAAAAACGCCCAAAAATATTTCATCTGGCAATATGCCTATTCATCATCTTTTATCAGAGCATTCGCCAGAAAGTTCTTTAAAAACTCTGACTATGCGACAAGCCTCATTGAAAAAATTCCTGCCGATGCAGACGGAGAATGCATCAGTCTCGGAGCAGACAAAATCGAATTAATTACCCGGCGCGAATACAATCAAATAGCAGAAAACGAAAAAGCATCTCACCCATTTTTCTTTGACGGCATCAGCGGGAAGGTATATATATTCTCGAACCGGATGAGCTTGAAAAGCAACTCTATGCAGGCCCGGCTTTTGTCATTCATGCTGCAAAGCCATTCCAGAAGAGTGCAGCTGAAACTGGCATACGAATTCGTCTGGGGATCAAAATACAGCGAATTCGATGACGATGCAGTTGTAAAAACGACTGTAGCCCGAATTAACAAACTTATCAGCAAACACAGCGCCACACATCTTATCAGAATAGTTTCAATACAGCTCACAAACTACCTGGAAATCAAGCTTCCAGAACAATGGCACGCTTTTTTACCCTGTAATTAGAGGCCGAATCACAATAAAATGAGAGTTTCCGCAGGTCCTACTCCAATCAAGAAAGCGTATGCCCGCCGGGAAGCCTGAGGAAGATCATTACGATAAGATCTGCAATTTCTGTCTTCTGAAGATCCATCGTCCGCCTGATAATTTCTCGACCTGCTGAAGGTGGGTGCCAGGCGCTTATTCTTCCAGACCAGCGAAAAGCAAAGATCATTCAGGTTCAACCTTCGATTCAGGCCCTTATATTCGATGATGCTGCATCAAGCGGCGAAGTATAATGCCAACCTGTAGAGAATCGGGGGAAGAATAAAAGCAGCGACCGCATAGATAATCCAGGATAAGTGCGTCGTCTTGCCCGGAAATATAAGCCCGATAAGAGATCTGCACATGACGACCACATAAATTGCAAAACCCCATGATATGCCTGCTCTGGCGGCATCTCCGTGAGATGTCGTCATCGGAACCAGCGGATGCAGAAAACTGAGGGCGAGTGCAAATACCAGCGTGAATCCCCAGGCAATCCTTATCATTCCGATCTCCTTTATAGCGGCACTTAGAGAGATAAAATCCACATAAGATACTCTCTCGATCTATAAATGTCATTTGTTTTTTGTTTGAATCCCCCCCTGGAGGCAAACGCACCTGGGCTTAAACGGATCAGAGCAGTCGAAAATGAAGTATCCGCCACAGGCATGAAAATAGGCGAGTGTCGTCAGCTCAGGTTCTGAGCCATCCGCAGTCACCGTTGACAAAAAAATCCGGCAGGAGCAGAATGTAAATACAACATAACCGGTCACTGCTCATATAAAAATAAAAACAGAAGCACGTGGCCGTTTTTTCTGTCCGGAAAATGCATTTATTCCGAGAGGGGTTCAAAAACATGTTGAGAAATCGTTTTGTCCTGCTTTTCTGCCTGGTTTCATTGTCTCTGTTTTTTACCGCGTGTGGCGGCGGTGGCGGTGGTGGCAATCCGGTCGGAACAGCGATAAATACCGAGACCGCTTCCCTGCGAGGCACGGTCATTCTCGACAATTCCCCGCTTGCCAATGCTGCAGTTTATCTTTACAGAAGCGAAAAAGCCCACACGGCCGGGATGGCGCAACTTCCATCTTTCCGGGCTTCTGCACTGGCGCAGCAACTGGTCAGTGACGGCGTCTACTCAACCACCAGCGATGCCAGTGGAAACTACAGCTTTGTCGATATTCCGGTTGGCCAGTATACTCTTATTGCCGTTAAAGACGAAGGAAACCAGTTCGTTCAGACCGGAGTAATGCTTGGGTCGGTTACCACGCTCGATGCCCAGCTGACCCCGACCGGAAAAATCGGCGGACGGGTTCAGGTTCTGGTCGGCGGAGTGGCTCAAAATGTTTCCGGAGCGCTTGTTTATATTTCCGGAACCTCCTATGTGGCTTTGACCGATACTCTGGGCTATTTCGTCATCAACAACGTTCCCTCCAACACTCTGACAACCAGCACCCCATACGAAATCAGAGTTCTGCCCGGTCATGGCGATGCTTCACCAGTGGCCGGTGTACGGGTCAATCCGGGTGCCACAACCGAGATTCCGGTTTTTTCTCTCACTGTTCCAACCGCACCCTTTGCGGTGCTTAGCGGCTCTCTGATCCCTGCCGCCGGCTTAACCACTGCCGATGTCGCCGGTCATTTTATAATTCTGACCAATCAGATCGATGGAACTTTGATGGGCACCCGCAGCAATGCATCCGGCCTGTTTCAGTTCAGTGTTGTAAAAACCGGAACCTACCTGGTTGTCTGCGCCGAAAAAGACTTTAATTACAACCCTTCCCCTTTGATCGCGAACGTAACCGCGCTGAACAACAACACTGTTAATCTGGCCGGGATTACGGTCCAGCCGGCAGTGATTCAAAACACCGGCAGTATCGTCGGTGAAGTTTCCTTATCCGGACTGCCTGAAGCCGGTGCGATAGTTCATGTAACCGGAACTTCGTTTATCGGCGTCACTGATGCCTCAGGACGCTTCGTAATTGCCAACATTCCGGCTTCTGTTGCCCCGGCCTCCTATTCGCTCGAGGTAAGCTCGACTAAGGGCAGTGCCCCAGCCAAAACCGGAATCATCGTTACTGCCGGGCAAACCACTAATGTCGGCATCTTTGCGCTTATCAGTCCACCGGTGACTCTGACGACCGGAAGTATTACCGGCGAAGTCTCCTTGGCCGGAATTCCTGAAGCCGGTGCAATCGTTCATGTAACCGGAACTTCGTTTATCGGTGTCACCGATACCTCTGGCCGCTTCGTAATTGCCAATGTTCCGGCTTCTCTTGCCCCGGCCTCATATTCGCTTGAGGTAAGCTCGACTAAGGGCAGCGCCCCCGCCAAAACCGGAATCATCGTTACTGCCGGGCAGACCACCAATGTCGGAATCTTTTCCCTCATCAGCCCACCGGTGGTTCTCACTGCCGGCACCATTACCGGTGAAGTCTCCTTGGCCGGGGTTCCTGAAGCCGGTGCAATCGTTCATGTAACCGGAACCTCACTGATCGGGGTAACGGGCACCAACGGCCGGTTTATTATCGATAAAGTCCCCGCCTCTGTCGCTCCAGCCTCCTATTCACTCGAAGTAAGTTCGACTAACGGTGTCGCGCCCGCCAAAACCGGAATCGTTGTGACTGCGGGCCAGGCAACCGATATCGGCATTTTTGCCATCGTTAAACCGGCAGCCGGCTATAAAAACATCGTCGGAACTCTTACGCCGGTGCTGCCTGTTACCCAGGCAATGCTCGCCAACCGCCTTGTCCAGCTCACCAGCCCTGACGGAAAAGCCGTTTCGGCATACAGCAACGCGGTCGGCGGCTTTTCATTCATTACGACTCTTACCGGCAACCACAGCGTAACCGTTATCGACAGCGAACTGGCGTATTCTCCCAGAACGCAGAGCTTGAACGTAGCGGTCCTTGACAATACCACGCTGGCCCTTCCCGGCACAATAAGCGCATCTGATCCTCGTTACGATCCGAGAGTAAAAATTTCAGGTACAGTGATCAAAGACATCCGCATCAAATCAGAAGTTGATCAAAGCGGTGTCAGCATCAAAATTTCTCCTGAAGCTCCACTTGCGGAAACCCTGTTCACACTTTCGCGGGCCGACGGAACCTACAGTTTCCTCGCCGCCCCCGGAACCTCTACCCTCACCGTCGAGGGCCTCTACCAGCTGAACCCACCCACCCCGGTGACTTTCACGACCGGTGCGGCCTATTCTTTTGCCTCAGCCATTCACGTCAAACCTTCGCAGGTTGTGGTGTCAACGGTTGCAGGTTCGGTTTCATGGCCGGCTGTCGCTGGCTGGAATTTTACCGAAGGCGAAGTCATCCTGGAAGGCACAACCTATGTTGCCCGCACTATCGTTTCAAATGTTTCGCCAGCGGCTTTCAGATTCGAAAATGTGCCGCCCGGGGCTTACACGCTCAAAACCAATCCCCTGAGAAACGGGTATGATGGTTCTATGTCCGTTACCGTCACAGAAGGGAACGATGTAACCGGCCTATCGCTGACGACTGCATTTATTGCGCCGATTATAAACAATCACACCGTTTCCGGTTATACACTGGCTCTGCAGGGGCAGAACTTTGGCACTCAGGCAGGCATGCAGGGCTACGTCAATGACAAAGCGTTAACTCAGACCGGAACCTGGGATACCGGCAACTGCTATTTCGACATCAAAGCGCTCACTCCGGGTGCCCATGCTGTAGAACTGCGCAACAACGTCAGCGGCAGGCTGCTGATCGGAAACAGGGTCGTGTTTACCCGGCCGGTT
>CAZFUG010000176.1:0-6501 GCA_964522035.1 uncultured bacterium
CAAAGACCGTTGCCTTCAAGATAACAGTCGGGCAGAAGAATGGAAAGGATACTTAAATTATGTGTGGTGTACTTGGGCTGATTCTGGCTAAAGATTCTAACAAAATGGGGCAGACTGCATGCCAGCTGCTGAGAATGCTGGAATACCGAGGTTACGACTCGACCGGTGCCGTAATTCAGGATGAAGCGGGTAATATTACCCTGAAAAAAGACGTGGGTGCGCCAAGCAAGGTCGTTTACGAAATGGGCGTCGACAAACTCGCCGGCCAGATATTCTGCGGTCAGGTCAGATGGGCGACTTTTGGCGTGGTAACCCGCGAGAATGCTCAGCCACACGACGTTAAGTGCCATACCCATATTTATGGCGCGCACAACGGCAACATCACCAACTGCATGCAGCTGAAAGAATGGCTGACTTCTCAGGGTCACAAGGTTGTCAGCAACAATGACGGCGAAATGCTGGTTCACACCGTCGAGCATTTTTTTGCCGAAGAGTTGCGTTATAAAGACGAGAACGACAATCAGGTCAGATATACCGCGATGAAAAATGCGGTCGTCAGAGCCTGTAAAAAAACCACCGGTTCATTTGCGGCTGTCATCGTTGACCCGGTCGCCAGACGCACAGTGGCAATCAAGGCTGGCAGCAGTCTGTATATCGGCCGGGGCCAGAACAGCGACCTCAACGAATTTGTTATCGCATCTTCAGACCTGGCATCGGTTCTACAGTTGACCAAAGTTCTCGTGCCGATCAGAGAAAAGCAGTTCGCCATTTTCGACAGTAACATCTTTGCGATGTATGACACCCGCGACGGCAGTGAACTGCAGTGGCAGAGCCAGCGCAGTCTGCTGAAAGTCGAAGAAACCCGGCTGCAGCACCCATACAAATATTTCATGGAGCAGGAAATATTCAGCCAGAGTCGCAATACCGCCAAACTCATCAGCCTGTTTGGCGGTGGCAACTCTCTGATCAGACTGCTCAGAGACCACCTGCAGACACATGGGGATCATTATACGCGCCTCGGCGAAGGCATTCAGGCATTGGCGCAACTGACCGAACCACAGGCATTCAAAGCCGCGGTTGAAGAGCTTTTCGAAACAAAATCGGCAAAGGAACTCTTGAATCTGGCAGCTAAAGTAGAACCAGGCAAGGTCAACATGGAACTGGAATCTGATTTTGCCTCGCTTCTCGAAGATGTGCGTCGCGTTCTCGAGCAATCGGACAGTAAACATGCCGACCCTGCAATGATAAAGCTCATCGATGGCATTTTCGAATTCGAAAATATCAGACTGCTTGAAGGCAGAATGAAAGAATTCGTAGAGACCATCGTCAAAGCCCGGCAAAATGGCGATTCTATATATATGCTCGCCTGCGGCACCTCTTTTCATGCCGCCAAAACCGCACCGCTGTTCTTCAATGAAATTGCCGGCATCTCGGTAACTCCGCTGCTTCCGGGCGAATTCAGAGCTCAGTGCACACGCTCACTTGGCAAAAACGATGTTATCATCGGCATCAGCCAGAGCGGCGAAACCAAAGACCTTATCGATGTTTTCACCTTTCTCGAAGAAAAATATCCGCAGGCAAGACGCATCTGTATCCTCAACAACACCAACTCGACGCTTGCCCTCGAAAAATCACATCTTTACATACCACTGTTCTGTGGCCCAGAAATAGCCGTACCCGCGACCAAGAGTTTTCTCAATCAGCTGCTGGTGCTCTACGCTCTCGCGCTTGAAGTAAAAACCAGCCTTGAAAAAGCTGGCGAAAAGAACACCGGCGACGGCATGCCGGCCAGTTTCCACCTTGAAGAAATGATGAAAATCCCCGGCCTGATCGACCTGACGCTGAAAACCACGCAGCAGGAAACTGAAATGGTTGCCGAGCAACTTTATCTCAAGCCAAGCATGCACATTCTCGCCACTCGCATTCTCGGCATCGCCAAAGAAGGGGCTCTGAAAGTCAGAGAAATCGTGCTAAACCATACCGAAGGCTTTGAGGGCTCTGAATTCAAGCACGGCCCCAATACCATTCTCGGTCTGAACTCAATTTTTGGCCTCGATTCGATCGGCGAGCTGATGACCCGCCTCGAAGAGGTGCTTAATTTCGTGCTCGAGCACAAAAAAGGTGAACCACTCAAGCCCCGCGGCGTTCTGCGCATGTTCAAGGCAATAAGTGAATATGCCTTCAAAGATCTCAACCCGACCTACCTGAGCAGTGAAGAGAAGGAAATCTTCGACGAAGTTTTCAAAAACTTCAATGTTTTCGGCAGTCTCTACGATAATTACCCGCTGATATTCATCACCACACCGCGCGAACGCGACATCAATCTTACCATTTCGCAGATCAACACCCACAAAATCAGGGGCGCCAATGTCTACCTGATTGCAGAAGACAACAACGACCTGCGCGAAGCGGTTTCAGTAACACCATCTTCGGCTTTCCCGTATAAGTATGGTTATATTGTCATTCCGAAGACTGGCTCAAAAATCATTTCGATATTTGCGATAACCGCAGTGCTGCAAATGCTGGCATTCAAGATGAGCCTGAAGAAAATGCAGTTCATGGATCGCCTCGAAATAGCCAACCATGGGGTTCACCCGGACGTACCCAAAAACGTCAGCAAGTCGATAACCGTCGATTAATGACCTGAATCCGATCTGGAAGCTGGCAGCGCAACCATGTGCGCTGCCAGCATTTTTTCAAGATCGGCCTTTCTAAAAGGCTTACAAAGGCTGGCATTAAAGCCGAACGTCTGCGGGTCAGCCATAACCGGGTCATCGGCATAACCGCTGACGACAAACACCGGTGTTTCCTGACAGATTCTGCGAATTTCTCTGATAGCTTCACGACCGCCAGGGCCGCCTGCTATGGTCAGGTCGAGCAGCACCGCAGCAAGTTTCCTGCCGGCTCTGGTTTCCTCGACAAAATAACGAACGGCCGACTCGGCATTTTCGAGGCACACAGCAGAATAGCCGATGGCCTGCAGCATCATACAGATCGTTTCGCGCAGAATCTCCTCGTCATCCATTACCAGAATCGTGCCATTGTGGGCATGAGCAGAAATGTCTGCCGTCTGAGCAGCCTTCTGTTGAGACGCTGCTGCAGGCAGATAAATTGTAAAAATGCTGCCGAAACCAAGCTCAGAATCAGCTTCGATATAACCATCATGCTGACTGATAATCGAAAAACAGGTCGGCAGCCCCATACCCGGGCCATTTGGCCGGGTCGAAAAGAACGGGTCAAAAATCTTGTCAATAACATCTTTCGCCATGCCCGGGCCGGTATCTTTAAAACTCAGCCTAACATAGCTTCCGGGCCTGCAGATAGCTGGCAAAGCACTGTCCGGGCAATTTTCGCCGGCAACTTCAAAATGGCCGCCATCAGGCATGGCCTGCCTGGCGTTTACGACAATATTTTCAACCACCTGCGCAATCTGACTTTTATCGAATGCACAGCTCATGAGATCGTCGGCGAATCTGAAACTACAGCCAATCATAGAGTCAACAAGCGCCTGCTTAACTGTTTCAACAATGCAGGCAATGAGATTGCCCGGCTGTCGGCAGGGGGCCCCGCCCTTGGAAAAGGTCAAAAGCTGCCCGGTAAGCGAACGGGCCCGCTCGATCGTGCGCATGGAATTTTCGAGAAATTCGATGACTTTTGGCTCGGTAGATGCTGTCAATGCCAGGTCGATATTGCCATAAACGCCGGCAAAAAGGTTGTTAAAGCCATGTGCGATACCACCTGCAAGTGTCGCAAGCGACTCGAGCTTCTGAATCTGGTGCAGACGGTTCTCCAGCGCCAGATTTTCCTGTTCGGCTTCTTTCTGGCTGGTAATATCGATCTCGACACCACAGCAGATGATATGACCGTCATCTCGCCGCCGCAACTGCGATGAAAAAAGAGACCAGCGATGCCTGCCATCGGGCAGAATAAATCTCGCCTCGCAGTTGAAATCAGACAGGCTCGCGAGACATTCTGCCTCTCTCGCCGCCAGCATTTGTCTGTCATCGTGATGCACCTGAGAATAAATCGTTTCAGAGTTTCTGAAGACCTCTTCTCTCGAAATCCCGTGTAACTTAACAACTCCGGCGCTGACGAAGGTAAACTTACGGCTTTTGCCGTCTATTCCGGCGTCGATCTGATAGACCATGCCGTCGGGCAGATTGTCACTGATCGCCCGCAATTTTGCTTCACTCTCGCGCAGCGCAATGATCGTCTGTTTAAGGGTGGTTACATCCTGGACCGTGCCGTTCGAGACGAGAGGTTCGCCACTTTCAGAGAAGCTGGTCTCACAAAATTCGAACACGTATTTTATGCGCCCATCTGGCATCAACAGGCGATGTTCGACATGATAGAAGGTCTTGTCTCTCAAAGCTTTCAAAAAGACTTCGTTGACTCTTTCTCTGTCTTCGGGATGAATGATCGAAAGAAAATACTCATAGCTGGCCCCGAAGCTGGCCGGGTCAAGCTCAAAAATACGATACGCTTCATCTGACCACGAAAGCTGCCCGGTCTGATGGTCGAGTTCCCAGCTGCCCGTGTGGCTCTGTCGCTGTGACATCTTAAACGAAGCCTCTTTTTTGCACATCCTGGCTTCACATTTTTTACGTTCGCTGATATCACGGCAGAAACAGATCATCTGGCCGCCAAAAGCCTTCAGAACAGCTACTGCAATCTCGAATACGATAATATCGCCGTTTTTTGCCCGGTGCCGCTTCTCGAATCTGGCATAACCAGCGCTCCTGACTTTGGCCATATTGGCTTCGACGGTAGCACGGTCTTCGTCGGCGTCCATATCCCAGGTGTATTTCTGCAGCAGTTCATCGCGTGAATAACCGGTCATCCTGCAATAAGCTTCATTTACGTCAATTATTCTGCCGTCAAAGCCCATCGCCCAGAAACCGTCGAGAGAAATATCGAGAACCGCTCTCAGATATTCTTCAGAAGCAAAACTGCAGATTGGCCCCGCGCCCGCGCTTATATCTTCTTTCATAGTTATCCCCTGCCAAATGTACAACTTTATTTTGTGAAACAGGCAAAACCCGCCCGGCAAATTCTGTTATCTGTGTTCCCCGTTTTGTGAATGAAAAGACTTTGCCCGATATTTTTTTGTCTGTCTCCTGATTATTGTAAAGCATCCTGCTTTTTTACACAACTGCCCGAAAAAATTTGGCCTTAACAGTTGTTAATAGACACTCCCGGCAAAAAATGTTATTCAATAAAATATAGACAGATCGGGAGGGAAAGAATGGTTGAAAACGCTACTGGCATTTCTGCGGCCGAACATGGCATGGTACCGCTCAACACCTGGGACAAAATAATCGGGAAAATCATAGAATCAAGACAGGAACCCGATATTGAGAAAAAGATCGATATGCTGATCGCAGTTCTGGTAAACATCAGACTGCTCGACAAAGAAGAGAAGATCACCGACAACCGCGATATCAAAGAAAACATCGAGACGATCTACCAGCGACTTTTTGCCGAAACCCTGCGCACGTTGAACACGATGCAGAATCCCACCAACGAATATATTTATTACTGCCGCGAGGTGCTGAAAAAGCTGCCCATCAGAAGCGGCGGCGGCGACCTGATCGGCGATATCCGCAGCGCCGCCGAATACTTTGAAGAGGGCCGCAACGGCAGTGATCCGATGATGTCATTCGCCGGCGACCTGCGCAAAGAGGTGCACCGTAAGCTCTCACCTCGTATTCTCAGCAAGTATCTCAAGCCCTATCTCGAACTGGTGAAAAATGGCAACCCCGAACTGATGACCCAGGCCGGTTATATGGCTCTGGTCGGGCGTTTCGACGCGAAGAAGGAAGACGCGAAGTTCGTCGAACTGGCAGAAGAGATGAACGAAAAGCTTTCCTACCTCTGGGATTACGAAAAGGGTGATATCACAGTGGTTAAGGGCAACCTCGAAAAGAACCTCAACCTTTTCGAGCGCTGCTTTCTGAAAAAAGAAATGCAGACCTTCATCGAAATCTGCACCGCAAGCTATATTCAAAACACTCACAACCTTGTCGACTGCCTGAAGCGCCTCGCCAGCTTCAAAATGTTGATCAAAAAATCATATTTTGAAAAACGTATCGAGCTCTATGATTTCATCAACCTCGACCTCGATATTGGGCGCCTGGTCTTCATTTTCACCAACGATCTGACGAACAATCATTACGAAACCGTCACCTACGAAAATATCCGCGAGTGTGTCAGCCTGGTGCGTGAATTGATCGGTCTTCTCAACCAGAAAGGCATCATTCCAGAAAAGAATGAAAAGCTGCTGAAGGATCTCGCCGAAGTAGCGGCCGGCGAAACCGTCGACATTCTGCGAACCAAACGCCTGATGCAGAACATCGCGATCGAATTGCAGCAGTTCATGCAGAAGAACACATATTATCGCCTCGGTCAGATGCTCAACTACGTTCTCGAAGCCTATAAAGTGCCAACATCGAGTCTGTCGCCGATCAAAGACCGCTTTTTCAACAATTTCATCAGAACCAC
>CAZFUG010000176.1:6520-9120 GCA_964522035.1 uncultured bacterium
TTCATCGAAAAGATCATTATTTTCCTGAATCGCGAACTGGCAACCAAAAACGCTGAAAACAGCCTTTATGGCAAATACCGCGTTGCCGAAATGCCGCCGGTTAACGGCAATTATGACGCCTTTATCGCAACCACCTGGCACCCCACCCCTGATTCGGTGCGGCCTTTCCTGGGTGGCAAGGGCAACGGCATAATCGACATGCACAACCTCGGCGTCAATATTCCGCCCGCCTTCATTCTCGGGCTGCCGATCTGCCGCGAAATTTTCAGCGATAAGGCTGACCGCGACGGCTTCAGAGCCGCAATCAGAAAATACGTGCAGCAGCTCGAGGAAAAAACCGGGCGCAAACTTGGCTGCCCCACGAACCCGCTTCTCGTCTCGGTCAGGTCGGGCACGACCATTTCCCTGCCCGGGTCGATGTGCACAATTCTCAATGTCGGCATTACCCGCGCCATTCTCGAAGAGCAGCGCCGCAGCTGCGGTGAATCATTTGGCAACAGTATCTATCTGCGGTTTCTGCGCAATACTCTCATTGCCCTCGAAATAGATGTAAAGAAAGAAGAACCGGCCGCCAACATCGAAACAGCGATAAGCAGCGCTGAGAATATTGTCAGAGAAAAGCTTGGCGATGCTTTTCTCACCGATCCGTTCGAGCAGCTCGTAAAGTGTATCGAGCTGGTTTTTGCATCGAGCCGCTCGCAAAGTGTCAGAGAATATCTCAAAGAACTCTCGATCGAGGTTGTCTACGGCACGGCGGTCACCATTCAGCAGATGGTTTTCGGCAACAAAAACCACAACTGCATGAGCGGTGTGCTGTTCACCCGCAACCCGATCAATGGCCACGACGAGATGTTCGGCGAATACCGCGAAATGACGCAGGGCGAAGACGTGGTCATGGGAAATATCATCACCCGTTCAATTGCCGCAATTCCGCCACGCCTTAAAGAAGAGCTGACCCGCTACAAGAATACCCTCGAAAAAGAACTGAAGCATGATCTCGACATCGAATTCACCGTCGAAGATGACCGTCTGTATCTGCTGCAGACGCGCCGAGCCAGCATCAGCACCTATGCCAAGCTCGTCGTCGATACCGACATGATGAAAAAGGGAATTATCAGCCTCGAAGAATTCAGAAAACGCATCGAGCGCATGTGTGCCACCAATGCCTTTATCTCGGTGCCGCGCGTCGAAGAAGAATTCAGAGAATGGAAACCGCCGATCAGCGAAGGCGTGCCGATCAATCACGGCATCACCTGGGGCAGCCTGGTGCTGACACCAGAGAAGCTTGAAGAAATAAAGGCAAACCGCGAAAACATCATTTATTTCGCGCAGAATACCAAGCCTTCTGATTTTTACATCATCAACAATTCGCATGGTATCGTCACGGTTTTTCCGGGCCGCACATCGCACGCGGCGATCACTTCGATCACCCTGAACAAACCCTGTATGGTCGGCTGCGCCAATGCAGTGATCAACATCGAACAGAAAACCGTCACTTTCAAGGGCGGCGAGGCCGATATCGTCGTTAAAGAGGGCGAACTCGTCACTCTCGACGCCAACAGCGGCTACCTTTACCGCGGTACCGTGCCGCTGTCGAACAGTTTTATCAGAACCACCAATATTCTCGATGCCGCCAGAAGTGTTAATTCGCCAGAAGCGGCAGCAGAAAAGGTCGAAAATATCATTCGCGATAAAATCGCGATTCTCGAAAAGGAAACCGGCTTCAAAAAACGTGTCGTCACCAGCGTGCCGGCTGAACAACTGAAGGGGCGCAACGTTCTGGTGCGCGTAGACTTCAATGTGCCGCTGTCGAAAGGCAGAATTACCGACTCGACGCGCATAGACGCAGCGATGCCGACAGTTCGCTACCTGCTTGAGTCCGGTGCCACCCCGATTCTCTGCTCACACCTCGGAGAACCCGACAAACAGGAAAAGAAGGGCAAATCACGCGAGGAAATTTACGCTGAATACAGCCTCAAACCGGTTGCCGAATATCTGCGACAGCAGTTTATCGATCTCGTCTTTCATGAAAAGAGTATCGCCTCTTCGGGCGTGCTGATCAAAAAGGAAGACATCGTCAAGAACCGCATCAACATCATCGAGAACCTGCGTTTCGCGATCGGCGAGAAAGAAAACGACGCGGTGTTCTCACGCGGACTGGCCGGCCTGTCTGACGGCATCTACGTCAACGATGCCTTTGGTACCAGCCATAGAAGCCATGCCTCGATTACCGGTGTAACAAAACACGTTGCCATGAAGCTGGCCGGCATTCTCGTCGAGAAAGAACTGCGCTACCTTGGTAACGCGGTCTCGAACCCGGAACGGCCGTTTGTAGGCATCACCGGCGGCTCGAAGATTTCGACGAAGCTCGGCATCATTGAATCGTTGCTGCAGAAAATCGACCTGCTGATCGTCGGCGGCGGCATCGGTTACACGCTGATGAAAGCGACCGGCTTCGACGTGCAGAAGTCGCTGGTTGAAGAATCGATGCTCGAAACGGCAAAGAAACTCATGGACAAATACGGCGACAAGATCATTCTGCCGCGCGATTTCGTCATCACCGACCGTTTTGACTTTGCCAATCAGAAAGTCGGCAACCT
>CAZFUG010000177.1:0-9109 GCA_964522035.1 uncultured bacterium
CATTGATAAGCCCGTTTTTAAGCAGCGAAGATCCGCGTGTGGTTTCAAACACTATTGACGCAATGGTAAAGTTGTCACGCAAGGCTGACCCCGAACTGGTCGACCGCCTCAAAGACCTGCTGCAGCACGAAGACAACCGGGTCAAGAGCACCGCTATCAGAACCCTGTGGGTCTGGGGCGAATATTCAGTTCTCGATAATCTGCGCGAACTGTTCAAAAGCGATGATAAAAGGCATGTTCAGTCTGCGACTTTCGTCATTGGCGAAATCGGCAAGGAAATCAGCCATGACGATGCTCTGCTCAAGCAGATCAACCAGTTACTGGCCGATCTGATCGACAACCCCGATGCAATCAACCGTGAGATTGCTGCCGACGGAACCGGGAACACTGAAGCAACTAATGCTGGCAGCATAGCCACTGCATCAGGCGAAAGCGAAAAACCTGCGCCAGCGAAGGAAGTGCAACCACGCCAACCTTCATCAGCAGTGCCAGGAGTTGAAGTCATCCTTCCGGTCGAAACTGAAGCGCCAACACCGGTAGTGCTCAACACCCAGATTCTTCCAGATAATTCCTATGCCGAAGAACTCGAAAATGCCAACCGCTTCATTGCTGCACGCAATTTTGTCGCCGCCGAAAAGATCTTCAAGGTTATTTATGCCCGCGACCCGCAGCACCTCAAAGCCCTGCTTGCCTACGCCAACCTCTGCTTCATGCTGAAAAAGAATGCAGAGGCGGCAAAGCTGTATCAGGAAGCCCTGAAAATCAACCCGAACCTTGTCAAGGCTCACTTCAACCTGGGCACAATCTTTTATTATGCCCGCAAGTATGAAGATGCGGTAAAACATCTCGTCAAAGCACTCAGCCTCTACCCGAAAATTCTTGGCGCCTACCTGATACTTGGGCAGATCTATCAGATTGCCGGAAAGTTCAGCGAAAGCGTCAAACTGCTGACCCATGCCGCTGCCCTTTCACCGCGCAATCCGGTTATCTACCAGAAACTGGCGACCCTGCACATTCAACTGCGTCAGTATGACAAAGCCATCGAAGTATTGCTGAAGGCCGTCGACATTTCACCTGTCGATGTTGAATCAAACCTGCTGCTTGCCTACTGCTTCAATCTTACCGGCCAGTATCAGAAAGCATTCAGCGCCATCGACCTTACGCTTCGAGCCTGCGCCCAGTCACCGCAGCAGGATGGCTCCCTGCGGCAGATGCTCAAAGGCTATCTCTACCTGAATTCCATACTCCAGGAACAACACCCGGGCCAGGAGAAATCAAATGACGCTTGAAAAATCGCCACAGCGGTATAATTACAAAACTCTTGATCTGAAAGCCCTGAAAGGGCCGGATTTTCTCGAAAAACTTGGCCATCTGCTCGATGAAGCCGGCCGAAACGGCTGGGATCTCGTCTACATGAATGAAGAGTTCATGGTCATGAAGCAGCTGTATTTTTTCAAGGAATAGACGGCCCACCACCGGAAATTTCGCCAGCAAGCCCCGGTGATTATATTGAGGTAAACAGCCATAAAAAAGGTTACAGTCAAAGCAAAAAGGCTGCTTCTAGACGACCACGTCGGCACAATCAGCGGCATCGGCCCCAAAAAGTCAGAAACCCTTCAAAACGCCGGGTTTGGCTGCGTTTTTGATCTGCTGCGCATCTACCCGGTGCGCTACCAGGATCGCCGTCAGGCCATTCCGATCAACGCTCTGCAACCACAGATGCAGGGGCTTTTAAAGGCCAGGCTCAGCTCGATAAAAGCCTTTCACGCCAGGCGGGGCCTTACGGTTATCAATGCCGAATTCACTGATTCGACCGGAAAAATCGGTGCCAAATGGTTCAACAAGGTTTATCTGACCAGGCAGCTGAAGCCCGGTAGCGAATACTGGCTCTTTGGTGCCGCCACCACCATAAAGAACCAGCTGGTGCTGTCAAATCCTGAAATTGAACCGGTCGACAACGAAACTGTCGAAGTTACCAGCAGAAGGCTTACGCCGGTTTACCCTTCCAACTCAAGGCTTGCTGAAGCCCGCATATCGCCTCTTTCTCTTCGCAAACTCATCGACAATGTCCTCGATCAGGTCGACTGGGGAGCGTCTTTTCCGCCGGCAGTTCAAGAGTCATCTTTCAGGGTCATAGCCGATGCTCTTGCCGACATTCACCGCCCCGAGTCAGATGAAGAACTGAAAAAAGCCAAACACACGCTGGCTTTTTTCGATCAGGTACTTTTTCAGATGGGCGTTCTCAAAAGACGCGAGAACATTACCGGTTTTCTTACTTTACCCGATGCAGTCAGGCACCCGCCGGCCGATTCGCCATATCCTCTTCCCTTCCAGCTTACAAATGGTCAGAAGCAGGCCCTCGGCGAAATCATCGCCGACCTGAAGCCAGGCAGTGACAGACCGCCCATGAACCGGCTGCTTCAGGGTGACGTCGGCTCAGGCAAAACTCTGGTGGCCTTTCTGGCAATGATCGACTCAGCCCTGGAGCTTTACCCAGGTTCTCAGTGCGCTTTCATGGCACCGACCGAAATTCTTGCCCGACAGCACCTGCAGAATTTCAACAGGTTTTTTCCGCAGTTTGCCCGGCATGCCGTAATCATCACCGGCAGTATGAAAAATGCCGAGCGCCGGGCACTCAACGAAGCGGTGGCAACCGGGCAGGCGCTGTTTATCTTTGGCACCCACGCCCTTTTTCAGGAGCAGACACAGTTCAAACGCCTGAATTTTTGTATTATCGATGAACAACAGCGCTTTGGAGTAAATCATCGCCGCCAGCTGTTCAGAAAAGGCGAGAACCCTCACCAGCTATTGCTTTCGGCGACTCCGATTCCGAGAACCCTGTCGCTGACAATTTTCGGAGACATGGATACCAGTATCATCAACGAACTGCCGCCAGGTCGGCAACCGGTTGCCACAAAGATCGCCGCTGGCTTTCGTGAGGTGCTGCCTCTGGTAAAAAACACACTGGCGGTCGGTAACCAGATTTATGTCGTCTGCCCGCTGATCGAAGCTTCAGATGTCAAAGACTGGGTTTCTGTCGAAACCGCCGCCGATAATATCAGCGACCTGCTTCCTGATGCTAAAATCGCCTGCCTTACCGGTGCCCAGACATGGGATGAAAAAGAAAACATCATGTACGAATTCAAGGCCGGTCGTATCGACATTGTCATCGCGACTACCGTCGTCGAAGTCGGTGTCGATAACCCGAATGCCACGTTGATGATTATCGAAAACGCCAACTGTTTTGGCCTGTCTCAGCTGCATCAACTTCGCGGACGCGTTGGTCGAGGCTCTGATGCCTCGACATGCGTTCTGATTTCGCACGTGGCGGCAGAGTCTGAACGTCTGGCAGTTCTCGCCTCGACCAACGATGGCTTCGAACTTTCTCTAGAAGATCTCAAAATGCGTGGCCCGGGCGATCTGGTAGGCACCAGGCAGAGCGGGTTGTCGCACCCGTGTTTTTCGCATCGTATCCCGCAGAAACTGGTAGAAAATGCGAGAACCAGAGCCTATGAGATTCTTACCAGCGAGCCAGCCGAAATTCGTGACTGGTTCACCGGCCAGATGATAAAATCCTTTGGCGAAAGTTACAAAACCTTTATGGAAGGCGGATAAAATGCGGATAATCACCGGTTCTGCGAAGGGCAGACGCCTCAAAATGCCTGGTGGCGGTCAGACCCGCCCGGCGATGGACAAAGTCAAAGGCTCGACCTTCAACATCATCGCCAATCTGGTTGAAAATGCCAGATTTCTCGATCTGTTTGCCGGTTCCGGCAATCTTGGTATCGAAGCCCTGAGTCGTGGCGGCAGTTATGCAGCCTTTGTCGACGCCTCACGCGAATGTACGCGCACGATCAGAGAAAATCTCGAAATCACCAGTCTTACTGATCGTGGCGAAGTCTTCACGATGGACTGCCTGAAATTTCTGCAGACGGTCGATCGCCCGCCGTTTGATGTCGTTTTTATCGACCCGCCGTATCTCAAGGGTCTGCTCGACCCGCTGCTGCAATATATTCCGCAGTGCCCGATGTTTTCGCCCGACACTCTGTTCATAATTGAACGCCAGAAAAAAGATCTGCTCGGACTCGAAAAAATGCCGGCCTACCGACTGCTCGATGAGCGGGTATTTGGCGACACGGTCATCACTTTTTTCAGGCTGACGGCAGCTTCATAAGATTTTACCTGTCAGCATTCAGGGATAAAAAAACTACCGCCCTTACGGGCGGTAGTTTTTTTTATGCTTTCAGCAGGGGGTTACTTGCTGCCTGACATGCGCAGGTTCTGATATTCGTTGTAAGCAGTGCGGTAGTCAGCAAGAGCACGCTTAACTTCTTCAGGATCTGCACCACCGCTGTTGGTAACCAGAGAGGTATACTTCTGGTAGGCAGCGATGTAGCGGTCGTGGGCGGCTTTGAGAGAATCGCTGGTAGTCGGAACCCCAGTGACGGTTTCGGTAGTAGCAACCGGTGCCTGAGCAGTAGTATCGGGAGCGACAGTGACCGGGGCCGTATCAGATACGGTTACTGCGTCACCTGCGCCGATTGAGATTACTGCTGCATCACCAACGCTGATCGGAGCATCCTGGTCGCCGGCCGGAACAACGCCGCCGCTCATTTCATAATCACCAGGAGTTACATAGATTTCGTCAGAGCCTGGAAGCACTTCGCTTGCGGGGCCAGAAGCGCCTTTTTTGGCTTTAAATTTCTTGTAGAGGAAGTAACCGGCTACAGCTGCGCCGATAATTACCAGTGCCGGAATGAACAGAGGGCTGGCGAAGATACCGGCGATGAAACCACCTACAGCACCAAGAGCTGAGGCAATTGCGCCACCGAAGGCTGCGAGAGCACCAACGACGCCACCACTGACAGCTGCGACGCCACCGACTACGGCAGTACCAACACCGGCGATACCACCGGCAGCACCAATGGCACCACCAATAGCAGGAGCGGCAAGAGCGATACCAGCACCAGCTACAGCGCCGACACCAGCACCGATCAGAACGCTTTTCTTGTCAAGTGCGCCAAAGGCAGGAGCCGGATTGAATACGGTGAAGTCAACCAGCATGAGAAGTGAGAGAACAATGCAGAGTGTTACTCTTAATTCATAGCGCCTTATCATAATCGAACCCCCTGTAATTAACGGAAAGTTGTGTACCTTCAGAATTACTTTCAAGTTTACTGATGGGTTGGCAAAGCGTCAAGGCACCCGCAAAAAAAAATTATTCCTGGTTGCCGGGACTTTGCAACAGGCTTGAAAAAATGGTGTTGCGCATTTTGATACGGTTATTGTTAACGGCCATGGCAACCGCTTTGCGGCTGCCGAGAAATACCATGGTTTTTCTCGCTCTTGTCAGACCAGTATAGAGAAGATTGCGCTGCAGCATCATATAATGCTGTGTCGAGGCCACCAGCACCACCGCCGGGTATTCACTGCCCTGAGACTTATGAACAGTTACGGCGTAGGCATGTGCCAGATCGATAAAATCCGCTGACTGAAAAGCGATTTTACCCTGAGGGAAATCGATTACCGCTTCCTGGTCTTCCGGGTTGATCTCTGTAATCGTGCCGATATCGCCGTTGAAAACCTCAAGGTCATAGTTGTTGCGCAGCTGAATAACCTTGTCACCCACCCTGAAAATCCGGCTGAGATGTTCGATTTCACTGCGCTCAGGCGCCGGCGGGTTGAGAACCTCCTGTAGAATTGCATTCAGGCTTGTAGATCCTAGTTTGCCCCGATTCATAGGCGTCAAAACCTGAATATCATTTACCGGGTCATAACCGAACTTCGCCGGCAGACTTTTCTGCACGACGTTTTTCAGCATGGCGATAACCTTGTCGGGGTCTTCGGCCGCCACGAAATAACAGTCAGACTGGCTTTGCCCATCAGGAATCAGCAGCTGCGGCATCTGCCCGCTATTGATCAGGTGGGCGTTTTTAACTATCTGAGAAGTTTCTGCCTGCCTGAAAATGGCATTCAGAATAACAACCGGCACCATGCCTGAGTTAATGAGTTCATTCAATACCAGACCGGGACCAACCGACGGCAACTGATCGGCGTCTCCGACGAGAACGAGGGTGGCATGGTCAGGAACTGCCTGCACCAGGCTGAAAAACAGGTTCATATCGATCATCGAGGCCTCATCGACAACGAGCGTATCGCAGTCGAGCGGCAGCTGCCGGTTTCGTCTGAAACCATTTTCCTGGGGTGAGTATTCGAGCAGGCGGTGAATGGTCAGAGCAGCAAAGCCAGACACCTCGGCCAGGCGCTTGGCAGCACGGCCGGTCGGACTGGCGAGCAGAACGCGATTGCCGAGGGCGCGGTGGGCGCTGACCACGGCTTTAAGAGTGGTGGTTTTGCCGGTGCCCGGGCCGCCGGTTATGATAACAAAGCCCTTTTTCAGCGAAGTTTCGACCGCAAGCTGCTGGATATCGCTAAGTTTAAGACCATGCGTGGCGACCGCCCGGTCGAGTGCCGCCATCAGTTTTTCTCTGGGAACTTCCCGCTGCCGTTCGACAAGCTTTTTCACGATACGGGCGCTGCCCTCTTCGGCCCGGTAACTCGCAGGCAGATAAAAAAGCGACTGCATTCTGAATTCCCGCATCAACAGTTTCTTTTCAGCCACCAGCGACCTGACAGCGGCATCGAGATCATCTTTCTGACCGGGCCCGAGCATTTCTTCGGCCATTTTGTGAAGCTCTTCTTCTTTAAGAAACAGATGCCCATCTTTGGTTATCGTGCTCATCAGATAGAGAATTGCCGCTTTGACGCGGCGCGGGTCGTTGCCGGTGATGCCAAACTCTGCGGCAATGCTGTCGGCCTTTTTAAAGCCCATACCTGGCACTTCATGGGCAAGAATATACGGGTTTTCAGAGACCCGGCGCACCGCTTCGCGGTCGTATTTGCGGTAAATACGAGTGGCATAGGCCGGCCTGCAGAAAAATCATGATATCCTGAATCGAACGCTGCAAAAACCAGCCACTGGCGATCTTTTCGGCTTTTCCTGGCCCGATACCGGGGCATTCGGCCAGTTTTTCGGGGTTATTTTCGATAACCTCAAGAGTATCGAGGCCGAAAGTTTCGACGAGGCGCCGCGCGGTAACGGGGCCGATTCCCTTGATCATGCCGGAGCCGAGATATTTCTCGATGCCTTTGAGAGTCGCCGGTTTAAGCACCGTGAACTTCATCGCCTGAAACTGCATGCCGAAATTCGGGTGGCAGGCCCAGGTTCCGTATACTCTGACTTCTTCGCCCGGCTGAATTATGCCAAAATTACCGACCACGGTAACCCCGTGCGGATATTGCCGCCCCGAGGCCTTGAGCACGTAATAACCGGTCTGCTCATTGCAGAAGGTTATTCTATCAATTGTCACCGTAATACATTCGTTTTCCACGCCGTCAGTTATAACATTATTTGCCGCGATATAGAAGGCATTCGGGCAAACTCCTTCACGTCGAACCGCGGCCTGTGTTTGACAATTGCAGGCTTATAATGCTAATTTGCCGGCCATGCGCAAATTTTTACCTTTGATTCTGCTGGCAGCAATAATTGTGGGACTGGCTGTTTTTCTGCAACGCCCGGCCCTGCCACCATTGCCACGCGACCTGTTTCTCGCGCTTTCTACAGATGGCCCACTGCAACCCGGGCAGACTCAGGAACTGCTGCTACATGCTTTCAGCCGCCAGCAGAAAAATCTGGGCAGGGAAACTGCTCTCAAGCTTTCTGCATCAATCAGCCAAAGCGCCTCCGGCACCACATTGCTGCCGATCGAAACCATCTCTTTCACCCAGCATCGTGATGGCTCATACCGTGGCCAGATCAAACTGCCGGAAAATGTACAGGGTACTGCGACCATTTCTGTTTTCCCAACCGGGTATCCTGACAAGGAACTGCTGAAAAGCACCATAGCCTGCAGCAACAGCCCAGGGCTTCTCGTTCTACCACCTTCAGCACCAGTTCATCCCGGCAACTGGGTCAGCTTCAGAATTGCGCTGGTCAACCGAAAATCCGGCAAGGGCATCTTCAGGGCTCCGGTCAGGGTCAAAATGAAAACACCGGCCGGGCACGATACCATCAACCGGGTTGTTCTCACTGATCTGCATGGCACAGGCCTCTTTACAACTCATCTCCACAACAGCTCCGCCCATGGTATTCACTACTTTGAATTTGCGAACGGAAATTCGATGCAATCCCTGCCAATGCCGGTTCTGCCGCCAACCGACAAGCTCGAGATCGCACAAAAACTGCTTAAAAATGAACCCGGCCTGCTCTCTTCTATTTCTTCGGCGTTTCTCAACAGTCTGACTATTGCAAGCCCGCCGGTTCATCTTCTCAAATGCGTTGATCCAGCCACAGCAAGTGCTGGCACCCTTGTTGAAGAATTCAAGGTCGAAACCGATCAGGCGTTCATAACCTATGACTGTACCGGCTCAGATTACCGTCATGTCGAAATCTGGCAGAACGGGCATCTGATTTACAGCAGCGATCTGCAGCTTGAATCCGGCCGCATATCGGTGCCGTTCCCCCACCCTCCAGAATTGTCTCAACCACTTTTCACAAAAATATGGGAAATACGTGGCAACGCCCTGAAAGTTCAGGAAAAATCAGCCCTTCCGCCCGGTCGCAGCCCATCGCCGATCCTTTCATTTCTCAAAGATGCGGCAGAGTATGTGCCGGACACCGATCAACTCGAACTTGCCTCGATGTTTTTTACCAGCCCCGGCTTCATGGCAGTAAATCAGCCAAACAAGTCATTGTCACTCACGACAGAGAGTTCACCCCAGCTGATTCCGGGCACAGAAGTGCTTCCCCCGCACCCGGCCAGTCCGGAACGTTTTTTTCAGGAACCAGAAACTTCGGGACGCTCATTTAAAAGGTTTTTTCTCGTCGATGATGAACTGGCGCTCGGGCGTTACCGCTTTTCGAGTCTCAAAATATGGCTTTACCCGCCGCGATTCTTTACCAGTCTGATAGCAGCCTTTCGCAATCAGGCGGCAAAAGTGGACTTTCTGATTGGCGAAGCTGAGTGCCGGGCCCTGCGCTTTGTATTTCTCAACATCGCCGACCAGCCGGCCGAGCTTGAAAAAATGGAAGGGATTCTGGCAGTCCTCG
>CAZFUG010000178.1:0-9089 GCA_964522035.1 uncultured bacterium
ATCAAACAACCATCAAACAACCATCAAACAACCATCAAACAACCATCAAACAACCGTCAAGCAAACTTAGAAGTCTGGAGCTTGTATTTTTTGCATCTTGAATTGAACTGTATTAGATTGAAGATATGATGTCGAACAGCGAAAAAATACTGCAGCTGATCAAGCAGGGCGAAGGACTGGAGCTGGAATTCAAAGAAGCCAGAAACAGGCTGAATCGTGACGTCTTCGAAACCGCCTGCGCCTTTATGAACAGAATCGGCGGCACAATACTGGTCGGCGTCAGCGATAAAGGCGAAATAAAGGGTATCGATGCGCAGCATGCCGCCCAGATGAAGAAAGACTTCGTTACCGCCATCAACAACCCTCAAAAAATCAGCCCGCCTGCCTATCTTTCAGTCGATGAAATAATGCTCGAAGACAAGCTGATTCTGCGCATCTATGTGCCTGAAAGCTCACAGGTTCACCGTTGCAATGGCCGTATCTACGACCGAAACGAAGACAGTGACCTCGACATCACCGATCACACCAATCGGGTAGCGACGCTTTACCAGCGCAAACAGGCGATATTCAGCGAAAACAAGGTTTATCCCTTTGCCGGGCTCAAAGACCTTCGCGCCGACCTGATCGAGAAATGCCGTAAAATGGCTGGTCTCTGGATACCCGGCCACCCATGGGCGCAGATGAATGACCTGGAAATGCTGCAAAGCGCTCAGCTTTATCAGACCGACCACGAGACCGGCAAAAGCGGCGTGACTCTGGCCGGTATTCTGCTGCTCGGCCAGGATAATCTGATTCTTTCAGTTCTGCCATTTCACAAAACCGATCTGATTCTGCGCCGTATCGACCTCGACCGCTATGATGATCGCGACATCGTTGCCACCAATCTGATCGACAGTTATGACCGCATTCTGGCCTTTGTCGGCAAGCATCTGTCAGACCCGTTTTATCTCGAAGGCACTAACCGCATGAGCCTTCGCGATACCATTTTTAGAGAAGTAGCCTCGAATATTCTGATTCACCGCGAATATATGAACGCTTTCCCGGCCAAACTGATTATCGAACGCGGCCAGGTTAAAACCGAAAACGCCAGTAAACCGCACGGTTTTGGCGTTCTTAAGCCTGAGACTTTCACGCCCTTTCCCAAAAATCCGGTAATTGCCGGGTTTTTCAGGCAGATCGGTCGAGCCGATGAACTTGGCTCGGGCATGCGCAAAATGATGCGCTACGGCAAAGCCTACGGCGGTGCCGACCCTGAACTGATCGAAGACGACATCTTCAAAATCATAGTCAGATACCCCGACACAAACACCTACCCCGAACGTCCGGCAATTGTTAAAATCCCCGGCCAGTCACAAGATTCAAAAGGGCCAGAGTCGGGGCCAGAGTCGGGGCCAGAGTCGGGGCCAGAGTCAATTGCTCAAAGAATTGTAATGGCGCTCAAAAGTGGGCCACTTGCAAGATCTCAGATTGCAACTGCTCTTGGGCATAAAGGTATATCGGGCAAACTTAAACTCAATATCAAACAACTGCTTGATAAGGGAGTTATCGAATACACAATCCCCGACAAACCAAACAGTCGCCTGCAGAAATACCGACTTACAAAAATGGGCTGAATAGCTGACCCAATAGTCTGCAGGTTTGCTTTTGCCTGAAAGCAAAGACCCCCGAAACCATAATGGTTTCAGGGGTCTTTTTCTAAGCGGGAAACGGGGTTCGAACCCGCGACCCTCAGCTTGGGAAGCTGATGCTCTACCAACTGAGCTACTCCCGCACACAAATACCTTTGGTTGCTGTCAATGTAACAAAAAATAAGCGGATTTTCAACCCGGAATTGGCGAATTGTGAGCATTTCGCAGAGTAGGGTCGGTGTCGGGGAAAAAACGCGGCTGGTGCGATTTAATATTTCCAAATCGGGGGGGATTTCGGGTAAAATTGCGCCATGCAGATTCCGGCCATATTAAAACTTCTGTCGCTGCGAAACCTGTTTCTTTATGCCGTTGTCGTATTGATGCCGGTGACGGTCGCCTATTTCGCGATTGCCAACATGGTCGAAGAGCAGTATCTGGCGCGGCGCGAAACCCTGAAGCAGGAACTCGATCTGCAGAGCGCCCGCGCTGACCTGATTTCGCGGCAGAATTACCAGATCAAGGACTTTTTCAGAACCCTGCTTTTCAAAAAAAAGCTCTGCCAGCAGAAACCCGAAACTATCGCGAAATTTATCGAACAGCTCGATAAACTCTATCCGGGCGGCTTTAAATGGCTATTCTGGGATGAAAACGGCGAAATCATTCCGGTAAAATCAAAGCTGATTCTGCACGGGCACAAGGCCTGGCAGATAGTTCTCAAAAGCCTTATGGCAAGACTGAGCATGATCAATAACCCCAATGCGCTGACTGAAGACTACGGGTTTCAGAAGCAGTTTGCCCACGCCATGGGCACAATTCAGAAGGCGATGGGCGGCCTGGCGAAAATCGAGCACCTTAACTGGGCCCGCAATGAACCGACTGCCATGCAATGGCTTGGCAAGCCCTGCCAGGCAATCTGGGATGCCGATGTAGTCAGCTATTACCGCGAAAACATTCCGGCAAAGATTCGCGGCGGCTTCATGATGATGGTTTTTCCTGACCAGATGCCAGATAATATCTGGCTGAAGCGTATGGTGCTGCGTCGTGCCAGGGCAGTCGACCGGCTCAGGTTCCCGGTTGCCGCAGTCAATATCTCTGATAAAACGCCGCTGGTTTTTGACCCTGAACTGAAAGACGCTGATCCCGTATTCGCCGGCCAGCTTCTCAGCGCTTATATCAACCGCAGCCACAATATTTTTGACTTCGGTTCTTTCATGGCCAGAGCCGGCATGCCTGACGGCGATTCACAGATCAGGCTTCTGTCGCTTGTCGATATCAGCAAAATTCAGCAGCAGAAAGAAAGAATGTTGCAGATTCTGCTGACAATATGTATAGCCGTTATTATTCTGAGCTCGCTGGCCGGTATTTTTGCCGCAAAAACCAATGTTGCCAATGTTTCGCTGCGGCAGCGAATTGCAGCCATTTTCATGATTGCAATCCTGATGCCGATCATAAGCCTTGTCAGTATCGGTAACACTTTCGTTGCCCATGAAGAGACAAGACTCAAGGAATCGGCCTTCGTTAAAATGCGTTCGGGCATGGAAGCACTCAACCTGCGCTATAAAGATACGCCACGCCTGATGGAACAGCAGCTGTTCAAGGATCTGCTCGCACTGATCGGCCCGCCGCCCTACGACATCGAAAAAGTTCAGAAGGCGATGCTAAAAGCCCAGGAAATGGAACTGATCGAGCATTATTTCATGGCGGACGAGACTGGCAAGCTTTTGCGCTCCAACTGGGCAAATCTCGACCCGGCCATGAAAAAAATGCTTGAGATGGCCGCCGCCAAAATGCTCAGGTTCGAAAACGATCTGGCCGAAGGCGCTCAGTCGCCGCTGAAAGAGGCGGTTGACGAAGAAGTCGCCGAAATGATGCGCGCGATCGGCACCACTCTTGATTTCTCGCGGCCCAGCCACCTGCGCTATTTTGCTTACGTCGATCAGCACATGTATTTCATGTCGATCAACGTAATCATCAACGGCAAATCAAACCCGCTGTTCGTGCACCTTCCTGAAAGTTTCCTCGAGAAGAACTTTGCCAATCGTGAATTCACTCTCAACCGCCTCGCAAGTGAGCATACCGAAGGGCAGGAAGCGGTCGTGCGCCCGGAACTGTCGTTTTATTCTACTTTTGCTGCCGCTCCGAGTATTCCGAAAGAATCAGATATCTGGGAGCTGCTCGATGACGCCTTTACAAGGTCATTCAGTCTCAAGGTCGAAGAAACTGGTCAGGTCAGAATTGGTGACGAAGATTTTCTCTATCTCATAAAGCCCATCACTTCGATGTATCGCCAGAGCCTTGTTCCCTGCCTGATTTCCTCGACCAGATTGATCGATGAACGTCTGCGCTCTGCCCGCATCGTCGTTGTCGGCCTGGCTTGTGCTGCAATTCTTGGCGCGGCTCTGCTGAGTCTGGTTCTGGCTTCCAGTCTGCTGGTGCCGATCAGTCGCATCGATGCCGCCGCTCAGCAGGTCGGAAAAGGCAATCTCAATGTCATACTCCCCGACATGGGAACCGACGAACTTGGCCGCCTGAGCCAGACGATGAATGACATGGTGCGTGGCCTGCGTGAGCGCGAGAAAATGCAGGCCTATGTTTCAGACTCAGTTCTCGAAGCAATTCAGGATGACGCTGATTCAGCCACCCATGCGGGCAAACATATCGAAGCGACGATTCTTTTTTCTGATATCCGCAATTTTACAGGCCTGACCGAAGAGAACAGCCCAGACAGAATTTTCGCCCTGCTCAACGAGTTTCTCGGTGGTGTCGAGCCCATTATCCGCAGCAACAATGGCCGCGTCGATAAATTCATCGGGGATGCGGTAATGGCGGTTTTTCACCAGACCAGCCCGGAACACCATTCTCTCAGCGCTATTAAAGCGGCAGTGCAGATGAAAAAGTTCGTCAAGAAAATGAATCAGAGTCGTACCAGCCTGGGTCTTTTCAATATCAACATCGGTATCGGCATCAGCACCGGCACCGTTCTGCTCGGCGATGTCGGCAGCTCCCGTCGCAAAGACCTGACAGTAATCGGCGACGAAGTAAATCTCGCTTCACGCCTTGAAAGCGCCTCAAAGAAAGGCCGCCATTCAAAAATCATCTTTTCAGGCGCCACTCACAATTTCGTCAGTCATCTCGTAGAAGCCGAAGAAATGCCATTCACCGAAATACGCGGCAAACAGCAGGCAGTCAAAATTTTCGAACTGATCCGCCTCAAAACCGAAAGCACCTGACTTTTACAGCGCCAGAAGAGCCCGGTGCGCTCTCAAAAGCTTTGCGTAGCTGCGACCAGCTTGATTTACAGGCTGTTCAATCTGAGAGTTAATCCGTGTTCATCCGTGGCTAATTATTCGGGTTGATCCGCGTTTATCTGTGGCTGGTCTTTTACCCAGACGAAGCCCGATGGCAGTGCTTCGCCGACGATTTCGGCAAGTTCTTTTTCTTCTAGGCGTGCGGCCTTCAACAGTGGCTGGATAAAAGTTTTCTTGCGCAGCTTCTTTTTGAAGATCTCGAGAATATTTTTGCGCAGCAGGTCGTCGATCTGAACGAGGCGGTCACCGGTTTTGCGGCCGATTTCGCGCAGAGCGGTGTCGAGATATGAATTGCCTGGGATCGCCTTTTTCAGCAGTTGTTCTGCCCAGGCATTGGCAACCGACTGTGAAACCATTGCAGTATCAGGGGCATAGGCAAGTTCTCTTGCCCCGAGACGGGCGAGGGCCGAAAGTGCGACGGCGTCGACGCCGTAACTTGGCGGCGCCTTGATGATCCACCAGCCGATGCGTTCTTTTTCTGCGACCGAGATGCGTTCAAGATGGCCAAGCAGTCGCCAGAGCTGGTTGCGTTCATGCTGGCCAACCTCGCGGTCACGTTTTTCGCGGCGTTTTGTCTGGAACAGAACCGGTTCAAGACGATTCTTGAGCGCTTCCTGGCGTTCGAGAGACAGACCTGGCGCGATGCGTTTCCACATTATCCACCAGTCTGACCAGAATTCGGCGTTGCTGAAGTCATACTGATCGTCGATCATTTTCCAGACGCGGTCGACCCGGTCGACGTCGCCTGCGACTCCAAAACCTGGTCTAAGGCAGAAACCAAGCAATCTGAACCAGATGACCAGCGAATTCTGACTCTTTCTGAATTCTTCTTCGTGTTCGACGAAAAGGTCGAAGAGCTGGCGCAGCATTTCCGCATCCCAGTTGGTGCGCGGCGAGCCGATGATGCCTTCAAGTTCCTTGAAGACGGCATTGAACTCTGTTTTGCCGGAAAAAGCCTGATCGAGCAGCTGTGCTATTTTTTTCAGCTGCGTGCTGGTGAGCGGCACACGCCGTTTGGCCGGGGCTTCAGCTGAGCCTTTGCCGGCCTTTTCGCTTTCACCGAGATCGAAGCGCAGTTCCTGTGAAAAACTGCCGTCGATTTCTTCGCAGAACATCTGCAGATAGCCGGTTTCGCGCAGTCTGACCCTGATTTCGACCTGTTTTTCGCCTTTGCTGGTGCGGGCCTTGAGAATGCAGGGCGGCAGCGGCAGATAGCGTTTTGAATTGAATTTTATCAGGCGGCCACTTTCTTCGGCCTTTGGTGGTGCCGGTGTGTAGAAAAGATAAAAGGCCGAGTCACGGCTGAGGTCGATACCGAGAGTTTTGCCGGCCATGTGGTAATCTTTTTCGGCCTCAGAACCTTTTGGCAGAATACACATCAACTGCTCAGGAACATGCCGAGAAGCAGTCGATGATTTTGCAGTGCCGATACCAAGATAGACCGAGACCGGGTTGCCGCTCTGAATGCGCTGCCCGAGCCCGAGAGTCACGAGACCGTAATAGGCGGCACCGGCAGCAACAGCAAGTGTCGGGTGCGGGTTTTCAAGAACTTTGGGTTCAGCACCGCGCCACAAGGTCAGCACTTCGAACAGCCGGTTGCGCAGGCAGTCGGCTTTCATAGTGCCGCCGTTGAAAAGTATGGCATCGGGTCTGACATCGTTTTCGCGCAGAAAAGCGGCCAGGTGGCGGGTTACCGCCGCATCGCGGGTAAAGGGCAGGCCCGCTTCAGAAAGTCCGAGAGTGTTGTCTTCGTCGGGCATTTCATCGGCTCCGACGAGCGGAAAAAAGCCGTCAACAAGAGTTTTCTTGATTTCTTCGCTGTCGAGACCAATTTTTGCTGCACCCGCAAGCACTTTGCTGCCTGAGCCGGCCAGACTGAAATTAACCGTGCCGGAAACCTCATCAGACAGAACCTGTTCCTTTACGGTGTGGCTCTGGGTAAGCAATGATAACCACTGCTTGCCGGCCAGTTTGCGGCCACGGTGCTTGAATTCAGCTTCGACTTTGCGTGCCAGTGCCAGATCAAGGTTGTCGCCGCCGATCAGCAGATGCGGGCCAACCGCCAGGCGCGAAAATTCGGGATAGTCTTTGTCGGTCGACCAGTTGATTCTGATCAGGCTGAAGTCGGTGGTGCCGCCGCCGATGTCGATGACGAGAATCGTATCGACACCCTTAAGCTCGGCAACCATGGTCTTCGGGTTGCGCTGCAGATAATCATAGAAGGCGGCCTGTGGTTCTTCGATCAGCGAAACGGCCTTGATTCCGGCTTGCTCGATGGCTTCGAGCGTCAGGTTGCGCGCCGACGGGTCAAATGAAGCTGGCACCGTGACAATGACTTTCTGGCGAAGAAAAGCGAAAGATTCATTCTGGGCACCGATGGTGGCGTCCCAGAGATGGATCATGTATTTGAGATATTCTGTGGCGGCCTGCACCGGCGAAATTTTCTGTTCGGCGATTTCGCTCTGCCAGGGCAGAATTGGTGCCTGGCGCTCGGCGCGAGGGTGACACAGCCATGATTTGCTGCTGTGCACGAAACGCCCGGGTATTTCGAAGCCGAGTTCCTTGGCGTAGGCGCCGACAATGAAACTTTCCTGGGTCATCCAGGCCGGGCGGTTGATCTCGCGCCCCTCTTCGCAAAGATAGATCACCGAAGGCAGGGTCGGCAGATTTTCAACCATGCCACCGCTTACCAGCTGCGCGATTTCGAGGTTACGAACCTTGAGATTCTTGTCTTCGAGATCGACATAAGAAAGGGCGCACTGTGTGGTGCCGAGATCGATACCGATGATAAAGCGCGAATCAGCTGCGTTGGCTCTGCTCATTACTTCATTGCGTCTCTGACGTTGAATTCAAGTTTCCAGCGGTGGTCGCCGCGTTTTGCCAGGCAGTAAACCTCAAGGGTGCCGATTTCGGTGACGGCAACCTGCAGGCCGACGTCTACAAGATCGCCGGCTTTCATGCCTTCGTAGGCCGGCAGCTCGATCTGCAGAGAGCTGGTGTCTTCAAAGGTTTCGTCAATTTCGTCGATCATCTGCGCGAATTCGTCTTCGCGGCGGCAGTTCGACTTGAAGAACTTGAATTCGGCAGTTTTGCCGATCACCAGACCGAAAGTGCGGCCTGGAACATCGGAAACGGTTCCTTCTTCGGTGCCCTGTTTTGCGACGCAGAGAGCTTTCAGAGGTGGCTTGAAGCCCGGAACCGCAGGCAGCGAAGACTCGATGCCAAGATAGTAGGCCTGCGAGACGCCGCCCCTGATTCTGATGCCTCTGCCTTCACGGGCGATGCCGTAATAGGTGGCGCCGCGGGCAACGGCCTGTGATAATTCTATGCCTTCGAGAACCCGTATTTTTTCTTTTCCGGCGGTTTCGAGCCATTTATTGATGACTTCTATCAGCCGATTTCTGAAGATTTCTGAACGGAAAACGCCACCGTTGAAAAGAATTGCCTTCGGAAAACCATATTGCCGGTCAGCGGAATTCTGACTGCGCAGGAATCTGGCCAGATGCCTGGTGATTGCCGGGTCAGCGGCATACATCAGGCTGATTTCGCGCACCCCGCCAGTGGTGTCTTCGACCGGGTCATCGTTCATGTCGCAGACCGGGAAAAAGCCGTCTACAAGCGTTTGCTCGATATCGCTGCGTTCGATCGTCGTTTTCATTGAACCGCCGATAACACTGCTGCCGCGGCCCGAAATAACTATTGGTACAGAGTCTTTCGAAGGATCAGACAACAGGGTTTCTTTGGCTTTGCGGCACTGGTGGCTGAGCTGAACCGTCTGCCACTGGCTGATTTTTTTGTTGCTCTCTTCGAGTTTGCGGCGGGCTACGTAGGCGAGGGTGAGGTCCATGTTGTCGCCACCGAGCAGAATGTGGTTGCCGACCGCGACGCGTTCGAGCGAAAGATCGCCACCGGCTTCACTTATTTCGATAAGGCTGAAGTCGCTGGTGCCGCCGCCAACGTCGACGACGAGAACCACGTCACCTTTTTTAACCTGCTGTCGCCAGGGTTTATCGCTCTGCGAAATCCAGGAATAAAATGCTGCCTGTGGTTCTTCGAGCAGGGTGATGGTCGGCAAGCCGGCCATGCGGGCGGCTTCGACGATAAGGTCACGGGCAGCGGCATCGAAAGATGCCGGAATCGTCACGACTACCTT
>CAZFUG010000179.1:0-7775 GCA_964522035.1 uncultured bacterium
ATCCCGGATATCCAGCTCTGAACCGGTGGAAATTGCGCCTCCGGCATGTCTGGAACTACCAGAGCTACCGAGGAAAAAGGTGACGGTCTGACTATGCCGGCAAGAAAGCTTTCTGCCGTTTCCGGTTCCCGGTTGGCTGCATTCCGATCGGCTATTTCCTTGAGTCGTCGCAGCGATGATGCCTGATCATTCATAAGTTTGCTCTGATTTTTACAGTGAGATTAGTCCGATGGATTCGAGTTTGACTGAAGTTGGTATTTCCTGATAGGCCAGAACTGTGAGTCTTGGTGCGATGCGCTCGGTGAGCCTTTTAATGCTGAGACGAAGAGCCGAGCTGCAGAGGATGATCGGGTTGTAGCCGAGGTTCATGACCTCTTCTATTTTTGCCCTGATTCTTTCAAGCAATTTGGACGCGGAATTGGGGTCGAGAGCCAGGTTGGTGCTGCCGTCGATTTTCTGCAGAGCATTGCCCAGCATCTGCTCAAGGGTCGGGTTGAGCGACAGCACTTTCAGTGCGCCATTCTGATCGATCAGAGGCTTGCAGATGTGTCGAGAAAGGCCCTGTCTGGCGATTTCGGTAAGTGTGTCGACTTCATTGACGCCCTTGCAGTCAGCCAAAGATTCGAGAATGTTGACCATGTGTCTGATCGAAACGCCTTCTTTAAGAAGGTTCTGCAGAACTTTGAGCAGGGTCGAATGGTTGACGACGTTCGGAATGACCTCATCGTGCACCAGCGGGTAGGTCTGCTTGACGTTGTCCAGCAGCTGCTGCAGTTCCTGGCGGCCGAGAATTTCCTGGGCATTTTTGCGAATTACTTCTGTCAGGTGAGTTGCGATGACAGTTGACGGGTCTACGACTGTGTAGCCGGCCATTTCTGCACGGTCGCGCAGTGAAGTCTGCACCCAGATCGCCGGCAGGCCGAAAGCGGGTTCTTCTACCTCGATGCCGCTTATCTTGCTTGTCACATTGTCTGTGACCATCGCCAGATAGTGGTCGGGCAGAATTTCGTAAGTGGCGAATTCACTGCCCTTGATTTTAAAAACATAGGATGACGGGTGCAGCTGAATGTTGTCGCGAATACGTATAGGGGGCACGACCAGGCCGAGGTCTATTGCAATCTGTCTGCGGATCAGAGTTATGCGGTTCAGCAGATCACCGCCCTGGTTGGCATCAACGAGAGGTATCAGGTTGTAACCGATTTCGAGCTCGAGCGGATCGACCGAGAGCAGCGAGGAAACATCTTCGGGGCCAGGTGCCGATGATTTTTCTTCGGCTTTTTTGCTTTCGATTTCTTTCTGGGCGACTTCTTCGTCGGTTTTCTTGGTCACATAGGCCATTACTCCGAATACGGTTGCCAGAAAGAAGAAACTGACCTTCGGCAGGCCCGGAACCATACCGAGAAAGGCCAGCAGTGACGAAGCGATCCCAAGAACTTTGGGATTGCTCAACAACTGCTTGCTGACATCATGACCCATGGTCGAATCTGAACTTGCACGGGTAACGACGATACCGGTGGCGGTTGCGACCAGCAGTGCCGGAATCTGGGTTACCAGACCGTCGCCGACGGTGAACAGTGCATAGGCAGCCAGCGCGTCGGCAGCGCCTTCACCGCGTTGAAAGACGCCGATTACCAGGCCGCCCAACAGGTTGATAACGGTGATGATGATGCCGGCAATGGCATCGTTTTTGACGAATTTACTCGCGCCGTCCATGGCCCCGTAAAAATCGGCTTCGCGCGAGAGGTTCAGGCGTCGTCGCGTCGCTTCTTCCTGGTCGATGGCGCCGGCGTTCAGGTCGGCATCGATTGCCATACCCTTGATCGGCATTGCATCGAGGGTGAAGCGGGCGGCAACTTCGGCAACACGCTCGGCACCTTTGGTGATGACGATGAACTGAATGAGAACCAGAATCAGAAAGACGACGAACCCGACGACATAGTTGCCGCCGACGACGAAGTTGCCGAAAGCCTTGATGATTTCGATTGTCGAGCCCTGCCCCGAAAGAATTAGACGGGTCGAGCTGACGTTGAGCGAAAGTCGAAAAAGTGTGGTTATCAGCAGTAAGCTCGGAAAGGCTGAAAACTGCAGAGCTTCTTTGTTGTAAATCGATACCAGCAGGATAATAAGAGAAACCGCGATGTTCAGAGTTAGAAAAACGTCGAGGATCACAGACGGCAGTGGCACAACCATCATGATTACGATCAGAACGACGCCAAAGGCAAAAATTATGTCTTTTCTCTGCAGCAGTTCTGCAAAGGGCACGTTACTCAGGATTCCTTCGTTTGCCACATCTGTCTCCGGAAATATTCTACACTATGCACCGACTGACCGAACATTCAGCGGGTTACAAGTGTCTGTATCAGGCACCTGCTGCCTGGCTTTTCATGCGGTGAACCTGCATCAGAACCTCGACCACGGCCTGATAAAGTTCGGGGGGTATCTCGTCACCTATTTCTAACATTTTATACATCTGCCGTGCAAGAGGTTTGTTTTCGATTACCGGAATCTTGTGTTCAGTCGCGATTTCCTTGATTCTGCGGGCAATCTGCCCTGCACCCATTGCCACGACTTTCGGTGCATCATCTTCACCCTGAACGAATTTCAGTGCACAGGCAATATGGGTAGGGTTGGTGACAACGACGGTCGCCTTGGGCACCTCGTCCATCATGCGGCGACTGGCCGCCTGGCGCTGGCGCTCGCGGATCTTCTGTTTGACCTTCGGGTCCCCTTCGCGCTGTTTGTATTCTTCTTTCACTTCTTCTTTTGACATTCTGATGTTTTCTTCGTGGCGCCATCTCTGAAAGGCCCAGTCGGCAAAGGCAAGCGCCATGAGAATCAGAATGATTTTTATTGACATCGCAAAAATCATTTTCAGAATGATTATGATTGCTGGCACCGGTTCTACCTGAATCATGCGCATCAGAAAAGGAAACTGATCTCTTATTGTGGTGTATGGAATATAGCTGACAATAAGAATTTTCAGAATCGATTTGACCACTTCGGCAACCAGTTTCCATGAAAATATGTTCTGAATGCCTGAAATGGGGTTCATTCTGTCTATATCTGGCATCAGCGGGCCAAGCCGGAAGAGAAAGCCGGTCTGAACCAGATTCGATACGATCGCGCTGATCAGGATGGCAAACATGAAAGGTGCCATGGTTTGAAGCAGCACCAGCAGAAACTCGTTGAAAAGAAGTAGAGTGTCTGGCAGTGTGAGGCCCGAAAAAATGGCATGCGAAAAGGTATAGCGCATATATTCGCCACAGCGGCCAAAAAGCTCCGCACCGTAGTATCTGAGCATCAGAAACCCGACGAGTAGAACCAGAACCGAGCTCATGTCCTGTGACTTCGGAACATTGCCGCGGTCGATGGCATCCTGTCTGCGTTTTTCTGTGGCCGGTTCCGTCTTTTCGCCTGCGAACATCTGCAGGTCGAAGGGGCGACCAACAAAGCTCAGGGGTTGCAGTTCGAGTTCACATTGTTTCATGTCATGTCATCCGGCTCAGCAGCAGGTAGACTTTTTCGAGGCTGAGATTGAGAAGAAATCTGGTGATGTCTTCGAGAAATGGCATCATCACCATCATCACCGCCAGACCACCGATAATCTTCAGCGAAAACCCGAGCTGAAAAATGTTCATTTTCGGAACGGTGCGGGCAATTATGCCCAGAGCCACGTCACCGAACAGAATGACTGCAACGACCGGCATCGAAATCTGCAGGCCGCAGACGAAAAGCATGCGGCTGTAAAGAATTATTTCTTCGACAATGCTGCCGCTGAGAACCATGCCTGCAAGAGGCACCATGTCGAAACTTTTGAAAAAAGCTTCGAGGATTATGAGGTGCCCCCCGATCATAAGAAAAATGAGGGTTCCTGAAAGCTGAAAAAACTCTGAAACGATGCCAAGACCCTGATTGGAGCTTGGATCAGCAACCTGAACAAATGAAAAACCGATCTGCATACCGACTATGCCACCGGCCATTCGCAGAATGCCGTTGACAATCATCACCATGAAGCCGAGCGAAAAGCCCAGAGCAAGTTCTTTTATCGCCATTACACCGTATTCAGGGACGCTTAACTGAGGCAGGGTCTGGGTCTGTATGAGATGCGGCAGAATGATCAGGGCACAGAGGGCTGACAGCCCTGCTTTGACGCGCATCGGAATGAAGGATTCGGCAAAAACCGGGGTGTTGATGAAAAAGCCGCTGAAGCGCACCAGACCGACCAGAAACAGGCCAACGGCATTGAGAAACGCGGCTTCGGTCATAAATCAGCTACCGTGCGAATATCTGCAGCTGCCCAAGCAGTTGAGTGGTGAACTGCATGAGGTGGGCAAGCATCCAGGGGGCGAGCCAGATCATGGCCAGGCCGGTCAAAAGCAGCTTGGGGACAAAGGTAAGGCTCTGTTCCTGAATTGAGGTCGCAGTCTGAACGATGCTGATCAGCACCCCGACGATCATACCGAGCAGAAGAATCGGTGCCGAAAGCAGCAGACAGAGAAAAAAGACCTGTTCTAAAAGCTTCAGCAGGTCGAATTCGTTCATGCGTTACCGCCAAAACTCAGAACTATTGATCTGATAACCAGATTCCAGCCATCTACCATTACGAAAAGAAGAATCTTGAACGGAAGTGAAATCATTACCGGTGGCAGCATCATCATGCCCATTGACATGAGAATACTCGCCACGATCATGTCGATTACCAGGAACGGCAGATAAATTACGACGCCCATCTGAAAGGCCGTTCTCAACTCACTGGTTATGAAGGCCGGAATCAGACTTAGGGTGCTGAGGTCTTCACGGGTCTGTGGCTTTGGGCCGTTTTCCATGCCGGCAAAAAGTGCCAGGTCGGTTTTGCGCGTGTGTTTGAACATGAAGTCGCGCACCGGCGTAATTGCCTGATTGTATGCTTCGACATAGTTTATGTCGCGATCGATGTAAGGTTTGAAGCTTTTCTGATAAATCTGGTCGATCACCGGCGACATCGTGAAAAAGGTTATGAAAAGAGCGAGACCGATGAGAATCTGGTTGCTCGGCTCCTGTTGTGTTCCCAGCGCCCGGCGCACGAAACTCAGAACGATCAGAGTTCGGGTGAAGCTTGTAAGCATAATCAGAATCGATGGGGCCAGACTCAGAATCGTAAGAAGTATGAGAACCTGAAGGCCGGTGCCAAGCTGACTGCGCTCGCGTGACGGGTCGATCTGAATGCTTATTGCCGGAATCGGAAATGGCGTGGATTGCCGCTCAATACGGTCGATACGGGTTGAATCTTCAATGTTGACGCGTGCACTTCCCGGGTCTGACTGCTGTGAATGGCCTATGCCTGTAATACCCGCCAACAGCAGCAATACCGCAAAAAAACGTACGCACGCTACCCACTTTGTTCTTCTTGATAATTGGTGCATTCTGCTCAGGGAAGCAATTTGAAATTTTTTCAGGGCACAGCTTCGCCTGTCAATTTATACAATATGGTGCCCCGATGTGCAAGACTCAAATAAAAAAAAGAACTTACTCGTCGGGAGTGTCGTTGGTGTTGCGCTTGTGCAGCATTGAATTCAGTTTCTTCAGGCGGTCTTCTGAACGAAACATGTGCAGATTGCCATTTTTTTCTGGTTCTTCTGTTTTCGGAGCTGCTTCAGGCTGTGGCTGGGCCGGTTCTTCATTTTTGCGGCTCAGATAGGCAAAGAGTTTTTCAATACCGGGTGAGGGTTGATCATTCTGCAGGCGCAGGGCGTCAAGGGTGTCTTTGTCGGTAAGTTCTCCGAGCATGTTGATATTCGACTCGGTAACCCCAAGAATCAATACTTTGCCCATGACGTCGACAAGGTAGATCATTCTTTTGTTATCGAGTGGCAGAATTCCGAGAACTTTTCCGAAAACATTGCCGCCAATGCCTGCTTTTTTCTGAATGAACCATGAAATTCCGAATGCCAGAAGAATTACGGCAAACAGCGATGAAAGAATTCTCAGGGAGGTGCCTGCCGGATCTGAGTCGGGGAAAAGCGGCATCGAAGCCGGTTGTAGGTCGAGAAAAAGCGGAGTGGGGCTTGCGGTTACCGAAAAGGTTGCTGGCTCAGAAAACAAACCGTCGCCACTGGTGGCGACGGGCTGAGACTGTGCTGTCATGCAGATTAACAGAAAAACCGTTAAAACTGCTTTGATTAAGTTGCTGATCACGCAGAAATCAGGCCAGGCATAGGCATCGGTTTATCTGAGCGCTTTTTGAACCGCTTCGATAACGCGGTTTGGCTGAAACGGTTTGACGATGAAATCGCGGGCACCAGCCTGGATCGCATCGATAACCATGGCCTGCTGGCCCATGGCGCTGCACATAATGATTCTGGCGGCCGGGTCAAGCTTTTTGATGGCTTTGACGGCATCGATGCCGTTCATTTCCGGCATGGTAATGTCCATGGTCACCAGATCGGGTTTGAGCTTCTGATAAAGCTCGACCGCCTCTTTCCCTGTCTGCGCTTCGCCAAGAACTTCGTAGCCATTCTTGCTGAGAATGTCTTTGATCATCATGCGCATAAAGGCTGCGTCATCTACTATAAGAATTGTTTTCCCCATACGAAACGAAAGTCTCCTTAGAGAGCTTGTAATCTGTCTTGTGGATTGATAATGCTGGTAATTCTGACTGCGAAGTTTTCATCAATTACAACCACTTCACCTTTGGCAATCAGCTTGTTGTTAACAAATACCTCCACGGACTCGCCCGCAAGTTTATTTAACTCTACTACAGAACCTATACCCAATTCAAGAACATCTTTTATTAACATACGGGTTCTGCCTAATTCAACTGTTATTTGCAAAGGCACGTCGAGAAGCAGGTCGATATTTGATTGCAAACCAACGCCCATCGGCATCTGGAGCATGCCAAATTCTGCTGGAGAACCCTGCATCTGACCAGGCATGCCCATGCCCGGCATACCCATACCAGGCATGCCCATACCCGGCATGCCCATACCAGGCATACCCATACCAGGCATACCCATGCCCGGCATACCTTGCATCTGGCCCGGCATGCCCATTCCAGGCATACCCATGCCCGGCATACCCTGCATCTGGCCCGGCATGCCCATTCCAGGCATGCCCATACCCGGCATTCCTGGCATCTGGCCTGGCATACCCATTCCGGGCATCCCCGGCATTCCAGGCATCTGGCCCGGAATCTGGCCAGGCATCTGACCCGGCATCTGTTGCTGCTGTTGCATGCCACCCATGGCAGGCTGAGAACCTGCGCCTGGCGGTGGCGGTGCCGGTTTTGCTTTTTTGGGCGGTTCTTTCTCTGGTTTGTTAAGTTCGCCGGCCATCAACTCTGCAAACTTGGCAGGCAGCATCTGCACCATTTCGGTTTCGGCAACATCACCGATTTTGAGGCTGAAACCAATGCGGAGAAAATTCGCAGTGGTGCTGAAATCTGGTAGAGCCGGAGGCCCATCGTTGTAATTAACCAGCAATACTTCGGGAGGTGAAATGTCGACCCTCTTTTTGAAGATTTCAGAAAGGGTGGTGGTGGTTTTGCCCATCATCTGGTTCATCATCTCACCGACCGCAGAAAGGTGCATTTCCTGAAATTCAGCACCAATACCGGCGCCGCCCATCATAAGGTCGCCGATGACTGAAGAGATGCTTTTTCTGAGCATCAGGTATGAATTGCCGTCAAAACCTTCTACGTAAGCGATTTTGGCGATGACGAATTCTTCACCGCCGCCTTCAGTAACCAGTTCGTCGAAGCTGACAACTCTAACCTGCTCGAGGTTGATCTGAATTTCTTT
>CAZFUG010000179.1:7785-9030 GCA_964522035.1 uncultured bacterium
TGTTCAGAAGAATCTGGACAACGGAAGATGTGGCACCAAGCGAGAGCTTGGCAACCTCTGAAAGGCGTTCGATTGCTTCCTGAGAAAAGTTTGCTGAAGCCCCACCTGAACCTGCTGGTGCCGATTTAGGTGGTTCCGCGGCAGGAGGGGGAGGCGCCGGTTCGTCTCCGGCAGCACCTGCGTTGAGCAGTGCATTAATTTCTTCCTGCGTTAATATATCGCTCACGTTAACTCCTCCTCTTGACCAACAGGTTCAAGAACTTTGGTGATTGAAATGGCCATTTTCTTGCCGAGAATACCGGGCCGGCCATGGAATTTAACCAGATTGCCGACTCTTATGTTGAGATCATTCTTTAACAGCTGATCGGTTATCAGAATGTCGCCCGGCTGAAGGCCAAGGATATCCTGAAGGGTGACGACGGTTGCCCCAAGCTCAGCAACCAGCGGCAGGTGAACCGACTTGACCTGATGACTGATTGAATCGACGTTTGTCTGGGCGGGTTCTTTGCGGACTGCCGCGAACCATGACGCGGCATTGAACTTGTGAACGATCGATTCAACAGTGTTGTATGGAATGCAGAGATTCATCATGCCGGTGACATCGTGAATCTTGATTTCGATGCTGATCGAGACGACGACTTCGCTTGGCGGAACAATCTGCGCAAACTGCGGGTTAGATTCGACCAGCTCGATTACCGGGGCCAGGTCGATGATGTTGATCCAGGCTTCGCGCAGGCGGTCGATAATGCCCGCCATAACCTTCTGCATGATCTGTCGTTCAACTTCAGTAAGTTGACGGAGAATGCCGAGCGGAGTGCCGTTGCCGCCGAGCAGACGGTCGAGAATGGTGAACACGACATTGAGATTGATGTCGATAAGCGCTTTTCCGTCGAGGTTGTCAGAACGGAAAACCGTGATAAAGGTCGGATTGTAAATTGATTGAATGAACTCTTCGAAAGTTCTCTGCTCGACCGAAACGATCGTAGCCTGGGCAAATGCGCGCAGTCGCGTCGAAAGGTCTGTGCCCACAAGCCTTACGAAGGCTTCATGGATCAGAGAGATAGTGTTTAACTGTTCTTTCGAAAACTTGGTCTGGCGCTTGAAATCATATTTTCGCTCGACCTTGCCGTCTTTGCGTTCCGTCGGAGCGGAAGGCCCAATGCCAAGACCGGCCGGCGGATCTCGCCTCGGAGCTCTGCTTTCGGCAGCAGGTTCGGAAAATACGGCAGCACCCGCTGCCGGTGC
>CAZFUG010000180.1:0-8922 GCA_964522035.1 uncultured bacterium
GCGGGCCACTTTTTCGTCGGGGTGGGTCAACAGATTGAGAATAGTGTTGACCACGTCTTTTGAAGAGATATCGGGCACGGAGGCAAACACCGATTGAATGCGAAATTCGTCGCTGCTTTCAAGAAATTTGGTTACCGCCGGCACCGCATCGGGGTGGTTCATCGACAGCAGGGCAGAAACGATGTGCGGCATCAAACCAGGCTCGGTGCCGTCTTCGAGAATGTTTTTCAACGTGATTACAGCTTTGGGGCCGATCATCAGCAGTGCTTTGCGAGACCAGAACTGAACATCGTCAGATGGGTCGTTCAGAGCCCTGACAATTGCTGAGACAGAAGCTTCACCGTAATTGACCAGGCAGTTGGCAGCGGCATTTCTTACCGGCCAGTTGCAGTCGCCGAGCAGCTTGATAAGTACATCTATAAGATTCTGATCAGGCGAAATCTTCTGAAGTACGCCGAGCAGAAAGAGGCGTTCCTGTTTGTTGCCCGTTTCAAGAATTCTGATGATTGGGTTAAGCGCCAGCCCGCCAATTGAGCCGATGATTTTGATTATCTGAAAGCGCAGATTTTCATCTTCGGTGCCGAGATTGCGCAGCAGCAGTTCAAGGTTCAGGTTGGGTTTGACGGCCAGGCAGTCAGAGGCGTAGTCAGATACGATGCGGTCATGGTCTGAAAGGCATCCGATCAGAGTCATGGTTGCCTCGTCGCTTTTCAGGCGCGCGAGGTTTTCGATGGCAAGCATGCGGTGTTCCTGATCGTTGGCAGAAAGAAGGCGTTGAATCAGCGGCATCGACTTTTCGCCGAGCAGGTTCACGAGAATGCGCACAATTTCATATCTGATCAGCGAATCGGCTTTGCTGAAAGTTGCAGTCAGCCGGTCAAAAACCTTTGGCCCCAGTCTCTGCAGCTGCTCGGCCGTGAGTCGCCTGATTGCCCAGGAAGGGTCAGCGAGTCGATGAATGAGAAAATCTATCGCCAGCACTGTTCCCAGTTCGCCGAGCGCTGATACAATGGCGTAGCGCAGCGGAAAACCGCCCTCGTCATAAAACTTCTGCAGCTCTGGTATGACTGTATCCTGGCCGATTTTGACGAACAGCGCAATGACACTGTTGTTTGGAATCTTTGCCGGGGTTGAAATGATTTTGCGCAGGTCGTCGAGAATGATGCTGCCAAAGCCGAGCAGCTGCTCGAAGCAAAGCTTGCGAACCGCCCAGTTCGGATCGTTGAGCATCTGATAAAGAGCTCTGGCATTCTCGATCTTTTTCTGGGCCGCAATTGCACGCACCGCATAGCCGCGCAGCTCAGAGTCTTTGCTGGTGAGAACGTGCCTGATACAGGCCAGCGATTTGTCGCTGCCGATATGGCCGAGAATATTGAGAATCCAGTAAAACTGGTCGGTATTTGCCTCTGAAAGAGAGGCTTCAAGGATACCGCAGATTTCTTCGCCCCATTCTCGCAGGGTTTTGGCGGCAGCCTCGCGTTTGTGCCATGCTTTGTCGCTGAGAAGGCTGATTATGGCGCGGGCGGCATCGGCTGAATGTTCAATCAGAAGCGCGTTAAGCCCCTCACGCCAGAGTGCATCATCTGTGCTGTTGATAAGTTCGTAGGGCGACCGGCTCATCAGGTTTCCTCAGGCTGGTTTGATTGTTGCAGGCATCTTGATTGCAAACCTAAGATTAACATATAATCGACCTGTATGTGAATATATTTAGGGAGACTGGTATGCCTCTTTATGAATTTTGTTGCGCTGACTGTCGGAAAAAGTTCACGGTTCTGTGCCCGATCAGCAGTCGTGATGAAACTCACGCCTGCCAGCACTGCGGTTCTCAGAAAACCTCGCGGCTGGTTTCTCGGGTTAAAATGGTTCGCAGCGAAGAACAGATGATGGAGTCACTTGCCGACCCGACAAAAATGTCGGGAATCGACGAAAATGACCCGCGTACCTTCGCGACCTGGGCAAAAAAAATGGCCCGGGAAATGGGCGAAAATATGGATGACGAGATCGAAGCCATGGCTGCCGAAGAATTTGCCGGCGGCGGAACGGGTGAAGAACCGGTCGGCCCGGGCCCTCAGGGTTTTTCTGGCTCAGACAGCGACGACCAGTCATAAATCTGCCTCAACGCCTCATACACCGAAGCGGCCGCCGCCGATGAAACATTGATGCAGCGGGTGTTCTGCAGCATCGGCAGGGTTATCAGACTTTTGGTTGCCTTCGCGTGTTCAAAAACTCTTGTCGGCAGTCCGGTTGATTCTGATCCAAAAACGAGAACGTCGCCGGGCTGATAGGCGACTGCCGCGTAGTTCTGCTGGCCGTGCGCCGACAGGTAGAAAATCCGTTTATTGTGTGCCCATTCAAAGAATTCATCGAGATCGTTCAGAATGGTCGGATTGAGAGATTTCCAGTAATCCATGCCGGCTCTTTGCAAGGCTGCATCGGTGAGCCTGAAACCTAGCGGTCTGACCAGAACCAGTTCCGCGCCGGTTGCGGCACAGAGTCTGGCAATGTTGCCGGTATTCTGCGGAATATCAGGCTCGATCAGCACGACGCTCAATGGTTTTTGTGTCTGCGGTGGTATAAAAAACTGCTGATCCGACATTGTTGCGTTTCCTTTATGGAGTTGTGATCAATTTCTGGTGGCAGCGACAATATAGAAGCTTACTTTGAAAGAGCCATTTCTGTCGGTTCTTTCCATGCGGTCTATTTCGAGGTTCGCGAAGCCGTGTCGCTGCCACAGCTTTTTAATTTCTGCCCGGTCGAAGAAATGAATGGTGCCGAGGCCGGCAACCGGGCCACCAGCCACATTGCGCCAGCTGTGGGCGTCGATTTTTTCGCCGGTGCCAAAACCGGTTGTGGCACGGGTAAACAGCACCGAAGCAAAAAAACGGCCGCCGGGTTTCAAGGTTCTGCTGATTTCAGACAGAATTTTGTCGACTCCGGCAGAGCTGTTTGACGCGAGAGCGCCGATTTCGACAACGGCGTCGAAACTGGCGTCTGCAAACGGCAGCTGCCCGGCATCGGCCTGCAGCAGATTCGGCTGTGAAACTTCGCTGCGGCACAGCTCACGGGCTCTGGGCAGAGCGGCGAAGGCCCCGTCAAAGGCAAAGGTTTTGAAACCTTCGCGACAGAGATACCAGGTGTTGGCACCTGTGCCGCAGCCAAGATCGAGAACCCGGGTTTTTGATCGCTGCGCCGCTGGAAAATTTCTTGCCATGAATCTGACGAGTTCTTCAGCGGGGTATCTGCCCCAGCTTCTCGTTTCGTGCACTTCGTTCCATTGCTTGTCAAAGGTTTTCATCGTTGGCTCCGTAGTGATAATGCAGAAGAATCTGCGGGGTCAGGCCGGTAAGCTTCTGCCAGTTTTCAGAGAAGAGGGCGTATTTCTGCGGGTCGTGAATCCGCCGGCCGATAAAAAAGTTGTGGCGCTGCGCTGAAAAACCGGCTTTAAAGCGAAATAAACTATCATCATCGGCAAGCGAAAGCCCGCCCCCCAGATGCAGCATTTGTCGACCTGAGCCGCATAGCTTGCGGGCAAATTCCAGCATCAGAAAAGCGTTCGCCTGGGTATACATCAGTTGCGGGTCTGAGGCGCCAAGGTGGTAATGAGCGCTGGTCTGGTCAAGAAGATATATGGCAGCGGCGGCCAGGCGGCCGTCTGCAGTGAAGGCGCCGGCATAAAAACAGCTTTCTTGAGGCAACTCTGCGAGTGCGGCGAAATACTGCCGCGAAAAATGATAATAGGCTCTGGCCTTAAGGCGTTGCATCGTCTGGTCGTAGAGAGGCGCAAACTCTGCCGGGTCAGCCAGGCGGCGAAAGTTCAGCCCGAGGCGGTTGGCCTTTTTCCAGTTGCGCAGACGGGCGGGTGAGCAGTCGTTTAAAACGGCTTCCGGCCCCTGGGTAAGATCGATACTGACGGTAATGCGGTTATGACTGACCTTGCATGCCGGATCTGAGGTGGCATGAAAAGAGGTGAACGGGTTGAATCTGATAAATTCAGCGATGACACGGTTTTCTGCGGCCCAGTCGTTCATCAGTCGATTGAATTCGCCTGTCAGCTCTGCGTCAAGGTTGAAAAACACCGGGCCACCGTAACCATAGGCGGTTTCGAGATCGATTTCGCCATTGCCGCCAACCGCTTCTGGCACCCGCTTCATCAGAAACGGGTAAAATGCCCGGCCGGTGTTTTCGTCGGCAAGAAAAAGTGCTGCCGGCTGACCGTCGCCGTTTGCTGCAGTTATGGCATGGCAGGCGTAGCTGTAATAGATCTTGCCGCTGAATTCAGGCAGTTGTGCCAAAACCTGCTGCCAGCGTTCTTTTTGCGTTATAAACTCAAGGTGCAAGGTCGACGACCTCGCCAAGGTGTTGCCATGTCAGGGGTTCGTCGGCGGCAATGTCTTTGAGCAGCCGGCGGTTCATTGCCTGCGGCAGCAGTTCGGGGTGAATACCGGCTGCCGGCCGCTTTATGGCAACATTGCGGCCATTGATGATATCACCAGCCCGCAAATCGCTGGCAGCTACCAGTCCGCGTCTGACAAGCGGCAAATTCTGTTTTTCACTGCGGGTTGGCTGTTTTATCCCGTCGCCAAGCATCGTTGCAGTGCGCCTGACCGCTCTGACCATCGCGGCAAACTCATCTGGCTGCATCGAGGCCGCGTGGTCTGGCCCGGGCATGCCGCGGTCCAGGGTCAGGTGCTTTTCGATGATTACCGCCCCAAGGGCCGTTGCTGCAACGGCAGCTTCGCTGCCCTCTGTGTGGTCAGAAAAACCAACCGGCAGGTCGAATGCCTGACGCATTGTGACGATGGCCCTGAGATTGGTTTCATCGGCCGGCGCCGGGTATTCAGTCGTGCAGTGCAGCAGAATGATTTCGGGGGCACCGGTGTCGTGCAGGCTGGTGATTGCCTTCTGCACTTCGCCAAGCGTGCCCATGCCGGTCGAAAGAATTACCGGCACCTTCTTGCAGCCGATAGCCGCAAGAAATGGCAGGTTGGTCAATTCACCAGACCCGATTTTTATCGCTGCCGAACCGATGCCGCAGAGCAGGTTCAGGCTCAGCTGACCGTCTGGCGTCGAAAGAAACATCAGGTCGCGGCTTTCGGCATAATCTTTCAGATCGCCAAAATCGGCAAAATCTAGTTCAAGACTTTTCAGCAGCTGATACTGGTCGGTTGCCGCCACTTTCTGCTGATATGGTGCAGTTGCAGCATACTGTCCGGTGCATTCAAAGGCCTTGAACGTCTGAAACTTGACGATATCGGCCCCGGCTTCGGCTGCCGCATCGACGAGGCGGCGTGCCAGTTCGACACTGCCGTTATGATTGACGCCGGCTTCGGCAATGACGATCGGCCGGTTTTTAAAATGATTCAGAAAATTACTGGGCATTTTCAACTCTTGAAGCTGGCGGCGTCAGAATATGCCTGCAGATTTTCGCGCACCCAGTCGATGGTTTTCTGCAGGCCGGTTCTGAAGTCGACGGCAGGCTGCCAGCCAAGTTCACGGCGGGCCTTTTCAGAGTTGCCGAGCAGGCGCATTACCTCTGAATCGGCCGGCCGGTCACGACTGGCGTCATGCACGATTTCAATGCTGCTGCCGACCAGTTCTGCTATCAGTTCAGCAGTTTCGCCGATCGTTCTGGCACTGCCGGTCGCCAGATTATAAACTTCGGCCCGCCCGGGAGCGTGCTGCGCTGCAGCCAGAAACCCCGCGGCTGTGTCAGTGACAAAATTGAAATCTCTCACCGGTCGCGTATCGCCGAGTTTGACACAGCGACTCTGCAGAGCCTGGGCGATGATCGTCGGTATGACCGCCCGCAGCGACTGACGAGGGCCAAAGGTATTGAAGGGCCTGACGATGGTCACCGGCAGACCGAAGGCGCAGTTGTATGAGTTTCCGAGCATGTCAGCCGAAATTTTGCTGGCAGAGTAGGGTGATTGCGCCTGCAGCGGGTGCTCTTCGTCAATCGGCACACGCAGTGCGGTGCCATAAACTTCGCTGGTCGAGGTGAGCACTGTAAGTCTGGTTCTTTGACGTCTTGCCGCTTCAAGAATGTTGAGGGTGCCGTTGATATTGGTTTCGACGTAGCTCTGCGGCGCCGTATAAGAGAATGGTATGCCGATCAGAGCCGCCAGGTGAAACACCGTGTCGCAGTCTTCGACAAGACGGTCAACCATAAACGGGTCACGAATATCGCCGGCAACAATGGTCAGGGCAGGGTGTGCCGCTGTTTTTGCCAGCCAGCCCGTGTCTGATTTTGAGTTGTATCTGGTAAGGGCTTTGACTCTGGCACCGGCAGCCAGCAGTGCTTCGGTCAGATGGCTGCCTATAAAGCCGGCCGCACCGGTCACGGCAACCATTCTGTCTTTGAAAAAATCAGTATTCATATTGACCTGCCAGAGAGGCAAAGCTGTCGCGCGCTTTCGAATAATCGTGCGGATTACCTATATCGAGCCAGAATTCAGAGACAGGGTAACAGCTGACACCGCCAAGCTGCCCGATCGCCAGTTTGATGAGATCTGGCATATCCAGTTTTTCGCCCGACCTGATGTGCTCGAGCATTGTTGGTTCGATCACATAAACGCCGGCATTGATAAAAATGCTGTGTGATGGTTTCTCTTCAATATCTATCAGTTCATCACCACGCATCTGCAATACGCCGTAGGGAATCTGAAAACTGAATTCGCGGGTGCAGACCGTCAGAGGCTTGGCGCCGGTCTGGTGAAATTCGAGCAGGCTGCCGAAATTGATCGGCGAGAGAATATCGCCGTTCATGAGAATGAATGGTTCGGTCGGGCGTTCAGGCAGCAGCGACAGCGAGCCTGCGGTGCCGAGAAATTTTTCTTCTTCGATAAAATTCAGATTTACGCCCGCAACCGGGTGCTCGGCAAAATACCCCCGGATTTTTTCGGCCTTGTAGTTGATCGAAACAAAGATGTTTTCAATGCCGTGCCGGCGCAGTTGCTCGATGATAATTGCCAGAATCGGTCTGCCACCTACCGGCAACAGAGGCTTGGGGGTTTCGCGGGTTATTTCACCGAGTCGCGAACCAAGTCCGCCAGCCATGATCACCGCCATGTTTGGCCGCGGTTTGCGTGAAATAAGATCTTTGAGCTGCACCAGTCTGACAACGTGCATCTGGCGGTCAACTACCGGCAGGTGCTTGATCGAACGGTTGGTCATCAGAAACAGCAGTTCATCATCGGGGGTGTTCTGCGCCGCGGTGATCGGGCGGCGGTTCATCAGATTTTCGATCGGGCTGGTTAGATCGGCACCGCGAATTATGCCGCGGCGGATATCGCCATCGGTTACCGTACCGATCAGTTGCAGCTGTTCATCGACCACCAGGGCAATTTCGAAGGCGGTATCGTCGATAACCCGAAGGGTATCGAGTATGCTGGTCTGCGGCCTGATGAGAATCTTTTCGAATGAACGGCTGATAAGTCACCTCGTGCGTCATCTTCAGACCCAGAAAACATAGCAGAATTGGCGCCAGTCGTAAACAGGTTTTGATTTTTGCTGCATTTTTATCAGCCGGAATATGTTAGAATTTCGCAAACAAGGTCTTAATGTGAGGTTTTCATGGTTGAGATGATTGAACAGCGCAGATGGAAGCTCATCTGTGGCATAATTGCCGGATTGCTGCTGCTTATATTCATAAAAAATGCCTGGGTCTGCGATGACGCATACATAATTTTCAGGTCGATCGAGCAGTTATACGCCGGCAATGGCCCGAACTGGAACCCGCACGAAAGAGTGCAGGCCTACACCAGCCCTCTGTGGTACTGGCTGCTTGCTGTTCCGAGGGCGGTTTCGTCAGATCACTTTTTCAACTTCTTTTTTTTATCTCTGGTATTGTTTCTGATTCTCGGCCTGCGAATCCGCAGGTATTTTGGCGACAGCCGCAACTGCGCGATTCTTCTCTGCCTGGCAGCCGGTTCTAACGCCTTTTTTGACTTTACCACCTCTGGCCTCGAAAACATTCTTGCCTATCTGCTCACCACTCTGTCCTTTATCTATGGCCTCGAAGCCATGCATGCCGACCCCGCCGCACCTCAGGCCGAAACCCTTTTCAGGCGCAGTCTCTGGGCCTTCTCTTTACTGCCTGTCTGCCGCCACGATCTGATTCTGCTCGCCTTACTGCCGGCACTGGTTCTGATAAGGCAGTTTCGCGGAAAAGGCCGGGCGGCGGCCGGCAGTCTGCTGCTGCTTTTCGGGCCACTGCTTGCCTGGTCGATGTTTTCGCTGGTTTACTACGGGGCGCTGTTTCCGAATACGGCGTATGCAAAACTTTCAACCGGTATTTCCCGCTGGCCGCTGCTGCGTCAGGGGTTTTATTATTTCTGGGAAACCTTTGTCGGCGACCCTCTGACCATGCTGGTTCTTGCCAGTGGTCTAGTTGTGGCGCTCTGTGATGAAAAATCTTTCATGCGTGCTGCTGCGACGTCAACCGGGGTATATCTGCTCTACGTTCTATGGGCTGGTGGCGACTTCATGCGTGGCCGGTTTTTCTCGGTACCTTTTCTGGTGGCCCTTATACTTCTTGTGGAGTCTGGGGTGATTGAAAGATTCTTTGCCGCCAGAGCTTCGCTGGCCCGTGTTATACCGGTCATTCTGCTGGCTTATCTGCTGGTTTTTCCGCATACTCCGGTTAATACCTGGCTTGGTTTTCAGGATTTTTCGGTCAACAACGGTATTGCCGACGAGAGAGGCTATTATTTCGATGTCTGCTCTCTTTATGCCTATCTGCACAGTGCCCCCGGCGAGGTTTTTCCTGATTTTGAATGGAGTCAGATCGGCAGACAGATCGCTGAAAATGGGGTGGGGTATCTTGAAAATGATTTTAACGGTATGCTCGGTTTCTGGGCTGGAGTTAAGCCGATCATCGTCGACCGGCTGGCTCTGACCGATCCGTTTCTGGCCCGGCAGCCG
>CAZFUG010000181.1:0-1932 GCA_964522035.1 uncultured bacterium
TGCCGCCTGATTTAACGATCTTGGCAAGGTGCACGCGGTTACGTTCACCACCCGAAAGTTCGCCGACTTTTTTCTGCTTATCCGAGCCCTTGAAACCGAAACGGCCGCAGTAGGCACGTGACGGAATCTTCATTTTTCCGAACTGCACGTCGTCGAGACCATCGCTGATTTCGTCGAATACGGTCTTGTCACCGCTGAGAATTTCGCGGTGCTGATCGACCCAGGCGGCTTTGACCGTCGGGCCGACGACGACTTCCCCGCTGTCAGGCTTTTCGACACCGCCGATCATGCGGAACATCGTGGTCTTACCGGCACCGTTGGGGCCGATGATGCCGACAACCGCGCCCTTCGGCAGCGAGAAACTGACGTTTTCCATCAGTTTATTGCCGTCGTAGGCTTTGCCAACACCCTTGAATTCAACGACCAGATCACCGAGATGCTCGGCCGGAGCGATTTGAATGACAGTTTCGTCACCGCGGTCGGCGCTCTTCTCTCGGGCAACCAGGTCTTCAAAATGCGCCAGACGCTCGCGCTGCAGTTCGTGACGATCGCCGGTGTTCATGCGAATCCACTTCAATTCACGTTCGAGTGAGCGGCGGCGGGCCGATTCCTTCTTTTCAGAAGCTGCAAGAATCTGTAGTTTCTGGGCCAGCCAGGAGCTGTAGTTGCCTTCGAACGGAATTCCGTGACCGTCTTCGAGTTCAAGAATCCATTTGGTGATGTTATCGAGGAAATAGCGGTCATGGGTCGAGATGATAACGGTGCCCGGGTAGTCTTTGAGATAATTTTCGAGCCAGGCGACCGTCTGAGCATCGAGATGGTTCGTCGGTTCGTCGAGCAGCAGCAGGTCTGGCGCTTCGAGCAGCGCGCGGCAGAGAGCAACGCGGCGCTTTTCCCCGCCAGAGAGGTTGTCGACGATCATGTCGTCTGGCGGCAGAACCAGGGCATTGGCAGCCACGTTCAGGCGCGTATCGATTTCCCAGCCGCCGGCGGCGTCGATCTTGTCCTGCAGCTGCGCCATTTTTTCCATGGCTTTGTCCATGGCGTCGGGGTCCATTTCACCCATCGCTGCCGAAATGTCTTCGTATTCCTTGATCATCGCCAGGGTTTCGGCAAAAGCGGCTTCGATGTTCTGACGCACGGTTTTGCCCTCTTCGAGCTTCGGTTCCTGCGGCACGAAACCAACCTTGTAGCCCTTGGTCAATTCAGCCTGGCCGCGGAATTCTTTGTCGATGCCGGCCATGATGCGCAGCACGGTACTTTTACCGGCGCCGTTGGCACCGACGATACCGATCTTGGCACCCGGAAAAAAGCAGAGATTGATGTCTTTCAGAACCTGTCTGGTGCCGTAGAACTTGTTGAGACCAAGCATGGTGAAAATATATTTGTCAGCCATAAGCCCTCGTTTCGTTGTTTAAAATATGGCGTGATTCTACCTGAAACCGGCGATTATGGCAACCATCGGCAAGTCGTCGCAACGGGGGGGCTGCAGAAAATAAAAGTGCCGCCAAAGCGCTGGTCATTTAGACCTGGCTACGGTATCGTCCGCCCAATGGCCGAAATTCGACCATACATGACGCCCGTTCCCGTGCCCCCTCCTCCGTAGACGAAGGCCGCTCTGACGGCAATTAAATTATAGCATCTATAATTCGACTCCTACAAAGTATTATTGATGAATATGCAAACAAGTTTGAACCCGGTTAGCTGGCCCGTTTTATCAGACTTGCAGTATTCAATAAGCAACCGGCGGCAAACAACGAAGCATGAATTTCGCTTCTTCGCCTTGAATGACGTGTAAACCGAACAGGCTGCCAGAAATAAAAAACCGGCGCAACTCTTGAGCGAGCGCGCCGGTCTGGCAGTCAGAAATACGGGGCGTCAGAACTCGATGTCGGCGACCTTGAAGGTTTCTTTGCGGTCGGTCAGGCGCAG
>CAZFUG010000181.1:1942-8919 GCA_964522035.1 uncultured bacterium
GGTGCGGCTCGGGGTGAGCGCGCACCGGTCAGGCAATCAGAAAATGCAGGACGTCAGAACTCGATGTCAGCGACCTTGAAGGTTTCTTTGCGGTCGGTCAGACGCAGGGTCACTGAGCGCCGCTTTTCGTCATCGCGACCGTAGTTGGTGAAGATATCGACCTGCAGGGTAACGGCGCCGGCCACTTTCTGAGAACTGCTGCCGTAGAAATTCGTCTGAATTTCATACATGCCGGTTTTTGCCTTGCGCAGCATATATTCTTCGGGGCCATAGCCCTGGGTCAGGTCGCGCGAAACGAGGCCGCCGATAGCGGTGCGCGGGTAACCGTAATAGGCTTTTTCACCCGACGGCTCGACGACCCAGAGGTCCATGTCGGTGGCGTCGGCATCCCAGGTCATGACGATGCGCAGGTCGACGTCAATCGGCTTGAGCAGGCGTGAATCAACCTTAAAATCTTCGATACCGGCCTTTTTCGCCTTGACAACGAGGTTATTGAGCTCTTCAAGGGCGATTACCTCGATACCGGGGAAACGGCCATCCCACTTTTTCAGCACAACGTCATACAGCAGTTCGACGGCACGCTGATATTTGCCCAGGCGGCCCAGAACCAGTGCCAGGTCACGGTAAGACTGCGGTTCTTCGCGGCGCATTTCGAGCACTTCTTCAAAGATCATGGCGCTGATCGCCAGTTCTTCGAGCTGGGCGAGGCGATGTGCCAGAATTCGCATCAGAGCAGGATTTTCCAGCTCTAGTTCGGCGATATTCGAGAGCACCTGCAGCGCCAGATCTTTCTTTTCGAGAGCGATAAAAACATCGGCGCAGTCGAGAAAATACGAGGGGGCATTGCCGTATTCAGCCTTCTGCTTAAGGTATTCAGCATACGGATCGAGAGCTTCTTTGATGGCTTTTGCATAACGTGCATCAGGCTGCCAGGCCTTGATCGCCACGCCTGGGTTAACCGGCCGCGCACCGGTCGGAGTCGAGGCATCTGCCTTGGCAGCCACACTCTGACCAGGTGCTGGCGGCGGTGCAAAGTTGGCAGCGCGGGAGAGCGAACCATCGGCAGATTTGCTTTCTTCAGAAGCGCCGCCCATTTCGTCACGCATCGCCTCGGGAGCGCTCTGCGGCATGGCATCGTCTGAATCCATTGCAGCCCCGGATTCCATAGGTGCGGGTGCTGACAACTCACGGTCGGCAGAACCAAACAGGCCGCCATACCATGAGCCGCCCTCTGATTTTTTATCTTTTCCTGAAGGAATCTGAGCTTTTGAGAAGTCGGTTTCCCACCAGCGCAGGCGTTCTTCCCATTCCGGAATGATGCTGTTGAGCTTCTGCTCCCGGGTCTGAGCGACCTCTGCCTCTGCCTTCTCGACAGCGGCAAAATACTGTTCACGCCATGCCGGTTTTGAAGCCGGAGGCACGATTTTGTGTTCGATATACTGGTCGATGCGCTCAAGCACGATCATCGAGGTGAATTCATTAACGACGCCGTGCTTTTTGCTGAGCGTAACAATGTCGAGCCGGTTCTTTTCTTTTTCAGCGAGCAGTTCGTCAACTTTGCGACCTGCCCAGAATTTGCGCAGAAAGTCGCCTTTAACAGCCTTACTGCGACTGACGTCGTAACTGCGTTCGAAAAGCCCCTGCGAACTGGTGCCGAAACTGAGGGTAATTTTAGCTTCGTCACCACTCAGCAGACCGGCGAACATATATCTAGGTCTGACAGCGACTCTGCCGGCAGGGTAAACCTCTTCGACGCCCTTGCCGCTGGTCAGACCGGTAACGCCAAAAAAGTCGGCGCCGACCATTTTCACAGCGCGATCGAGATCGAGAGATTTCAGATTCAGCAGGCTGCCACCACTGCGGCGGCAGACGTGCTGCAGAAAACTGTAATCGGCGCCATCAGCTGAAGTTATCGCATAAACAGGCGCAGCAAAGTCGGGCACTTCGCTTTTTCCGAAGGTTGTCAGCCCGTCAGTGATCAACAGATAACAGTCAGGTTTGCCAAGGTCTTTTCCGATGCCGGTAAAATTGGTACCGCCATCGAATTTGATTTCTTCGATATGCTTGATCAGAACACCTGCATCGCCGCGTTTTACCTGCCATGAGCGGCTGCTGCCCGGCCGGTTGCGGAATTCGACAAATTCGACGCGCACTTCGGCGGCCACGCGTTCAGAATCGAACAGCGCTTCGATAAATTTCTTTTCGAGCGCCAGATCTCGTTTCGAGCCTGACCCCGAAGCATCATAGAGCACGATGATTTTTTCGGCCGGCTTGAACGGGCGCCTCTTTTCGGGGTCGGCAGCAAGGCCCTGAATGCTGAAGTAGAAATTGCCGTCGCTGGCTTCTTCAACAAAAACAGCACCCGGCTCAGGAACCGGAATGGTAACCCTGACCTCAGAATCGATTTTCTGGCGCTGCATGGCAACTTCGGTGAACCAGCCCGACTTCATCTGACTGAAATCAGCGGTTTCTCTGCCGACGATTTCTATTTTCGGTTTCTGATCAGCACTGAGCACTTCAACCCTGAGGTTGAAATTTTCGGTTTTCTCGCTCAGCTGCAGGGGAACGCGATAAAGCGCTTCGCCGTCATTTACTGCCAGTTCAGTAATATACACGACCTGAACGGTGCGTGAACTGCTTGGATTGAGTGGGTAAACGCGGGTTTTGAAGTTGTTGCCCTTGACCTTTTCGACAATACCAGGGTCGACGCCGCGGCGAATCTCGGTTTCGAGAACTTCACGGGCTTTCTGCTTTTCTATGGCGACGCCTTCGACAAGTTCGCCGTCAATATCGAGCGCATAGCCCGAAACGACTGCGCCCTCTGGTAGAGGAAATTCAAGTTCCCCTTCGAGCACCCGGGAATTCGGGTTGAAGAAACGCATCGTCATGGTAGTTTCGGCCAGATGCCCGAAAATCCTGACTTTGGCGTCGAGACTGGCAAGACTGATCGGCTGCTCAGCCGGCCGTTTCAGATTCATGACCGGAATCTGGGCCTGCAGTGCGGTGACAGTCAGCAGCAAAAAAGCGAGCAGAAGCAATAGACGGTTTTGCATATATTCCGGGCAGACCCGGATTGCGTTTTTTATTTTTTAAGATCCGCCAGAGCGGCAAGCTTCATCACATCGGTCTTTTCACCAAAAAAGCGGCTGAAAACGCTGATGCGGTAGAAAGAAGCCATCGACAGCTCCTCACCGGTTTTCCCGAGCATCCAGACGTTTTTATGGCGGAAATGAAAAAAGAGAAAAAGTTGCTGCACCCTCTCATCATCGAGTTTTTGCAGCAAGCCCGCGAAGCTTTTTAGAAGCCTGGAGGTATTTTCGACCCTGACGAGCACTTTCTTTTCCTGGGCAAAACTTTCTTTTTCAGGATTCAGCGTAAAACTGCGCAGCAGCAGCCCCTGAAAACGCTGCCCGTAATGCCTGGTCATGATAATCGCCGCCAGCCCACGCAGCGCAACACTGTTGCTGCGCATGGCGTGCTCAAAAAATTTCAGCGCCTGCCCCTCGGGTTTGACATCGATATAGCGCGAAATATCGTTCATCAGACGCGTTTCAATCTCCGACAGTTCAATTGCGCCAGCCAGGGCCGGCAACAGAAACAGCGCCAGAAACAGACCCACTATTCTCACTCTAATCGATATCTTCATAAGGGTAACAGACCGTGATCACTTTCGGAATCTCGCAATCCTTAATAACAATCTTGATAAAATCGCCATTGAAGCGCTCACCAATAATGGCAAGCTTCTCGCCGTCACGTTCCGGCCATTTCTGCACCACCCGACCATTGATAACCGCATCTTCGACCTGTTTGATAAAGATATCGCGGGCAATCATCTGGTCGTAGGCGTGCTTTGTCATCTGATACTCGCCTGACGCCACCATTCTGGCCACTCTGCGACGTCCCATATTTAACCATTCCCAAATCAATGATATTTTCAGGTCTGATTTTACCCCTTTCCATATCCGCATGTAAAGGACTAAGGAAGGGTAAAGCAGATAAGTGCCAATTCATGTTTATCCGGTAGACAGAGATCGCCAGCAACAGCTTAATTGCAGGCCCAGAACCTGACCCGGGATTTTAATGCAGTTGTGCAGCCACCGATTACAGACAACCTGCCCTACAGATCTTTGAAGAGATCGCCTGAGTCAGTGGGCTGGCGCAGGGCTTCGCGCCATTTCTGCGAGGGTTCGGCGGGCGGAGTCATGGCGTCGAGTTCGGCGAAAAGGCTGCTGCGGGTTTCTCTGATGCTGTCTTCGATATTGAAAACCGGTGCAGATTCGTCTGCCGCAAGAATTTCATCTTCGACTGCGGGAACAGGCGCAACCGGCTCGACATCGAGATCGATAACTGCAGTCTCTGCTGGTTTATCGACAAGAAGTTCTTTTACTTCGTCGAGTGACACTTCGTCGGGTGATATTGTGATTTCGTTGGCCGGCAAATCTTTGTTGCAGCAATATTTGGGTATCACCGGCTCGAACTCGTCGTAATCCAGCTTGTTTTTACCGGCCGGCGAAACTGGTTCGGAAGTTTCAGCGAACTCGGTGCGCGAATACTCTTCCGTGTAGGCTATCGGCTGAAGTTCGGCATCTGAGCCTGATTCTTCATCGGCAGCGGCAGCGACATCGGCGCCTGCAACAATCTGATCATCGGCGGCATCTTGCGGGAAATCCTCATGCGAATATTCTTCGGTATAGGCAATTGGCTGCAATTCTTCTGACGGCGTAGCTGTGGCTGCAGAATCATCCGCATCGAGATGCGGTTCATTGTCTTCAGAACTCAAAGAGGCGGCTTCCGGCAGATTTTCAGAGCCAGAGGCTTCATCAGCAGACGACAGCGACCAGTCTTCGTCATTGTCGCCTGAAGCACCCGATTCTGCAGACTCAACGGCGCGACGCGGCGCTGACGGGTTGACGAACAGATCGTTAAAAAGGCTTTCTGACGCAGCTTCAGGCTCATCTTTGTAGTCGGCTGTATCTTCGTAAACAGGCTGGTCTTCGGAATTAGTCTGGTCTGCATAGTGAGTCTGATCTGCGGCAGCGACTGAAGGTGCGTCTTCAGCCGGAACTGCAGCATCACCCTGAAGATCTGAGCTTACGCTTTCAGAGCCATCGCAGGCTTCCGATGATTCAGAACCTGTTCCATACTGTTCAGGCTGTGCGTATTCGCCACTGTAAGCCTGCGGTTCAGAAAAACCGCCTGACATGTCTCCGGCTTCTTCAGCAGGCAACTGCGATGCATAGCCATCACCCTGCGCCCATTCATCGCCGGCCGGAGCTTCTGCATAAGAATCATAGCCCTGCTGCTCATCGCCAGGTGCTGGCGCGGCATAGCCATCTTCACCGTTTTGCAAAGCCGGCTGGGCGTCTTCCTGATACGACGGCTGCTGATACTGACCGTTTTCGTAGCCGTTCTGATCGTAGGCATTTTCCGGCCACTGTTCCTGGTTGCCCGCTTCAGGAGCCACACCATCATAGCCCGTCTCAGGCTGATCGTAATTGTCAGAGCCGGCATATTGCGGCTGATTCTCAGCAAAACCGGCTTCGTCATAAACAGCAGATTCTTCTGCCGGCAGAACCCCGGTATCTGAATTTTCATCAGCAACGACTGCAGGCTCTTCGCTCCTGCGCCGACTTTTGATCGCGCCGAGCGAAATTGCGCCTGCCGGCCCGGCCGCAGGTCGATGCGCCGTTTCTGGTTGTTCAGAACGGGTTTTTAAAAGCTTTCCGTGCGAAACATCTGGAGTGTGCGGGCCGGCATGCCCGGCGTCAGAAGCGGTGGCCTGGCTTTTTTCATCTGCGGTCGGCGACGCGGCAAAGCCCATGGCTCTGACCAGCGGATCGCCTGGCACAAGTTCGTGCAGGTTGCCTGCATACATCATCGCCTTCTTTTTATCGCCGGTAGCATTGCAGCACCTTACCAGCAGGCGAAAAAGCTTAACCCGGTCGCCGCCATCACGGTAGATGCCGAAGCAGTTTTCCAGAGAGCGCAGAGCCAGCGACGGAAAAACCTTCGCCAGCAGACCGACTCTCAGCCAGTAAGTAGACTCATAAAGCGCCATTGCCGGACGCAGCAGTTGAATCAGAACTATCAGTATTACAATCAGTGCCAGAACGACCGCCCAGCGCCCGTCGCCATGCGCCCAGAGCAGCCATCCAGGCCAACGTAAACCAGGGTATTTCGGGTTTATCTTGACCGCATTCTGGTAATGCACTCTTGCTTCGGCAATACGGTTGTCGGCAAGCTCGAGCTTCATAAGAACGAAGCTGGCAAAAAAGCTCTGACCGACACGACCAATGATAGCCTCAGCCGATTCCTTCAGCTGCGCCGCGGGAAATCTGCCGGAATGGTAATTGGCCATCAGGCGCATTTCCCATATCTGCACCATGGTATCGATTGAATTCATCAGGCCGGGATTACGGTTGAGAAAAAGCCCCAGCTCGGCAAAACGTTCTTCATTGAAGAGTCTGGTGGCCTGCTTGAAATTTTCATCGGCGTTTAAAGCAGAAACAGCAATCTCGTTCTCCACTGCCGCCAGGCGTTCAACCCATGCGGGGTTGTCACTCCGCAACAGCAACAGTTCTTTTAAAATCGCTCTGACCTGCAGAATATCCTGTTCCTGCTCAGCCTTGCGCAGCTCGGTTTCAAATTTTCTGACAGCCAGCAAAATTCTGTCTTCGGCGCTTTCCTGCCTTGCCACCGGGCCACGACTTGAAATATCATCGATCTGCTGCATGGTATTGCGGGCAAAAGCGTTGTTTTTGTCGATCTTCTGAATTTCGCCGCAAAGTCTCTTCGCTTCGAGATAAAGCCGATCGCGCATCGCAACCGAAACCAGCCCGGTCAGGCGCTGAATCTCGCTGGCCCTTTTCAGCCGCTGAAAGGCACGCTCGAGGTCGGGATACTGCGCGTCGAATTCCCGCACCTTTTCGAGCAGGCCGGCGGCGGCATCGAGATCGCCAAGAGCCATTACCACATCG
>CAZFUG010000182.1:0-1001 GCA_964522035.1 uncultured bacterium
ATCCCCGTCGAAGGGAAAAATGCCCTCGTGATCGGGCGCTCGAACATAGTCGGCAAGCCGATGGCGGCACTGCTGACCAACGCGAACGCCACCGTCACGATTGCCCACTCGCGCACCCGCGACCTGCCCGGGCTCTGCCGCCAGGCCGACATTCTCGTTGCCGGCATCGGCAAAGCCGAATTCGTCAAGGGTGACTGGGTTAAGGAAGGTGCCGTTGTCATCGACGTCGGCACCAACTCTGTCGATGCCCCATCGTCACCGCGCGGTTATCGCCTGGTTGGCGATGTCGAGTATGCCGAAGCGGCGAAGCGCGCCTCGTTCATTACCCCGGTTCCGGGTGGTGTCGGGCCGATGACGATTGCGATGCTGCTCGCGAACACTCTCAAATCAAGGCAGAAATTCCCGTAAAACCGCTCTGCTGACTTAAATGCGACTGCAGAAGCTGAAGATAATTACAACAAGGAAATGAATGGAGAATTGACCGTGGAACTGCTCGATACCATGCTGATGACCCCGGGTCCTGTACATCTTGATTCCGAAATCCTGCTGGCCGGTGCCAGGCCGCTGCGTCACCACCGCACCAACGATTTCGCCCCGACCTACAGAGAATGTGTCGATCTGCTCAAGAAATTCTTCGGAACCACCCAGCACCTCTACCTGACGACCTCTTCAGGCACCGGTGGCATGGAAACCGCAATCGCCAACCTTTTCAACGAAGGCGAAACGGTTCTCACCGTTCAGACCGGCGTTTTTGGCGTGCGTTTCACCCAGATATGCGAAGCTTTCAGGCTCAAACCCGTCGTTCTCAAATGTGACGACGGCAAAGCCGTCACCGTCGAACAGATAGCCGAAGCCCTGAAAAAACACCCCGAAATCAGCGGCATCACCGTAACTTTCAACGAAACTTCGACCGGTATCTGCAACGACATCAAGGCGATCGGTGAATTCCTCAAAGACAAGGGAAAAATCCTCATCGTCGACGGCGTTTCAGGCCTCGGCGC
>CAZFUG010000182.1:1011-3421 GCA_964522035.1 uncultured bacterium
TTCAAAATGGTCGACTGGCATGTCGACGTCACTGTTTCTGCCTCGCAGAAGGGTTTTCTGGCCCCTCCGGGCGTTGGCATGGTCGCCCTGTCAGACAAAGCCTGGAAAAAGGTCGAAACCGTCAAATGCCACGGCTACTATTTTGATCTCAAGCTCTACAAGCGCGACCAGGAACAGGCGATTCCGGCCTACCCCTGGACCCCGGCCATCAACGTCATGTTCTCGCTGCTCGAAGCGCTGCGCAAGATCGACCGCATCGGCCTCGACAACTGCATCAAACATTACGCCAAACTCGCCGGCGGGCTGCGGGCCGCTCTCAAAGCGCTAGGCCTGAAGCTGTTTACCGAAGAAAAAGCGACTTCGAATGTACTGACGGTCTTTTATGCGCCAGAAGGCATTGCGCCGAAAGACATTGTCGCCGAAATGCGCAATAAATACGGCATTCTCATTGCCGGCGGCCAGGAACAGTTTGCCGCAACCCTGCTGCGCATAACCACGATCGGCGCCATCGGCGAACGCGATCTGCTCGGCACCGTCGCCCTGCTCGAAATGATTCTCAAGAAAAAAGGTTATGTCAAACAGACCGGCGCCGGCGTCAATGCAATGATGGAATTTTTCCTGAAAAACGAGTAAGCTGCCGGCGTATTTCTGTCGCAACGAGAAAGGTGCTGCTGTGTCAGAAACAAAACTCAACATCAAAGAAGAAACCAGGCCCGTCGAAACCGTTGGCGTCGAACTTGGCCTGCTGCCCGAAGAAATTGAACATTACGGCCATTATAAGGCCAAAGTCGCTTTCTCGACCCGAAAGCGCGTCGCCGGTAACCCCGACGGCAAACTGATTCTGGTCACCGCCATGACCCCGACCCCGGCCGGTGAAGGCAAAACCACCACCTGTATCGGACTGGCCGATACTTTCAGGGCCATGGGCCGCAAAACCATGCTCTGTCTGCGCGAGCCATCGATGGGCCCGGTTTTCGGCGTCAAAGGCGGCGCCACCGGCGGCGGCAAGAGCCAGCTGGTGCCGATGGACGAAATCAACCTGCATTTCACCGGCGATATTCACGCCGTCACTTCGGCACACAACCTGCTGACCGCACTGGTCGCCAACCACATTCAGCACGGCAACGAGCTGCGCATCGACCCGAAGTCGACCCCGTTCAAACGGGTCATCGACATGAATGACCGGGCGCTGCGCAATATCGTAACCGGTCTCGGCGGCCCCGCTCATGGGGTTCCGCGCGAAACCGGCTTCGATATCACCGCTGCCTCTGAAGTAATGGCCGCCCTCTGCCTCGCCGAAGATCTCAACGATCTTAAACAGCGCCTCAGCAACATTATTGTTGGCTTCAGCGTTGAAGGCAAACCGGTTTTTGCCCGCGACCTGAAAGCCCAGGGAGCCATGTGCGCAGTACTTAAAGAAGCGATGAAGCCGAATCTGGTGCAGACACGCTATTCAACCCCGGTTTTCGTTCACGGCGGCCCGTTCGCCAATATCGCACACGGCTGTAACAGCATGGTTGCCACCAAACTGGCGCTCAAACTGGCCGATGTCGTGATCACCGAAGCCGGCTTCGCCACTGAACTTGGCGCCGAAAAATTCTTCGATATCAAGTGCCGCTTTGGAGGTCTCAAACCGGCAGCGGCAGTTATCGTAGCCACGGTAAGAGCGCTCAAGATGCACGGCGGCGTGCCCAAGGCGCAGCTCGACACAGAAAATATCGAAGCACTCGCGAAGGGCTTTGAAAACCTGGTCAAGCATATCGAAAACGTCAGGCATTTCGGCGTTCCGTGCGTGGTTGCGGTCAACAAGTTCGGCAGCGATACCGAGCGCGAACTAAGCTGGGTCGTCGATGCGGTGCGCGAAAAAGGCGTGACCGCTGTCGTTTCTGACATCTACGGTCAGGGTCCGGCCGGCGGCGTTGCACTGGCTGAAGCGGTCGAGAAAACGATCGCCTCACAGGCCAACGAATTCGATTTCCTTTACCCGATTGAAATGCCGCTCGTCGAGAAGATCAACGTCATCGCCCGCTGCTGCTACGGCGCCAAAGGCGTCACGATTCTGAAAAAGGCGAAAGACGCCATCGACCAGTTCGAAAAGCTCGGGTTCAGAAAAGTGCCCGTGTGTATCGCCAAAACCCAGTCGCTGTCTGACCAGGTCAACCTGCTCGGCCGGCCGCGCGACTTTGAAGTTATCATACGTGAGGCGCGCCTGAGCGCCGGGGCCGGTTTTGTCGTCGCCATTGCCGGCGAGATCATGACCATGCCCGGCCTGCCCAAGGAACCCTCGGCCCAACATATCGACGTCGACGAAAACGGTAACATTACCGGGCTTTCGTAATTACAGCAAGGAGAGAATGATGAACAAGACCCCACTGTGCGCAGTACATGAAAAATCAGGTGCGAGAATGGT
>CAZFUG010000182.1:3431-8854 GCA_964522035.1 uncultured bacterium
CGGCCCCGATGCCATGAAGAACATTCAGAAAATCTGCTGCCAGGACTCAGAAGCCCTTTCTGACCGGCAGATCGCTTATACCCCGATGTGCCGCCCCGACGGCACCATCGTCGATGACCTGCTGATCTACCGCTGGAGCCCCGAAAAATTTCTGCTCGTCGTCAACGCCAGCAATATGAAAAAAGACTTCGACTGGATCAAAAGCCAGCTCGAAGGCAACGTCGAATTCGTCGATAAATCTTCAGAAACCGGCCTGATCGCCATTCAGGGCCCGAATGCCGAAGCAATTCTGCAGAAACTGACCCGCCAGCGCCTCAAACCCATCAAATTCTACTGGTTCACCTCAGGCAAAGTTGCCGGCATCGACTGCATCATCAGCCGCACCGGTTACACCGGTGAAGATGGTTTCGAACTCTATTACCCGGCCGAACATTCAGAAAAGCTCTGGAACGCTCTTCTCGAAGCCGGCAAAGACTTTGGCATCAAGCCGATCGGCCTTGGCGCCCGCGACACCCTGCGCCTTGAAGCCCGTCTGATGCTTTACGGCAACGATATCAACGACGAAACCACTCCGATCGAAGCCAACCTGAACTGGACCGTCAAATTCGCCAAAGGCCCGTTCAACGGCAGCGAAGTCATGAAGAAGCAGAAAGACCAGGGCGTCGCCAAGACCCTCGTCGGCTTCGAACTCGGTAAAGGCCCGGCCGCCCGCCACGGTTACCCGATCATGAAAGACTGCAAACAGGTCGGCGAAGTCTCCTCAGGCACCATGGCCCCCACCCTGCAGAAGAACATCGGCCTCGGCTATGTTCCGCCGGCACTCAGCGCCATCGGCTCGACCTTCGACATTGAAATCCGCGGCAAAAATTACCCCGCAACCGTTATAGAAACACCATTTTATACCAGGGCAAGGAGTTAATCATGCAGACCCTCAAACAGTTCGACCCCGAAATCAGCGCGATTATCGACCGCGAGAAAAAGCGCCAGATGAGCCAGATCGAGCTCATCGCCTCAGAGAACTTCGTTTCTGAAGCGGTATTAGAAGCCCTCGGCTCGGTTCTCACCAACAAATACGCCGAAGGTTACCCGGCAAAGCGCTATTACGGCGGCTGTGAAGTTGTCGATCAGGCCGAAGATCTGGCCCGCGACCGCGTTAAAAAGCTTTTTGGCGCCGAACATGCCAACGTGCAGCCCCATTCGGGCAGCCAGGCCAACATGGCCGTTTATCAGGTCGTCATGAAACCGGGCGAAACCTTTCTCGGCATGAACCTGCAGAACGGCGGCCACCTGACTCACGGCAGCCCGGTCAACTTCAGCGGCCTGCTCTATAACGTCGTTCCCTACGGCGTTACCGACGATACCGAAACCCTCGATTACGAAGCGCTCACCCGCCTCGCCAAAGACAACAAACCGAAAATGATCATGGTCGGCGCCTCTGCCTACCCGCGCGTCATCGATTTTGAACGCATCCGCAAGGTGTGCGACGAAGTCGAAGCGGTAATGTGCGTCGACATGGCTCACATCGCCGGTCTGGTTGCTGCCGGCCTGCACCCGTCGCCGATTCCCTACGCCGATTTCGTGACCTCTACCACCCACAAGACTCTGCGCGGACCCCGCGGCGGTCTGGTTCTCTGCAAAGAAAAATGGGCCAAGGCTCTCGATAAGGCGATTTTCCCCGGTCTGCAGGGTGGCCCGTTGATGCACGTTATCGCTGCCAAAGCGGTTGCTTTCAAAGAAGCTCTTGAACCGAGTTTCAAAGACTATCAGAAGCGCGTCATCGAAAACGCACAGGCTCTGGCCGCTGCTCTCAAAGAACGCGGTTTCAGACTGGTTTCCGGTGGCACCGACAATCATCTGATGCTCATCGACGTGCGCAACAAGAACATCACCGGCAAGGCCGCCGAAAAGGCGCTCGATCACGCCGGCATTACCGTCAACAAGAACACGATTCCGAATGACCCGGCTTCACCGTTCGTCACCTCGGGCCTGCGCGTCGGCACCCCGGCCGTCACCCCCCGCGGCATGACCCCCGAAGTCATGAAACAGATTGCCGCCCTCATGGACGAAGCGATCGCGAAACCCGAAGACGAAGCCAACCTTGCCGCTGTCAAAGCCAAGGTCAACGCCATCTGCGAAAAATTTCCATTTTATAAATTTTAAGGCTGAACAGGAGATATTATGACCACCAAATTCACCAAAGAACACGAATGGGCAAAACTCGAAGGCGATACCGTAATCGTCGGCATCACTGATTACGCTGCACATCAGCTCGGCGACGTCGTTTTCGTCGAACTTCCCGCCAAGGGCAGCAAGCTTCAGAAAGACAAAGTTTTCGGCACCATCGAATCGGTCAAAACCGTTTCTGATCTGTTTGCCCCGGTAACCGGTGAAGTCGTTGCCGTTAACGGCAACCTCGAAAACAACCCTGCCCTCGTCAACGAAGAACCGATGGGCGCCGGCTGGATCTGCAAAGTTAAAATGGCAAATCCTTCAGAATTCGACCAGCTTCTGTCAGAAGCCGACTATAAGAAAATCTGCGACTAATCGCACAGGAGTTCCTTTATGGCTACCTATATCCCCACCACTCCTGATGAACTTCAGGAAATGCTGGGGGCCATCGGTGTTAAAAGCATCGACGACCTCTTTGCAGAGATTCCGCCCGAGCTCAGGCTGCAGGGCGAATTGAATCTGCCCGCCGGCATGAGCGAGTCAGAAATGGCCCGCAAAGTCGCCCGGCTCGCCGAAACCAACGAAACCGTCGAAAAAAACGTCTGTTTTCTCGGCGGCGGCGCTTATGACCACATCATTCCGGCCGTAATCGACCACATTCTGCTGCGCGGCGACTTCTTCACCGCTTACACTCCCTATCAGCCCGAAGTTTCGCAGGGCACTCTGCAGTGCATCTACGAATACCAGAGCCTGATCTGCGGCCTCACCGGCATGGACCAGTCGAACGCTTCTCTGTATGAAGGCGCCACCGCCAACGTCGAAGCGATCAACATGGCCACCGCCCAGACCGGCCGCAACAAAGTGCTTGTGCTGCAGACGCTCAACCCAGAATACCGCCGCGTCATCAACACGCTCAACGGTGCTCTCGGCGTCGAAATCGTCACCGTGCCGTTCGAAGACGGTGCCGTCGACCCGGCCCGCGTTCAGGAACTGATGAACGACAAGATCGCCGCTGTAGTAATGCAGTATCCGAACTTCTTCGGCAGCATCGAAGACATCGAACGCATTTCGGAAATAGCGCACGCAGCCGGTGCGCTCAGCATCGTCAGCGCCAACCCGATCGCCCTCGGCCTCATCGAAGCACCTGGCAAACTCGGTGCCGACATCGTCACCGGTGAAGGCCAGCCGCTCGGCATTCCGTTGAGCTTCGGCGGCCCCTACCTCGGTTTCATCGCCGCGAAAAAAGCCCTGCTGCGCCGCATGCCCGGCCGCATCGTCGGCAGAACCAAAGACATCGACGGCAAAATCGGTTTCGTTCTCACTCTGCAGGCCCGCGAACAGCACATCAGACGCGAAAAGGCGAGCAGCAACATCTGTTCGAACCAGGCGCTGATGGCTCTCAACGCCACGATCTACATGAGCCTGCTCGGTCGCGACGGCATCAAGGAAGTCGCTTACCAGTCCTTCCAGAAAGCGCACTACATGAAGCGAGAACTGGCCAAGGTCGCCGGCGTCAGTTTCCCGTTCACCGGCAGTTTCTTCCATGAAATGGTCGTCAAGATTCCGAATGCGCGCAAAGTGCTCGGCAAAATGGCCAAAAAAGGCGTTTTCGCAGGCATTCCGCTCGACAACTGGTTCACCAGCCTCAAAGACTGCGTGCTCATTGCTGTTACCGAAAAACGCACCAAAGACGAAATCGACAATTACTGCAACATGTTAGGAGGGTTTATCAATGGCTGAACCCTTGATTTTTGATCTCAACAAAGACGGCCGCCGCGGCTACGCTCTGCCAGCTCTCGATGTACCGGCACTCGACCCCGCCGACCATATTCCCTCACGCTTTCTGCGCCAGGAACTGCCGCTGCCCTCACTGTCAGAACTCGAAGTCGTCAGGCACTTCACCCGCCTGTCACGGCTGAATCACAGCGTCGATATCGGCTTCTACCCGCTCGGTTCGTGCACCATGAAGTATAACCCCAAGGTTAACGAAAACATGGCGCGCCTGCCCGGTTTTGCGCACATTCACCCGCAGCAGCCTGAAGAAACTGTTCAGGGCGCGCTCGAAATGCTCAAGACCCTCGAAGATCAGCTTGCCGAAGTCACCGGTATGGACGCGATGACGCTGCAGCCCGCAGCCGGCGCCCACGGCGAAATGACCGGTCTGCTGATCATGAAGGCCTATCACAAGAAGCAGGGCAATCACAAGACCAAGATCATGATTCCTGACAGCGGCCACGGCACCAACCCGGCGTCGTGCTCGATGGTCGGCTACGAAGTCATCAATATCAAGTCTGACGCCCGCGGCAGCATCGACATTGAAGACCTCAAAGCCAAGCTGAGCCCTGACGTTGCCGGTCTGATGATCACCAACCCGAGCACCCTCGGGCTGTTCGACGAAAACATCGGCGAACTCGCCAGCCTGATTCACTCGGTCGACGGGCTTCTCTACTATGACGGCGCCAACCTCAACGCCATCATGGGCTGGACCCGCCCCGGTGACATGGGCTTCGACATCGTGCATCTGAACCTGCACAAGACCTTCTCGACCCCGCACGGCGGCGGCGGCCCCGGTGCCGGCCCCGTAGGCGTCAAGAAGCATCTTGAAGCTTTCCTGCCCAACCCGCGCGTCGTTTTCGACGGCAAGAAATACAAGCTGCAGACCAAATGCCGCGAATCGGTCGGCCCGGTTCTTGGTTCGGTCGGTAACTTCCTGGTGCTGGTGCGCGCTTTCGCCTACATCATGGTCAACGGCAGCGAAGGCCTCAAAAATTCGTCTGCCTATGCGGTTCTCAACGCCAACTACATGATGGCACGTCTGAAAAAGACCTACCATCTGCCTTACGATCGTTTCTGCAAGCACGAATTCGTGCTCTCAGGGAAATCGCTGGCCCAGTATGGCGTCAAGACCCTCGACGTTGCCAAGCGCCTGCTCGATTTCGGGTTCCATGCGCCGACCATCTACTTCCCGATGATCGTCGAAGAATCGATGATGTTCGAGCCGACCGAAACCGAAAGCAAGGGCACCCTCGACTGCTTCATGGAAGCCATGGAAATGATCGCCCGCGAAGCCGCAGAAAACCCCGACAACCTCAAGAACGCGCCGCTCAAAACTCCGGTGCGCCGCCTTGACGAGGCAACTGCCGCCCGCAAACCCGATATCAATTATTTCCAGCGCCCTGAGTAAAGCCCAGGCCAGCCCGGAAAAACCGGTTAGATAATTCGCAGGGGTTCAACAAGTTGAACCCCTGCAATTT
>CAZFUG010000183.1:0-8846 GCA_964522035.1 uncultured bacterium
CAATAAAATCGACAAGCTCACTCTTAACAGGCACAACCAGTTCACCAGCAACCGAAGGAGTTGCAGCACGACGGTCGGCAACCAGATCGGCAATAGTCGTATCTGTCTCATGGCCTACAGCCGAAACGATCGGCTTTGTCGAAGCGCTGATAGCACGGGCCACGGGTTCTTCATTGAAGGCCCACAGATCTTCAAGACTGCCACCACCGCGGGCAATGATGATGACGTCGACGCGCGGGTCGTGGTTCAATCTCTCGATGCCCGCCACAATTTCAGCAGCTGCCCCATCGCCCTGCACCTTGGCCGGCACAAGAAAAAGCGGCATATTCGGAAACCGGCGGCGGATAACCCGGAAAATATCCTGAACAACGGCGCCGCGGGGCGAGGTAACAATACCGACGCCTCGTGGCAGAAAAGGCAGCGGCAGTTTGCGGTCGGGTTCGAACAGCCCTTCGGCCTGCAGCTTCTTTTTCAGCTTTTCATAGGCTTCATAAAGGGCACCGATGCCCGCCGGCCTGAGATCCTGAACCGTGATCTGGTATTCACCGCGAGGCGGATAAACCGACAGGGCGCCATATACCATGACAAAATCGCCATTCTTGAAGTCGGTAGCGATTTTGCGGCGGTTACCGGCCCACAGAGCGGCCTTGATGACCGCCTGGTCATCTTTGAGCGTAAAATAACAGTGCCCGGAAGCCGCCTTGACCAGATTCGAAATCTCGCCCTGAATCCAGACGCCGGAAAGCAGACGATCGGTTTCGATCAGGTTTTTAAGGTGCTTCGTCAGATCGTTAACACTCAGCACCTTTGCCGGAAAAGGAACTTCTGGCTTAAAAAGATTCATTATCTGCCGGCAACAGCCTTTTCAGTCTTTACTGCCTGTTTCTGCAATTCCTGCTGCTCTTTGATGAAGCCGGCGAAATTGCGGTCGACAAAGCTGGTAGAGAAATTACCGGAGCGAAATTCACCGTGCTGCAGAACATAAATATGGAATGGAATCGTGGTTTCAATTCCCTTGATTTCATATTCGCGCAGGGCGGCGATCATTCTGTCCATGGCTTCTTCGCGTGTGCGGCCCCAGACGATGAGCTTGGCAACCATCGAATCATAGTTCGAGCTGATCAGATAACCCTGATAGGCGGCAGAGTCGACCCTGACCCACGGGCCGCCCGGAACCAGATATTTTTCGATCCTGCCGGGGCATGGAATGAAGTTCATCGCTGGATCTTCTGCGTTCACGCGGCATTCAATCGCCCAGCCATCTGGTTCTACGAGTTCCCCTTCTATCGGCAGCGGTTCGCCAGCGGCTACCTTGAGCTGCAGTTCAACCAGATCAAAATTGCAGACCATTTCAGTGACAGGATGTTCGACCTGCAGGCGGGTGTTCATTTCCATGAAGAAGAAGTTGCCGTCGCTGTCGAGCAAAAATTCGATGGTGCCGGCGTTATGATAGTTGATGGCCTTTGCGGCTTTTACAGCAGTTTCAGCCATACGGCGGCGCAGTTCCGGCGTGACTGCCGGGGAGGGAGATTCTTCGATAAGCTTCTGGTGGCGGCGCTGAATCGAACATTCACGTTCGCCAAGGGCGACCACTTTGCCATGCTGGTCAGCAATAATCTGCACTTCGACATGGCGCGGGTTGCGCATGTATTTTTCAACATAGACGCGTTTATCGCCAAAAGAGGCTTCGGCTTCGCCTTGTGCCATCTTGAAAAGGCTGACAAAGTCTTCTTCTTTTTCGACCAGTCGCATGCCTTTGCCGCCGCCGCCCGAGGTCGCCTTTACCAGCACCGGAAAACCGATGTTTCTGGCAATATTGATGGCCTCGTCAACGCTTTCAACACTGCCCTGAGAACCAGGCATGACCGGAACACCCGACCTGATCATCAGGTCACGGGCAACCGATTTCTGCCCCATTCTTTCGATGGCGCGATGGTCTGGCCCGATAAAGACAAAACCACATTTATCGACAATCTCGGCAAAGCTTGGATTCTCAGAGAGGAAACCATAACCGGGATGAATGGCTTCGCAATTAGTTGCATGAGCTACAGAGAGAATATTGGGAATATTCAGATAAGAAAGGTCTGGACGGGCTGGCCCAATGCAGTAGGCCTCGTCAGCCATCTTTACGTGCAGAGCATTCTGGTCTGCCTCTGAATAAACGGCCACAGTGGCAATTCCCATTCTTTTGCAGGTTCTGATAATGCGAACGGCGATTTCGCCACGATTAGCGATCAGAATTTTTGAAAACATCAGGTATTTTTTCTCCTGTTTAAATGACTGAGAGACAGGTCAATCAATATTCACAAGAAACAGCAGGCGTCCATAGTCGACAACCGCGCCATCTTCGACTTCAACTTTGTGAATCACACCATCGAGAGAGCATTTGATGCGGTCCTGAAAGCTGATACCTTTTACCAGGCCAAGGGTTTCGCCCTTTTTGATTCTGTCGCCAGATTTGAGCTTGCGATCAGAGAAATTAAAGGTGCCAACTTTATCGGAGCGGATCTCTACCTGAGTGCTGGCAGGAGTTTCGCTGTCTTCAACTTCAGCGAGCTGAGCGAGAATATCACCGGGAATCACTTCGTTCGCCGAGGTCTGTTCAAGGGTCAGGCGGACCCTGTTCTTTTTACCAAGCTCGAGTTCGAGAGTCGAAAAACCATTCTCGGAAATGGCCTGATAGAGCTTTTTGATCTGATTTGCTTCCATTATGGCAGGTTCCTGTTCTATCGATTTTTCAGGCATGCAAATGCTACCACAGCCTGCCGGCACTTTCAATACCCGGCGCCCATCATGCCGCAAAACCCGTCGGTGTACGGCGCTTGACATTATCGGGGGCTGGCGATATCATGCCTCTTGGATTTTAGAAATCTACGTTCGCAAACAAATTGAGGAGTTAGAAATGTTTAAAAAGCTGATGCTTGTAGCCGCCCTGTTGTTCGCCTTTGCCGGTTCAGCCGTATTTGCTGCCGACCTGATGCCGCTCATCCCCCAGGAAGCCGACTTTGTTTTCCAGGTTAATGTCGCCAAATTCCTGGCCACCCCCGAAGTAAAAAAAGCTCTTGAAGAAAACCTGCAGAAAAACCCCGATCAGAAAAAAGCCTATGACGAATTCATGGCCAAAACCGGTTTCAACCCGATGGAAGGTCTGACTCAGTTTGTAGTTTTCACCTCTGGCAAGGTTGACCCGACCAATCCTTCTCAGATGGCCGGCGCCATCATCGAAGGCAAATTCGACCCCGCCAAGATCACTGAAGCCATCAAAGCCGACAAAGAAGCTGCCAAAGACGTTGAAATCACCAAAATCGACGGTTTCGATGCTATCGTTCCGAAGAACAAAAAAGACGGCTTCGGTATTTTCCTTGATGCCGGCACTGCAGTTGTAGGCGCCGAACCCGGCGTTAACGCTGTTAAAGCCGTCAAAATGGGCAAAGGCAAAGCCGTAACTGAAAGAAAAGATTTCTATGCAATTCTGCAGAAACTTGATGCTCAGGCCACTATCAGCGGCGCAGGCATGATTCCGACCGAACTCAAGGAAAAAGTAAAACAGAATCCGCAGGCTGCTCCTCTCGCAGCTCTCAACTATTTCTTCTTCGGCTTCACCCATGGCGAAAACATCATTTTCAACTTCAACGGCGAAGTTGACAAGAAAGAAAATGTTGAAAACGTCATGACCGCCCTCAACGGTTTCCTGGCCATGCTCAAGATGTTCGCCGCCCAGGCTCCTGAAGCAGCTGAAGTCATGAACATGATCAAACTGACCGCCAACGAAACTACCGTTCAGATCAGCCTCAATGTTCCGAAAGCCAAGCTTGAAGAAATCAAAGCCAAAATGGAACAGAGAGTAAAAGAAATGAAGGAAAAGGGCGGCGTTGAAGTTGAAGAATCAACTGACGAAGAAACCCCGGCTCCCGGTGCAGAACCCAAGGAAGAAACTAAAGAAGAAACCAAAGACGAAGCTTCTGAAGAATCAGACACCGAACGCGAATAAGCTCAAAGCTTTAACAAAAGGCTGCTCTCCGGAGCAGCCTTTTTTATTTGAGAATTTTCTCAGCATGCCGATAGGTAAAGTGCATGCTCAAAAAATATTTGAGAAAATTTCTGTTTATCGGATTTTTAATGGCTGCAGCAAACCTGCATGGTCAGCCATTCGACACCATTATCCCGGGAACCGACAGCCCGGATGCGCTGACACAAGAACTGCGAAATCTTCAGGCAGTTGAGCGTGACCTGGCGATCGAAAAACTCACCCGCGAGCCAACTCGTCTCGAAGCCTATCTCGAACTTGCTGATCTTCGGCTGTCACAGGGCAAGCTTGAAGAGGCCAGACGCTTTTATGAGATGGCACTCGAAATGTCACCGAAAAATCTGCGAGCCACTCAGGGCCTCGTGATGGTGCACTATCATCTCGGCGAATTCAATCAGGCTCGCGACAAAATCGAAACGATTCATCAGTATCATCCTCTTTCTGATTACAATCGCTCACAGCTCGAGAATTATCGACGCAAGCTCAGCAATGAAGGTTCGATAGGTCTAAGCATAAGAGAAAATGATCAGAATCTTCTCGAAACAGTTTCGTCGCTCGATGGCTTTTTCCCTTCAGCAGAATATCACAAGATCAGCGGCAGATACCGTTTTGAAAACTGGTCGCATAAACACAACGGAGTCTCGGTCTCAAGTCAGATTTATTCAGGCACCATGCATTACCAGGCAGACGAGCAGACAAGCTTCGCGGTCGCGCTGGCTCCTGAGGTATTTCCGGGTGGCGACAGCATCGGTGGCTATTCAGTTCAAGGCATTTCTGGCACCGAAAATCTCAAACTCGGCCTGCGAACTGGAAAAAGCGCTTACAAAGACAATATTTTCACCATACAGAACAAGTATAACGAAAAATCAACCGGCGTAAGCCTCTATGGCGACCTGCACCGGCACACCCGGGCGGTACAGACCGTAACCTTCGGTGATATCTCAGACGGCAATTCACGCCGCCGCTATGACAGCGAACTGATTCATGCGGTATTTTATCGCAATGCCCCTTTTCTGACAGCTACGCTCAGAGCATTTCAGGCCAGCTTTGAAAAACAGACTTCCCGTAACGGCAGTCTTCTCAATTACTGGGCTCCTTCTGACCACAAAGGCGGCGAACTAGCACTGTCTTGGGAACGATCGGTAGGCTCACAGTGGTGGTGGGGAGTCGACAGCAGCTACATCGTCAGCAGCTATCGTTTCGGCAACACCGAAACTTTCAGCGAAAACGGAGTTGGTGCAACGGTTTTTCTATCTTACCGGTTCTCTACCGGCAGCCTGTTTGCTTCACTCGGCGACCGGCTGCACGATTACTACCGCGAACGCAGGCTTGAACTGGCCGGCACCGTTTCCTTCTAGCTCAGTAAGCAATCCACTGAATCAGCAGACTGATGATATAGCCTGAAATAAAGCCATCGGCAAACGCCCAGCCTGCCCCCTTCAAAATGCCGGCGGGCGTAAAGTTGAACCCCTCATAAATATAGGCAATCAGCATCAGCCATGGGCTTGGCTCACCGCTGGTGATTTCTGCAAGAGTCCAGACCACCAGGGCGAAAGACCAGATCATGCCGGCAAGAATGCCTATTTCAAATGGGGTCATGCCTGTTCCTCGACAATGATCGATCCGTAACCGACACCCCGGTCATGGCGCATGATATCCATGCTGGTTGCATACTTCAGCAGCGAAGCATGTATTTTATGCCGGGCCTGGCCCAAAATGGTCAGCATGGCCGTAATCGGCATCAATCCACAAACAGAGCGATCTTCTTCAACTATCAGCCGGTAAAAGCCTTCGGCATCGAGGGCTATAATGCGGTCGATCACTTCACGGTCGAGTCTATAGGCCTCTTCGCGCGGAGTATCGTGCGAAAAATCTGAACTGGCAATCAGCATGATGCGCTGCTCTTTTTCGCCAGCAAGGACTTTCGCAATTTCAGAGGCAAGCTTTTCGATTGTCTGAAAAGGTGAATAATGCAGAGCGATGGGCAATATTTTTGGTCTGTCGGTCAGAAAATGCTGAATAAATGGCAACTGCACTTCAAGCGAATGTTCCATGGCGTGAGCGTCGTTATCTGCCTTGAGCGCTTTGACTCCCGACAACAGACGGTCGCGCAGAACTGCATCGACTTCGAGGGTTCCGAGGGGCGTTTTCCAGGCTGAGGCGGCACTGACCGAAAATTCAGCGCCATAATAAGTATGTTTCGGGCCAAGCAGAATTATGGTCTTTGGCAGAGGGTTCTCGCGGGCAAGACGCGCAAAGGCGTGTGAAGCAACCGGGCCGCTGAACATGTAGCCTGCATGCGGTGCAATGAAACCTGCAAGGCGACCCTGCACCGGCGCCGGAACTGCTGCAGCTCCGAGTTTGTGTCTGAAGCAGCCGTCGATCTGGGCTTTGAGCAAATCGGCCTCTGCCTCATAAAACCGGCCCGCTACCGCTGGTTCACGAATCATAAGTTCCTCCTGCTCAACCTTTTCGTTTAATTATACCTTACTTTGGCGTGTAACGCTTCAGCTAAAGGCAAAGTTCGAAATTACAGGGAATCTGGTTGAAGGGCGTGGGTTTATCAAGTAAGATATAGATATGAACTTGGCATACAACAAATTTTATACCCGGCTGGCACTTCTGGCGCTTGTTTTTTGCTGCCTGCCATATCTTTCTGCTGCGCCCAGGGTAAAAATCGGCATCGACGTTCTGGCAAGAGAACACCCCGAAATGGTCAGAGGGAAAAAACTGGCAATCTTCACGGCAAAAACCGCGATCGACATGTCATTGAGTCACAGCATCGACAGGCTGGCAAAAGCCGCTTCGGTCAAGGCAATTCTGACCGGCGACAGCTATTTCCGCGAGACGATGCCGGGCGAAAGCCCTGAAATAAAATACGACGCCCTTACCAATGCCCGGGTTTACGAAATTTCTGACCCGATGCAGCGCCCCCCGGTATCGACCATTCAGGGCCTCGACATGCTGATCATCGACTTTCAGGATATCGGACTGCGCTACTTTAAATACGTCACTCTGATGGCACAACTGCTCGATCTGGCCAGGGAAGCAGGCGTGCCGGTTCTGGTGCTCGACCGCCCCAACCCGATCGACGCGACTATGGTCAGTGGCCCGGTGCTCGAAGTCGCCCTGCGCAGCCGATTTGGCGTGTATCCGGTTCCGCTCATCTATGGGCTCACCATTGGCGAACTCGCCCTTTATTTCAACAAGGTTTTCGGTCTGGGCGCCAACCTTACCGTCATCGGCATGGAAGGTTATTCGCGCGGCATGACATTTAAAGACACCGGGCTTCACTGGGTGCCGCCTTCCGATCATATTCCCGAACCAGATTCACCACTGTTTTATGCGGTCACCGGGTTTCTCGGCGAAATGGGCGTTTTTTCGACCGGAGTCGGTACCAACAGGCCTTTTCATTACGTTCTTGCCCCCTGGATCGACGGAGAACTTCTTTCGCAGAGACTTGAAAAGCATAAGCTGGCCGGCGTCAGGTTCATACCGGCCTCTGAAAAACCCTATTATGGCCTTTTTGCCCAGAAAAAGAGCACGGGCATCGAAATTGTGGTAACCGACCGGCTGACCTTCGACCCATTTCTGGCTGGTATGGCCATTCTTCGAGCCCTCAACGAGCTCTATCCCGACCGTATTCCATTGAGCAATGCGGCAGCGGCAGAGGCGCTCGACACTCTTCTTGGCAGCGGCAAAGTCAGGCGCGGCATTCTTGGCGGTCAGACGCTGATGCAGATTTATGCCGGCCTGCAGACAGAACTGAATGATTATCTGAAAAAGAGGCGGGAGTTTCTCATCTACCCGGAATAATATGACCTGTTTCCGTTCGGGCATGTCAATGGTCGAAATCATGATCGGGGTCGTTCTTCTGGCTCTGATAATAGTGCCTTCGCTTAATGTCATTGTCAGCCAGACCCAGACTGTCACAGCCACCCGCGACCATTCCTCTGCAGCCTTTGTCGCCCAGAAAGTTCAGGAAATCTGCAGGTCCTTCAAGTTCGACATGCTTGACGCCGATCAATACACAGACGAAACCAAAAAGAAAAAGACCTTTGAGTGGAAAATCAAAAACGATGATGAATATCGCAAGCACACAGTTAACGGCATAGACTATCTTATCGTTGCCGATGAAACAGCTGTTGACCCGGTGCTCACCGATGCCGCCGGGCCTGGTTCAATTCCGAATGTTTATCTGCTGAAGTTTACAATCGCCTACGAAGGCAAAGACAAGCGCAATCACCGTCTCAGCGTTTCAACCGCCATCTCGCAAAGGGAATAAAATGTCGAGTAGCATGCGAAAAGGCACAACTGTGGTCGAACTGATGGTGGGAATCATCATTCTCACGCTTATTCTGACTGCACTGTGGCGGGTATATTCGAGCAGCCAGAAAAGTGCAAAAGAAATCCTTGCCAACCACACCATCAATGACGAGCTCGACCGAACCCTTCTGAAAATCACCGACGATCTGCGTGAGTCGAATTACATTTTTGACAACATGCCGCCGGCGGTAGAATCGAATGCGATTGCCGGCCTGAAAACCGAAGATGCCAACAATCAGCTTAAGTTCATCAAGGTTCTTTACGATTTCGAAAAAGACCCAATGGATCTGCCGGCCGGTCAGGTGAACTACGTTCAGCACGAAATCAGGTATTTCGTCGAAAAGGAAGACGAGGCCAACCCGAAAAGCCTCTGGGTGCTGAATCGCGAGATGATGCCATATGACAACCAGAAAAAGCCGGTCAATTCAGAAATGACAGTTTTTCAGGTATTGAATGGCATCAAAGAGTGCATATTCTACCGCGTCAAAGAACC
>CAZFUG010000184.1:0-8830 GCA_964522035.1 uncultured bacterium
TTACAAGCTTATCCTTGATTTCGAAGGGCATATAACACCGCCAGTCGGATGAGATAGTTCAGAGGGCGTCAGGCGCCGCATCGGCAGAATCGCACGATTTTTTTACGATATATAAAAGCGCATTGAATTTTGTACCGATTAGTCCGGCGCGGTCTATCAATCGGGTTACTGTTTCTTTTCGAGTTCTTCCCAGCGTTCGAGCCAGACCATCAGATTTTCTTCAAGCTCGAGCAGGCGGCTGTGCAGCTGCCCGGAATTCTCACCCGACTTATAAAAGGTCGGATCAGCAAGGCGTTTTTGAATTTCTGAGATCTCGGTTTCTGCTGACTGAATCATGCCCGGCAAAGCCTGAAGTTCCTGCTTTTCCTTAAAACTAAGCTTCTGCGGCCGGCTTTCGGAAGCGGCGGCCTTAGCCTGCTGCGCCAGCAAGGTCTTTGCTGCCTCCTGGGCTTTCTGCTGTGCGTCTTCAACCGCGCGGCGTTCGGCCATCCATTCGTCATAGCCGCCAATAATCTCTCTTACTTCCCCATTGCCGGCAAAAGCGACGGTGCTCGAAACCACATTGTTCAAAAATGTTCGATCGTGGCAGATAAGCAGAACCGTGCCACTGAATTCGACCAGCAGTTCTTCGAGCAGTTCGAGAGTTTCGATGTCGAGATCGTTTGTCGGTTCGTCGAGAACCAGCAGATTGGCCGGCATGGTGAACAATCGCGCCAGCAGAACACGGTTGCGCTCGCCACCCGAGAGAATGCTGACTTTGGTTTTCGCCCGCTCTGAATTGAAAAGAAAATTCTGCAGGTAAGTAATGATATGAACGCTGCGCCCGTTAACCTCGACCGTATCACCGCTGGGCTGCACGTTTTCCCAGACGGTTTTCTGTTCGTCGAGCTGGGCACGCATCTGGTCGAAATAAACCGTTTCGAGACTGGTGCCATAGCTGACCTCGCCGGTGGCCGGCTGCAGTTGTCCCAGCAGCAGCTTAACCAGTGTCGTTTTGCCACAGCCGTTGGCACCGACGACGCCGATCTTGTCGCCCCGGCAGATTTTCAGCGAAAAGTCTCTGATGATTTCTTTGTCGCCATAGGCAAAGCTGATGTTTTTCGCTTCGATGACGTCTCGGCCTGAGTTCTCTGCCTGGCTGATCTGCATGTTGACCTTGCCGACATGCTGCCGACGCTGTTTTCTCTCTTCGCGCATTTTTTTCAGCGCTTTGACACGGCCTTCGTTACGCGTGCCTCTTGCCTTAACGCCTTTTCTGATCCAGACTTCTTCCTGGGCGAGCTTTTTGTCGAAGCGTTCCCAGTCTTTCATTTCGGCAGCGAGAACCTCTTCCTTGCGGGCGAGAAAGGTGTCGTAATTGCATTCCCAGTCGTAGAGGCGGCCGCGGTCTATCTCGATGATGCGGTTCGCCAGCCGGCGCAGCAGCATGCGGTCATGGGTGACAAAAAGAATCGTGATGCCGGTGCGCAGAAGAAAATCTTCGAGCCAGGCAATTGTATCGATATCGAGGTGGTTGGTCGGTTCGTCGAGCAGCAGCACATCAGGCTGCGAAACCAGGGCCGCCGCCAGCAGCACCCGGCGTTTCTGCCCGCCGGAAAGGCTTTCATAGCGCCACTCGCCGTCGATATCCATGCGCGAAATAATGCGACCGATATCGTCGAGCATTTTCCAGGCTTCGAGTTTGTCCATCTGCTGCCGCAGAATTTCGAGTTCCTCGGCCGCATCCGGGCTGCCAGCCTTGAGCGCATTTTCAGCCTCGTGGTAGCTGACAATCAGGCGGCCGCTTTCCCCGAGGGCATTGGCGATAATGGCAAAAGCACTGCCCTGAAGACCCAGCGGAATATTCTGAGCAAAATATGAAACACGCACATCTGTGCCAGTCTGAACGGTGCCGGAATCAGGCTTGACTTCACCGGCCAGAGTGCGCATCAGAGTGGTTTTTCCGGCGCCGTTGCGGCCAAGCAGGCAGATGCGCTGGTTTTTCTCGATCTGCAGATTGAGATTCTCAAGAATTACCGTACCGCCGAAAGAAAGGCTGACATTCTGCAGTGAAACAAGTGCCATTTCGCTCATTATCTCCAGAAAAGCGTAAAATTTCAGACAGACAGCATACTCTAAACCGCCCCGGCAGGCGAGAAAAATCTATATTTCTGCGCCATGGGCAACCCTGCTCACAGGTCGAAGTTACAGAAATCGAATATAAGCACTTTTATCTTCTTATCTGTGGCTATCCGTAGCCGAAAATTAAGGCGTTCAGATAAACCACTTCGAGTTTATTGATGTAATAATCAATAATAATGGCCCGGGTGGCGGCATGATGGTAAAATGGGCAGAGATAAATAACCGGAGAGTAACCGAATGCATCGGCCGCCTGAGTGTCTTTATGCCGCTTTTGATACCTACCCCGCACCAAAGGGGGCGGCAATTCATATTCGCGAATTTTCGGCAGCCCTGTTCGAGCATTTCGGGAACGGGCTGCTGCTGGCGCTCGGTTCGCCAGAACTGCCGGCCTGGCAGTTCGAGAGCGGTTGCGAAATCAGGCGGATGATCTCTGATGAAAACAACTTTCTCAAAAAAGCCGGCGAGTTTTCGCAGTTTGTGCAGTTTCACGCCGACCTCCTGAAAAATGACCTCAAAATCGCCCATTTTCGCGACCCATGGGGCGGCCTGCCAATTCTGCGCAGTATTTCATCGCAGTGCCGTACCGTATTTGAAGTCAATGCCCTGCCGTCGATCGAGCTGCCGGTAAGGTTCAGAAACATTACATCGACAGTGCTCGATAAAATCAGAAACATCGAAAACGAATGTCTGCAGCGATCGGACGCGATAATCTGCCCATCAGATGTCATTCGTAACTGCCTTGTCGAACGTGGCATCGATACCAGCAAAATCAACGTCATAAGAAATGGTGCGGTTATCATCGACCCGGCCGGTCTGCAGCGCCCGAAAGAGGCGCATGAAGATTACCTTGCCTACGTCGGTGCCGTACAATCCTGGCAGGGCATCGAAGTTCTCTTTAAAGCCATGACCTTTCTTGCCGACATGCCTGATTTAAAACTCGTTCTCTGTGTTTCAGGCAGCAAGCAGCGCCTTAAATTTCTTAACAAGCTGGCAGAGCGGCTGCAGATAAACGACCGGCTCATCTGGCAGTACCGCCTGAACCAGAACGAACTGTTGCCATGGCTGGCGCATGCCCGCCTCTCGATTGCGCCGCTCACCGAATGCAGCCGCAATCTGCAGCAGGGCTGCTGCCCGATGAAAATCCTCGAGGCCATGGCCATGCAAGTACCGGTTATTGCCTCAGACATACCGGTAGTAAGAGAACTGATCGATCACAACCAGACCGGCTGGCTGGTTCGACCCGATCGGCCTTCTGAACTGGCCCGCGCAATTCGCATATTGCTGGCAAACCGGCCAGAGGCCGACAGAATCAAAAATGCCGCGTATGCCAAAGCGGTGCGTGACTTTGCATGGCAGAAGGCGGCGACAGAGTTGCGCGCACTGTATGACCAGCTGACTGGCGCCGGCATGGTTTCCGAAAAACTGTAAACTGAAAAATGTGTGTGTTATACTGACTGAGTCAGTAGAGAGGAGCCTGCGATGAAGTTATTTTCAGCCCTGCGCAAATATTTTGCCCTGACTTCCGCTCAGCGGCAGTTCATTTCAAAAGGCATATGGGCCTGTAATCAGCCGCCGACTGCAATCATCAATTTTTTAAAACCTCTGGCAGCATTCGATTCAGACCTCGACAAAGGTCGCGACCAGCTGTTGAAAGTCGGATGTGGCGGTCTTATTCTGGCATTTGTCGTCGCCATAATGATTGGCAACGAAGTAATCCCGGAAGAACAGGCCGGCCTGGCCATGCTTCTCGTCATGACCCTCGGGCTCGGGTCATTTATGGCCCGCTGGGTGCTCGGCAGCATGGACATGCATAACAACCTGCGGCTGTTTGTCGTGCCCATGCTCAATGCACTGCAGCAGGATATGGCGCCCGGCAAAAACATGATTTTCAAGCTCGATCTGCGAGGCAAGACCTGCAAAAGCAAAATGATCAGTCAGAAACACGATAACCCTGGCTGGTTCAGGTACCCGAAGCTCAGCACTTATAATTTTAAAGATTACTGGTTCAGCTGTATTGCGCCGCTGGTCGATGGTTCGACCCTTAAAATCACCGTCGATGACAAGATACGGCAGCGCAAGAAAACCTATTCAAGCCGTTCAGGCAAAACCAAATTCAAAACGAAAATCAAGATCAAAAGCAAAATAACCGCCTCGCTGGCCATGAAAACCAAAAACTATGACCTCGAAAAGACCGGTTCGCTGAACAATCTCTGCGACAGACTGAAAGTTAAAGATAAAAACCGGCGCAAAGCCGTTGGCATGACGGTTTATCAAATTTCGACCAGTGAAGACTCAGTTATGGAACCGGCAGTCTGCCTGAATCTGGTTGGTAAAATTCTCATGAACGCCACACCGGCGAAAGCGAAAGGAGCCTGAGATGGACAACTGCAGCATGAAAAGAGGGTTCTTCTTTCTGCGTCCCTGCGATCACCCTGCACGCCGCCAGTGCACACTCTGCGGCAAACCTTTCTGCGACGAACATCTGCGCATCAGACCCGGACGTAACGAGCCAGCGTGCCTTGACTGTCTGGGCAAGGAACTGCAAAAACCAAACCGTGGCAGTGAATATGAAGATGATCTCTTTGAACCGGCCTGGTCTTATGGTTACCGCCGCAGTTTTTATTCAGGTTCGCATTACCGGCCCTGGTATATCGGGCAGGCAAATGCTGACACCAGCTTTGACGGCCAGGAAATCAGGGTGTTCGACAGCGAATCCGCTGATGATTTTGACGACGATCCAAACGGCTAATCAGACGGATTCGACAGCTGATGAGAATTCTCTGGCTCACTGAGAATTACCCGCCTCGCCGGGGCGGAATGGCGCAGGCCTGCGACCGCATTGTGCACAACCTGAGAAAAGCGGGGCTGCTGGTTGATCTCGTATTTTTCTCCTGTGCTGCAGCTGAAACGAGAGTCATCGAAAGACACAACGGCCGCGAGATAGTTGCGGCCATGGGTGAAAGTCATGGCCATGACCTCAACTGTCTTTACAATCTGCTGACCAGCCCGGCAAACAAACAGAATTACACACACATCGTCGCTTTTGGCGGCAATCTGCCGGTTATCGCCCTGCCGGTCTTCAAGGCCTGGCTTGGCTGTCGTGCCATAACGCTCTTTCGCGGCAATGATTTCGATCTCGGGGTTTTTGTGCCGCAGCGCCGGATCGCTCTTTATGATGCTATTGCAGCATCAGACGCAGTTTGTGTTCTCAGCGATGAAATGCGCCAGCGCGTTTCAAGTCTCAGGCCAAAGGCAGATGTCAAACTGATCGCCAATGGCATCGATCTCGAAATGTGGCAGCCACAGACTTTCGACCTTGAAAATGCCAATAAATGGCGGGCTGAAAACTGCGCTGCAGCAAAGCCCGTTGTCGGCCTGATCGGGCAGTTCAAAAACAAGAAGGGCGGGCTCTTCTTTCTTGAAAACGTGCTTGCCGCCGGACTTGAAAGCCAGATGCAGTTTCTCATTGTTGGCGATATAGAGCCGGCAATGCAGAGCTGGCTGAATGAAAAGCAACAAATTCTCAAGGTCAGCATCATGCCGTTCACCGATAGGTTTGATCTGATCAGTCGATATCTTGCCTGCGACTTCATCGCCCTGCCATCACATTATGACGGCATGCCGAATGTTCTGCTCGAAGCTGGAGCCCTTGGTCTGCCGGTGATTGCCGCCAGAACCGGTGGCATCAGCGAAGTTCTGCCTGAAGAAATGCGGGCACTGACTTTCCACCCGGGCGACGCTGAAGGCTGCCGCCTGGCACTGCAAAATGCCTGCGCCTTACCGGCCATGGCCCGCCAGAACGTCGGAAAGGCCCTGCAGACAAAAATTATCAATAATTTCACCGTTGCCAGAGAAACATCAGCCTATCTTCAGCTGATGAATTCAATGTAAAAGAGGAATTTATGACAACCAGAAAAATCGCCAGTCTTGTCATTCTGATGCTCAGCATCTGTGCGTCTTTGTTCATTGCCGGTTGTGGCGAACAAAAAGCCCCCGTCACACAGACACCCGGCGTGCAGCCTTCTGCGGCAAGTCAACCGGAAGCAGCCCGACCTGCCGGCGAAGCTGGCGAAAGTTATCTGGCGCGTTTTAAATTCAAGGCCGGCGACGGTGCAGAAGCACTGACCATAAAACGCTACAAAGATCATGACAAGATCGAGCTGAATTTCGAAGGAACCAGCGCGGTTTTTAAAGGCAGAACCGAAGTTGCCGACCGGGTAAAATACAAGGAAGTTGCCGGTGAAGCGGGCGAAAAGCAGCTGGTAGCCGAAGTAAAAATCAAACCTGACAGCGTCAAACTTGTCGATGAAAAGGAAACTCTGATCTGGAAAGTTAAATTCAACGACGACAAGATCAAGATAAGCGACAACGAAGACGGCAACAATTCGTGCGAAATCAAGATCAAATCGGCCGATAAAGGCGAAATTCGCGACCAGTCAGGCAATGAAATCGGCAATGTCAGGTTCTACAGCGATAACGGCAAGCTCAAAGTAAAAGATGCCGCCGGCACAGAAATACTGGTTACCAAAGACAGCCAGTTTTCGCTCGCTCCCGGGGTAATTCTTTTTAAACACATCCCCCTCGCCCACCGCGCCATCATCATTTCAGAGATTCTTCGCCGGGGCAGATGAAAACCCTGTATTACTGCTTTGGCGGAGGCCTCGGCCATTTCACCCGATTTGTCGCCTGGTGTCATACCACCGGAGAAAAGCCGCTGCTGCTGACCAACTGCCCGGCCGCCACTGACCACCAGTTGCTGCCAGATGGCGTTGCATGCCTGATACCCGAAAAATCAACTGTCAACAGAGATGGCCTGCGCAGATGGCTTAAAAGAATTCTGGTTGAGCACAGTCCAGACAGGCTTATCATCGATGCTTTTCCGGGCGGCATATTTGGTGAACTCTGCGAACTGCCGGACCTTGCATCGATCGAATGCGTCTACCTCGCCCGGGTTCTGCAGCTCGAAAAATATCTGCAGCGCACCGAAAGTCTCGAATTGCCCCGGATCAGCAGTATTATTGAGCTTGAGAAGCTGAAACCCGAGCAAGAGAAATTCAATCAGCAATTATGCGATAAAATCAGCAAAATCAAGCTGGTCGACCCGCCAACTCAGGTTGTTGAACAGATTGCCCGGCAATTGCCCGCAGAATTCACTCTGATTATACATTCAGGCCCCGACAACGAAGTCGAAGAGCTCTGCCGTTATGCGGTCGAAACCGGCGAATTAAAGGGAGTTGCAAACCATTTTGTCGTGGTGAGTTCTGGCAACAGGCCGAGCAACTGCCTGCCGACAACCCTGCATTTCAACTTATGGCCGGCCGACTGGCTCATAGAAAGAGCTGATGCGGTTTTCTCCGGCGCCGGCTTCAATATTATCAGGCAAATGCAGGGCCAAAAAAAAACACATTACGCAATGCCATTCGAAAGGGCTCTCGACGATCAGTTTTTCAGACTGGCCTGCTTGTCGTTGTCTCAAAAATAGCCGGCTTCCCGCAGTGCAGAAGTTAAAATCGCGAATTGAGTTTCGAGCTGCTGAAACGCAGCATCAACATCTTCTGTCTTGCCGGACTTGAGAAGGTTTTCGAGATCTAAAGCGGCCTGATTCAGTGCTTTTGCAGAAATATTGGCAGCAGACCCCTTGATATTATGGGCAAGCCGCCTGGCATCATCATACTCTTTCTGAGCCAAAGCCAGCTTCAGCTCGCTAACATGCAATGGGGTATCGCTGAAAAAAGCCTTTATTATGCGCCTCACCAGAGCCATGTCATCCATCAGTCGGCTCTGCAGTTCCTTTTCTCCAAACACTTCCAGTTCCGAATATCCCATACCCTTCTCCTGCACTATTTCTGCAACCTGAACCGGTTGCGCTTTTTCTTTTGAAAGCCACAGAGACAGTTTTTCTACCAGCTCCTTCGGCTGTACCGGCTTGGCAATGTAATCATCCATGCCCGACTGAATACACCTTTCCTTGTCGCCCTGCATTGCATTGGCGGTCATGGCAATGATCGGAACCAAATGATTAAGCACCGAAGTTGATCCACTGCGAATCGTCGCCGCCGCTTCAAAACCGTCCATCATCGGCATCTGACAATCCATCAACACCAGCTGATACTGTTTCTGCTCGAGTGCTGCAATCGCTTCGACGCCATTATTAACCAGATCTACTTTATAACCGAGTTTTTTGAGAATTGCCAGAGCTACCTCCTGGTTGGTGTAATTATCTTCAACCAGAAGAATTCTGACGTTACGGCGGTTGGCCTCGGCGACCTGATGCCGGGTAATCAGAGTCTGCGATACCGCCTCGGCGTTAAGCCCGGCCACCATTGCAAGACAATCGTGCAGCTGCGACTGTCTGATCGGCTTGGTCAGGTAGCCTGAAAAACCGGCCTTCTGTATCCATGCCGCATCGCCGCGGTGACCAAGCGAGGTGAGAAGAATCAGCCGTGTCGAACTGATTTTCTCATCCTGTTTGATCAGCATCGACAGCTCTCTGCCGTCCATTTCCGGCATCAGCATATCGAGAAGCGCAACCCGATAAGGGTCGCCGTCATCGACAGCCTGTCTGAGCATAGCCAGGGCTCCCCGGCCATCTTCAGTTTCTGAATAACGACAACCCCAGTTGGCCAGCAGACTGGTAACCAGCAGGCGGTTAACAGCATGATCATCGACAACGAGAATGCGAACGCCCTTGATATCGGCGACCGGCAGT
>CAZFUG010000185.1:0-337 GCA_964522035.1 uncultured bacterium
TAAGGTATGCAAATCTATCTGAGAAAAATTGCCAGGCTTGTTCTTGTTGCCGCGCTGGTCATGGCTGCCGGCATGCTTCAGGCTTTTCCCTATCAGATCGGCGATTACCGGGTTGACGTTACGGTTCGTAACGCCGCCATGAACCTGATTGCCGGCATCAAGGTCGAGCTCTACCGCTACGACAAGGCGACGATTCTGGTTGAAGCACGTGCTGCAGGTTATCAGTCGCTGACCTACCGCCTGCCGATTCGCGAAAATCAGACTTTTTACAAGATCGACCTGGTTCTGCAGGATGTCGAACGCAATATTCACGTTGTCGATCATAATGAGCGCCCGA
>CAZFUG010000185.1:347-2860 GCA_964522035.1 uncultured bacterium
TCCGCAAAGAGCAGTATGGTTTCCCGTCTGATCATTATGGCATAACTGCCTATATTCCGGTCAAGATGTGGCCTTCGGCAGTTGCCGCCCGCGTTGACGTTATCGACACCTTCTGGGGCGTGCCGCTGAAGAAGACCTGCGAGATCACTCAGGTCGAAGAATTTTATTGCGTAAAACTTACAATCACCCGCAAGTCTCTCAAATGGTCAGGAAGCGACCTGCTGGTTGTCTTCAGAACAACCGCCCCGGCCAGTGCCGTCGCAGTCGCTACCCGCCTCGATACTCTCGAAAAGATTGTTCAGGGTAATTCTTACCCCGCCGGTTGCGAAGAATCTCTCGCCACTTATCTGGCTGACACCTTCAGCGCCGACGAACTCGCCGAAAGCCGCGCGGTTCTGCCCGGCAGTCTCGCACATCTGATGCAGGCCCGCGCCCGCTTCGCCGAAGTGCATCGCGAAAATCTCAAAAATTTTTAAAAAAGTAGTTGCACACCCCCCAGGGGTTGTTGTATAATCCATTTTGTTCGGAAACGAACGATCCCGAGTAGCTCAGTGGTAGAGCAATCGGCTGTTAACCGATTGGCCCGGGGTTCAAATCCCTGCTCGGGAGCTCAGAGTTAATCTTGGCAAGTCCCAAGAAGTCCACAAAACCCGCCCACAAGGCGGGTTTTGTGCTATATGGTTGTCTCCGTTCGTCCAGCCACATCTACCAAAATCCAAACTTTTTGGGTATAGTTATGGGTATAGATCCTTTTTTTTGAGAATCTACCAAAGGAGATATACCCAAAAATGCCGAAGCGCATCCAGCCCTTGTCTGAGACTGAGGTTCGCACCGCAAAATCGAATTCGGAAAAATCAGTATATCTTTTTGACGGTGAAGGGCTCTTTCTTCATATAACCACCGGGGGTTCGAAGCTCTGGCGTATGAAATACCGGTTTGCCGGCAAAACGAAGATGCTCTCGATGGGAAAATACCCCGAGGTAACGCTCAAAGAAGCCCGGACAAAACGTGAAGAGGCGAAAAAACTTATTTCTTCCGGCGTCGATCCTTCGCAGAACCGCAAGACCGAAAGGCGCGCAACTGAAGAAAAAGCGCAGAATTCCTTCGAAGCTCTGGCTCATGAGTGGTTCGAGCTGAATTCATCCAAGTTTACCCCCGGCCACGGAAAGGTGATCATGGAACGCCTGGCGCGTGACGTATTGCCCTGGCTCGGAAAAACTCCCGTCGGTGACATAACGCCACCGGAAATTCTGTCTGTTTTGCGGCGGGTTGAGTTACGTGGCGCCGTTGAAACTGCTCACCGGTTACGTGGATATATTTCAAAAGTTATCTGTTTTGCCATCGCCACCGGCCGGGCGACTTCTGACCCGACGCGCGACCTCAAGGATGCTTTGCGACCCATGGGTGAGACGAAACACATGGCGGCAATCACAGACCCGAAACGATTGGGTGATCTGCTTAACGCCATGGAAATTTACCGGGGCAGTCTCGTGGTTAAATCTGCCATGAAACTTGCCGCTCTGACGGCCGTGCGCCCCGGCGAGCTCAGGCACGCAGAGTGGAAGGACATCGATCTCGAAAAAGCCGAGTGGAAATACCTGGTAACCAAGACCAACACGCCACATATTGTGCCGCTTTCCCGCCAGGCCGTTGCAATCCTGTTGGAGCTTCGACCTTTGACCGGCCGGGGGCGTTATGTTTTTCCGAATCCACGCACACCCGATGGTTCGAGAGCCATGAGCGAAGCTGCAGTTTTAGTGGCTTTGCGGACTATGGGCTTCACCAACGACGAAATGACCGGCCATGGGTTCCGCGCCATTTTCCGCACCCTCGGCGACGAAGTGCTGCGTTTTCGTATCGACCTCATCGAACACCAGCTCGCCCATACCGTCCGCGACCCCCTCGGCCGCGCCTACAATCGCACCACCCACCTCGAAGAGCGCAAAATCATGATGCAACAATGGGCCGACTACCTTGATTCACTTAAATAAAAAAGGACACTCGCAAGGAGTTGCATATGGGCGTAAAATCAGATGGACCGTCAAAGTTTATTCAGGACAAACCTATCAGAAAAGCTAGGTTTGTAAAACCATTGCCAACGTCTGCAGTCAAGTGGTTCATTAGATTAGGGGTTCCTTTTTGCCGTGCCATTCCAGTGAAAATTATCTTTGAGAAAGCCTTTGACATCTTTTTTGACTTCGGTGGAAAGAAGCCTGTTGATATTAAATGGCCTCCTTGGGCTGGAAAATCAGGAAAAATAACAGGTAAGGCCGAGCTTCCCAGTTGGGCTAATGATGATAAACTCAAGTCAGCCATGGCAGAATTAGATATACTACGTTCTATAGCTCGCGTTCTTGTAGAACAAGCTACAATGCCTGACATCTTTTGCGAATCTCGATCGACTTTTTGTGGCTCTGGGCTGAATCTTTGGAAATCTCGATCGACTTTTGCCATGTCAGAATATGAAGATGCTGCTAGAAACTATTTGGAGCCTTTTATCACGTGGGAAAAGG
>CAZFUG010000185.1:2870-6323 GCA_964522035.1 uncultured bacterium
AAAAGAAACCAAAAAATTCGAATATCGCATTAGGGAGCGTAAAGAAAATGAGGATTTCTGGGCATATTTCTCGGGTAGTGTGAAAATAGCTCTTCTCTCTAAATTGATAGAGGCATTGGGACACGACCGGAGTGAAACTCCAGTTGGGAGCTATTATTTCTCCATTTGCCGTGCTTGCCGACTAGTTTTTATTAAAAGTCGCAAAGATCAGGAATATTGTAACCACTCCTGTGCCGGACGACAATGCCAGCGAAATCGACGAAGAAATTGTGAACATCTGTCATAGTGTCATACGTTTGGCAGAAAAAAAGTGGTAACCATGTGTCTCCCAAATAGCGTGCATATTGTGCATAATGAGGGCGACAGGTAAAAACACGACCGAGCGAGCTCTAGTAAAGCCCGCTCGGCCAGTGGTCCAGATACAAGGTATCATGAACTCAGCTATCTAATGATACCACAGATCGGGAACTGCCTGCAATTTTTTAACAGGAGGTTCCATCATGGAATCTAAGTATCTTACTACCCGCATGGTGGCAGAAGCCATCGGCACAAGCGCTCCCCATGTTCGACGACTGATTTACGCCGGTTTGCTTCGTGCAATCCGCATCGGCAAAAGAGCTTGGCGAATTGATAGCGTAGACGTGGAGCGATTTCTCTCATCGCGTGAGAGTCTGAGAAAAGGGGATCGAAGATGAATAAACTAACTCCCCTCATGACAAGACTCCCGGAAACGGGTTTTCTTAGATTGCCACAGATTATTGGTGACGCCAAAAAGGCCATTCCTGCCTTAATTCCGGTGTCAAGATCGTCCTGGTGGCTTGGTGTTAAAACCGGGAAATACCCACAACCAATCAAGCTTGGTTCTCGAACGACAGTTTGGCGTGTCGAAGACATAAGATTATTGATTGATTCGATGAAAGTGAGAAAAAATAATGGCTAAAATACGACATAAACCCTTAAATTCAACACCAAAAGAAAATACAGCAGATAGTGCCAATACAATGAAGCGGAGTATAAATAATGATATTCGCTCTCATAGAATTGACTTACGCCGTTCAATACCTCTTGAACTTCAAAATCATCATCAGTGGGTGGTCTACACAACCAGAAAAAATAACCAAGGCAGGGTTGATAAGATCCCCATTGATTGGCAAACAGGTAAACCCCTTAAATCATGGCAAAAGCAGGAGCAACTTCTCTCTTTTAACAAAGCGAATATGGCATTTCGCCTGAAAAAGCATGAAAACATAAAGGGATTGGGTTTCGTACTTTCTGAGGACGATGATATCACCATAATTGATCTTGACGGTGCAGTTTGTAATGGGCAAATAAAGCCGTGGGCCAAAGAAATTATCGAAAATTTCGATACATACACTGAGATCTCGCCCTCTGGAAATGGATTTCACATAATACTCAAGGGAAAATATCCAGATCTAACCAAGAAAAAAATGAGCGTTGGTGCACCAGGTGAGAACGTGGAGATTTTCTGTAGATCTGGATATGTCACGATCACAGGTAATATTCATGGAGACTACGGTAATATTAAAAAGTCGCAGGCATTGGAATGGTTAATACAAAAATATTCAAGCAAAGAACACGATAGAAATCTTCATACAGGGGGTGCCACAAGTCTTCTTTCAGATGAAGAAGTTGTCGCTAGATTGACGCGGAGTCCAAGTTCATCGAAATTTAAGGCTTTAATGGAGGGTGACACCTCTGGGTATGATGACGACCATTCCAGAGCAGACCTGGCGCTTTGCTCTATTATAGCTCGGCATTCAATGGATTCTGGCCAGATTGATAGGATATTCAGAAACTCTTGCTTAATGCGCGAAAAATGGGATGAACAAGGCCACTTTTCGGAGTCTCCGAAATTAACCTATGGTCAACACACAATCGGCATTGCCCTGCGAAAAAAAATCTCAGAAAAAATTAGAGTGTTAGGCCGAACAACTGAACTGGAAATTATTTTGTGGGTCGATGGCAATGTAATTCCAATCAAACCAAGAGCGATAGACAAGTTTGTAGTAACCATTTTGACAGGCGAAGAGAACCCTGTTGTTGTTAAACAAATAAAAAACGGCATTATGCGCGAAGCACATTTAAAAGGTTTTATTTCCAACAATGACAAGATCGGTCCTGGCGTCTGGAAAATCAAGGAATCTTTCGTTATTAACACAGGAACTAAGGCTTATCGATACGATGGCGTATGTCTACAGAGCATCGTCGAGCCTGTCTTTGAAGGTCGGATAATAGAGTTCTCCGGGAATGATTGGTTAAACATCGATCAACTTAATGATTCGATTAAAAATGGCAGCCTCGAAGATGTCTTCGCCGAAATTCATAAGAGGGTTAAACCTTTTTCCTGGGCTTCACCGGAGATTGGAGAATATGCTGCCTGTTTTACAATGCTGTCTGTCTTTCAACATGCAATGAAATGGAGGCCATTCATTTACCTCTTGGGCCCCAGGGGATCTGGTAAGACGATGTTTCTTGATTACATACTCGGAGCAATTTATGGAAACTTGTTTGCCAGTTTAGGTAAATCAACTGCCTACGCCATGGCACAGGAAATAGGGAATACCGGTAAAATAGCTGCTTTCGATGAATTTGAAAAGAGTAAACATCTCGGTTCATTGTTGGAAACTGCGAAATTGGCTTGCCGTGGCGGGGCCACTTCCAGAGGGACAACCGGATTAAAGGCGGTAAAATACTCTCTGCATCACATGCTATGGTTTGCATCGATTTACCTTCCACAACAGGCGCAAACTGATTCAGCCATTGCCTCTCGTATGGTTATACTCGAAATGAAAAAACCAGACTCACCAGCGTGCCCGCCATCAGGATTTAGTGAGAAAGAAGGGCAAAAGCTGGCGGGCAGAATAGTCGGAACTTTGATTCGTCATTGGAAAGAAATTGCGGCAGATGTAGAGTATATGATCAATAATGTGCAAACCATACCTGCAAAACTTGGGCCTCCGACCGAAACCAGAACTCTTGAAAATTATTCTTGGGCCAGTGCTATTCTTAATATTGTTACGGGAGAGAAGCGTTATATACCTGCCTGGGCCAAGCGGGAAACAGAAGACGATGGAGATAAGATCTTGCAGGCAATCTTTGATTCAATAGTTACGCCAACGTCCTCTGACCGAAAATACACCATAGGGGAAGTATTGTCTGAATGTGGGACAAAACCCATAGAGGTGTATGGCGTTAAGATACTGAAGTCTGGGCATTTGGCTATAAACACTGGTTTGGTTGAGAGAAGCTTGCTTAAGGACTCGCAATTCAGAGATTTGAATATATCTGATCCGTTGTCCAGGCTGCCCGGTGCGACTAAGAAAAAACAACGTATGAATCAAAGGATTTCACCGTGCATTGTTATTCCGGCTGAGGTTTGGAATCCTCAGCAAAAGCAACGGTTAAAACAACCTGGCAACGATAGCGGCAACA
>CAZFUG010000185.1:6333-8804 GCA_964522035.1 uncultured bacterium
CTCAGACAGACGTTTTAATACTAATGTTCCCAAGGTTCCTGATAATTTTAAGTCGGAAAATATTTTAATGGATGAGGGGGAATAGGAGGTTGGCTATAGTTGTCCTTTTTTTTCTGTATTACCTGCATGTGATTCAGTGAGAACGGTGGCAACAATATCGTTAATGCTTTCTGACTGCAGAAGACACTGTATCTCTAACTGTGACGTCAGTGGTTACGCTATGAGAGACCCGCAATTATAACTGCGGGTCTCATTTTTATCTAACCCAAAGACAGACTCTAATATTAAAAACCTATTGAGCGTTTTCCAATTTTTGATTTCCCGGTGCCGGGCAATTTATTCTGCTTCCGAAAAAAAGCACAGGATATTTACTTTTTTTTAAAAGTCTTCAGATTGTGATTCGCAGAGTATTGACAGACATCGTTCTGGAGCAAAAATTAAGGAGGTTTGGTAACTATGCCTGTGGTGAAAGCTGTCAAAGGCAGACTCTATGTGTATTCAGTAAAAAAGATCAATGGTAAAAATGTGTGGAAATATCTCGGGCCGAAAGGTTCTTTTAATGCTTATTGCGGCTTGCTTCATGCAAAGGCTGAAGAAGCGGAGGCTACTCAGAAAAAGTTTGAACAGGTCAAAATGATTGAACTGATGCAGCAGCAGGAAGATGAAATTTCTGAGCTGTGCGAGTGTGTGAGATACATCACCCATAATTACCTAAAAGATGTTGGGTATTATCAACATGCGCGCGGTGAGTGGCGTAAGAGTAAGAGAGGCAGCCATGACCGAAAAAAATGATTCTGAAAAACTCATATTTGAGTGCTGCCAGGGCGACGTAGAAGCAATGGCCTTGTTGAAAAAAACTTATCCCGAACTTTATGCCAAGGAACTGGCAAAGCGTGACCCCCACAACAAGATCATGGTGCAATTGGTCCACGAATTTGCTTCTTACTTCAACAAAGACTTATTTATGATTAAAATAGGCATTCTTGAGAAAGCTAGTGCATTGCGAGCTGAACTTGCGGCACAATCACCGTTGGAAAAATTGCTGGTCGAACGAATAATTGTGTGCTGGACAGAGTCGTATCTGCTGGACCTATGTGTTTCCGCCACTGCGGACGCAAAACTTCGTGCTTTTCACCTGAAGCGCCAGATTTCTGCCCACCGGCGATATGTGTCTTCAATTAAGGCTCTTGCACAGGTGCGTAAACTTGAATTAACAGCAATAAAGGTAAACATAGCTGAAAAAAAGGTAAATTCAGCCAAGTTGAAGGGTTCCAGGCAGAAATAGTAAATAATCGCGTTTTAATCAATGTTTTCTCCAAAATTACCTTTCTGAGGCTGTATGCCTGAGAATTGCGCAAAAATTCCCGCAAAATGGACAAAACAGCACTTTCCCTGGCTGTGTCCATTTAGCGGGATGCTTTTGTTTAGGGCGTATTGGCATGGATTTTTCTTCAAAACCCTGCACACATAAGTGAGGGAGGAGAATGCCTTTATTCCCGGCTTCCGAAATTGTCGGGAAAAGCAGTTTCCTAAAATTTACCACTTGGAGGTTTTGCCATGCCTTTCTTTATTCCCGCCGTAGCCATTGGCGCCGGTGTAAGTCTGATTGTCTGGGGAAGCAGAATGTTTCTCTACGAAGATGACTCCGCTGACGAAAAAGCCCACGAGATTCTGTCACGTATTCCGGAGAAGTTCGAAGAATACATCGAAAGAATCAACGTGACTCCTTCCGGCATTCATATTGCCTTTCGCAGCGGAACCCCGCTAAGAATTCAGGAAGAAATCAAAAGTAACATCCGACCAGGCTGAGTTCTGGTGATCGTTTTCTCCTCCCTCAACTCATTTCTGCGGCGGCACGTATCGCGCTGCGCTCAAAACTTCGAAGGAGGGCTGATATGCCTGTTAACAATCATCCTGCACTTACCATGTCCATTAACGGTCTCAAAGACCAGTCTGACGGCTTCCAGAGACTGATGCATTCTCTGCAGACTGCAGAGTTCATGAACAACCCTGATACAACCGTGTTTCTCAACCAGCTTGCTGCTGATAACAACCTCAATATTATCGTTCCTGATATGGGACGTTTCGCCCTGACTGACTGGAGTAAAACCCAGCTCGCGACAATGCTTGGTATTCGCTTCGACAAATGGTTCGAGAATTCCGATCCACAGGATCAGGCCTATGAACTCAATCGCAGGTTTGCCAGAGCTGAAGGCGAAGTAAAACTCCGCACAACTTTGCTTGGCGCCGGTGAATGCGAGAACGACGGCACCTTGCGGGGAATTGTGAGCCCGTCATTCAGTGCGATAAATGATTCGCATGTTGCCGAGCTTGTATTCCAATCCCTGAGTCTCGTTGAGCCTGAACTGAGAATCATCCGGGCTGACGTTACCACCCGCAGCACTTCGTTCGTCGTCGGTATCGGAAAGCCTTTTACGCCTGGCGATCAGCGCGAAATCGGCGCGGTTTTC
>CAZFUG010000186.1:0-8800 GCA_964522035.1 uncultured bacterium
AACGGTGCAGCGAAAAAATCTGAAAGCCGCCCGAGTCTGTCAGCACCGGCTGGTCCCAGTTCATGAACTTGTGAATACCACCGAAGCGCCGAAAAACCTCAGGCCCCGGCCGCAGCAGCAGATGATAGGTATTGGCAAGCAGCACCTGTGCCCCGGTCGCCTTCAAGGTCTCGACCGTCTGGCTCTTGACCGTCGCCCGCGTGCCAACCGGCATAAAAACGGGCGTCACCACTTCGCCCTGCAAGGCCTTGAATCGCCCCGCCCGCGCCCGCGTGCCCCCGCATTTCGCCTCAACCCTGAAATTCAATCTGCTCATGCTGTATCTCTGTGCCCTGTTCGTAAGATTTCGGCAAAGTCTACCCGCCCCGCCCACAGATGTCAACCAGCCCCGACATTAAACGGCACAATACTGCCCGCAATATTGCTTGCAATAAAACCCTGGCCCGGCCCGAAACATTCGACTGTAGTCGAAACTTTTCATCTTTATAACAGAACCTTCGACCGTAGTCGAAACAGATAAACAGATAAACTGAGAAACCGCAACAGGCGAAAAAAAGAACCGGGCATCGCTGCCCGGCCGTCAAAAGGGTGTTACCCCTATATCTGCAAAAGATCCCTCTGATCTGAATCTGATTTAACCTGGTTACTCCTCGACCTTCACCTCCGTGGCTTCTTCGCCGGTTTTGGCATCACTGACAATTCTGGGCTTGTTGTCTGAGAACCATTCGTTAAAAGAGCTGGTGGCATTCTGCAGCATTTTTCCGCCCGGCAGGCCCGCAATAAAAGAATCCACATCCTTGCCCATGGTATTTTCGACAACGTCCATAATTGGCCGCGAAATTCTTTCGCCGATCTTAAAAGGTATCTTCACGATTTCGAGTGGATTGAGAGTCATTTACTTTCTCCTTTCTGATCTTCAGCGCCAAGCAGCTTTTTGCCGATTTTGGTGAGCAGTCCGCCGATAATAATTCCGGTAGTGAGAGTTGCAAGAGTCCTGAGAGTTTCCATCGTTTACCTCCATTGATTTGCGATCTTGATTTGCCTTCGATCTTTTAAAGCCTGCAAAACACAGTCCGTTCAAAATTTTCGAAATATTTTCAACCAACTTTCATGAGCGGAGTCTCTTCGTCAGGCAACTTCTGGTAAACCCTGATGCGCGTTTCGATCCGGTCCGTTCCGGCTTCGGCAAAAAGCTGGTTTATCTGCCGCCGCAGCAGCGAGGCCCTTTCCCGCAGACGCGCCAGTTCATAAGTCATCTGCATGTATTCCTGCATCATTCTGTCAATGCCGCCGCTTTCACCGCCAATCGCTTCGCGCCCCGAGAGCCGTGCCGGTGAAATTTCGCAAACCTTTCCCGCTCCAGTGCCGGGGAAAATGCCCGCGTGAATTACCGGCGACGCGTAGCTTCCTGCCGGCAGCCTGAACTGGCAGTTGCAACGGTCGACACCACAAAGTTCGGGTATTCTTTTGCGCACCCTTGCACAACCGGGCGCATTGGGCGGAACCGCCTTTATCATCGCATTGACCGCATCCGGCTGGTAATCAGGCAACTGGTTCATCACCTGATGAATGAAAACCCGCCCCTCTTCGCCCAGATGAGCGAAAATATAGATGAACGCGTGCTTCTGTTCCTCGCTTAAAGCTTTCTCATGTCTGGCTTTTTCAAGAATCTCCCACATCGGCCGGCACCCGGTCAGCAGTTTTTCAATTTCCAGAGTATGCCGCTCCGGCAAAGGAATTCTCACAGCCAGACTCAGATTTTCTTCATTTTTCCCAATTTCTGCCACAGAGCGCCTGGCATCGCCGGCTGGCCTGCATGGCTTGAATTCAACCGCGTTGCCACCCATCTTTTCGGCCGCACTGACCTCTGAGCAATTATCGACCGTTATTGCCCCGAGAATCTTCTCAAAGTCGCCACGGCAGATTCTCGCAGCCTGCCTGAGCACGACAATCTGATCGGGGAAAGGCAGTAACGTCTGTCTGTCGACAAAATAAGACTTCCGGCCGGTTTTCTGATGCGTCCCGAGCGGCAGCTTGACCAGATTGCCCGGGCCATCGACCGGCACTCTGTCCTGCTTCGGAAAAACCTCCCACGAAAGCTCTTCCGGAATATTGCGAAGTTTGCTGACCAGCCAGTTGCCCAGAGAACGCCAGTAACGGCAAGCAAAATCGTCGCCACCGAAAAACCAGAAATGCAGCCCCTTGTTACCCGAAGTCTCAATCAGCGGTGTCAGACCGGCCATCTGGCATATTTCGCTCATCTGGTCGCAGCTGCTTTTTATAAGCCCGTTAATGCGCTTCCGTTCTTCTGGCGAATTGCCGTAAGCATTCAGCCAGGCTTTTCTGACATCGAGATCCATCACCATCAGCCTGGAAGTATTATTCAGGTCGGTCAGATAAATACCAAGCGTCTTTTCGCCGCCGAGATGTCTTCTGAGATCTTCTGCCGTCATTTCGCGCTTTTCCGGTATGTAGCCCCATGATTTGCCCATGCGCGTCTGAACCGCGTGCACTCCGGTTCTTCCCTTGAACATCGTCATAAGCAACTGCACATTATCTTCGGTGGGCAAAACCGGCTGCGAAGTCAGCTCGTTTTTGATCTCTTCAAGCCCGTTGGTGCTGATGTCTGCGCGATTCACCGCCGCGTTCAGTCTTGCCTGCCTTTCGATCAGCGACACGAGGCCGGGGAAACCTGCCAGACCATCTGTGACAGCCTGCAGTGCCTCTGCCGGCTTTCCTGCCAGCTCAAACGAATCGGCCAGAATTTCGTAGGCCTCAGCTCTGGTGGCAAAGCGGGCGATTATTTTGCCGGCCGCGACGACGGCTCCGTTGTAATCTCCATGTTCCTGCAGCAGCTGGCAATGCATTTTATGAACTTCAAAGTTATCCGGCCAGACCGCTTCGAGGTCGAGAAACATGCTGTTGGCTTTTTCGAACCCGTCGGTAAAGCCAAGCAGGCGGGCACCGAGCGCCTGCGCTTCGGCGTTTTCTCCGATTCCGGTGGAGCCCAGAAGCAGTTCTCTGGCGCCTGAAAAGTCACCTCTGGCAATTTTGATTCGAATCTGTTTGAGTATTTCATTCAGTTCCATATTATGCCTCCAGGGGAATTTCTTTAAGTCTTCAGGCCGCTTTCGCCAGATGCTTTTCAGCCTCGACGTTGGCAGCACGAACGCTCTTGACGCCTTTTTTCTGGTCGAAGCCTTCAATCAGGTCAAAACTCAGGCGTGCGCCTTCATAGCGAAGCGCTTCAGGAATTTCGGCGAGTTTGACATAAACCGGGTTCTGATAACCTGAGCTGGTGATGAATGAAAAAGGTCGCTCTTCACGGACCGCTCCGAGAATACCGGTAAGACCTGTCATTAAGGGAGTTTTGCTTATGGCTTCAGCATCATGCCGTGGCGATTTGTGGTATTCATTTCTGGAAGTCCTTGCAGTCTCATTATTGCCGGCTTTTTTCCAGAGAGGCGAACAGTTTTTCAGCGCGATTTCAGGCGCCGGAAGATTGTTACCGAGGCCGAAACGATCTGCAAGTTGTTTCAGATCATCGGGGGTTTTCCAGTGTTCCCGGTTTCTGATCGAGCACGAAAGCGTGATATGATGCAGAGCCGCGTCGCTTTCACCAAGCACCAGCTGGATTTTTCCGATCAGCGAAAAAAGATTCACCTTGGTTTTGAGATCGCCATGCATGCCGGCACCGGTCAGAGCGGAAGCCAGAGCTTCGTCGTATTTTCCCAGTTCAAATCTTATTTTTGCGAGGTCGGCGAAGATATACCAGGGGCAGCCCTTAACTTTGGTGATTGCCATCAGTTCTTCTTCGGCTTCCATTCTGGCGCCAACCTGATCGCGGCAGAGGGCGGCACGCCGTGCAAACTCGATTTTGCGCGGGTATTCCGAAAATGCCCTGAAAGCCAGACGCCGGCAGTCTTCATACAACCCGGCCTGGAAAAGCGCATGCAGGCGAGCGAAATACCAGCGTTCGCGCCACGAAATCATGCGGCGGCCCTTGAATGCATCCCCTTCGGCGGCGAGCTTTTCCGGGGTGATAAGGTCGGTAAGTTCGAGCATTTTTCTGAAATCGTTGAGGTTGCGGGCCGCGTCAATGGCGGCAAATAAGGTAAGCCGGAAAAGAATCTCGCCATCTTCAGGGTTGAGTTCAAAAATTTCGTCGGCAATCTTGAGAATGCCTTCCCAGTCGCCGCGTTTGCGCGCGGTCGGAATCAGGGCGTCGTATTTGAGCCACGCGAACTGAACCCGCAGCATTTCAGAGCGGGTGAAATCCTGGTAATTCTGCTCTATGAGTTCTATGGCGGTATTGTAGTCTTTCAGATGACGTGCACAGTGAATGCAGCGCCAGAGACTCGGTTCATCGTGATGCTCTGCAAAGTAGCCCATGAACAAAGGAAGAGCTTCTGCAAAGCGGTTTTCTTTTCTGAGAGTTTCGGCCTGGTTCCAGTTGATACCCGATTCGATGTTCTTTTCCATATTTTTGATCCCCTTTTTCAGAATTAGTTGACGACACGAAGAGACAGATTGAAGTCGAAGTCACTGTTCACGACCTGCAGAACGCTTAGAATGCCGTCTGGCCTGGCTTTGAGATGGCTGCAGTTAAGCATGCCACAGCCGCACGGGCAGTCGATTACGAAAACCGCGTCACAATTTTCCATGAGGTGCTTTTCAATTTCCGAAAAGTTCGAAAAAGTTGCAGAATCATATTTACCAGCCGGTTTTCGGGAAGAAGGAACGTATCTTTTGCAGACTTTTCTTACCATTGTTGTCTCCTTTTTTGCCCATTTACTTTGGTTAAGGCCTTTATGAAACGGCAGTTCAAAAAAATTTCAAAGCCATTCCGGCAGGTCGCCATCGTCTTCGATGGTTACGACTTCCGGCTGCCCCGTGCCCTCCGGGTCAGAAATGAAGTAATGGTCTGGTTCTACAAGTCTGCCGGGCCAGCCAATGACTTTCATCTGGCGTTGCGACCGGCGTGACATGCCGTAAATTCTGACGCTGTCGGCATTCGGGTTCATCAGCGCCTCGATTTTTCGCATCATCTGATCGAAGGTCTGATCGTCGAGGAAAGTTTCAAAAACGCTTTTCTGCACCGCCACCGCATAATTTTTCAGCAGTTTGTGCAGCTTGCCCCGACGCTTGTCAGATGGTGAGTCATAGCAGATTATGTAGAATTCGCCCTGCATCGCAGACTCCTTTTTCAGTCATTTTGACAGCAGCCAGGCCATAAACCAGAAAGCGACAAGTGAAGTTAAACCCATATTTTTCTCCTTTTGTATTTGTTATTTCGCTCTTTTGTTGTTCAGTTCTATTTCGAACCTTCATTTTGAGGCATTATCCTGAGGTGGAAATTGCCCGACCCCATTTATGTCTGGTTATTTATCTTCAATTTATTAAAGTGTCTTTTTCAGTTTCCGTTCAAAAAAATCAGAAAATACTGGAACCCTTCATCACCCAAATTATTTCCAGCTCATGCCGAGAGGTTAATTTTACTTTTCTCAAACCCGCTCCCAGACGTCGGCGGCAGCCCATAAAATCTGGCTTGCCCGCTTCATTGCTAAAAACCTTTGTTTTTTCATCTAAACGGCAACCTCCCCCCACCCTCGCAAACCCGCATTCTACCGTCGAGGTTTACCGTTTAGAACTTTGGCTTAACCATGCGGTTTTCAGGGCGAAGTGCGGCAAATTTGCCTCGGCACGCTTTTTGCTTGGTCAAGGAGGTTGACCGTTTAGGCCTTTTTTGCTATGATCAGATCAGCCTCGGGAACCCCCGGGGTTCTTACCCCTGCCGAAAGGCCTCGGGGATTGAAACCAATGTGCCCCGCAGGTCAACCAAAGCGCATTCCTACTGTTCTTACCCCTGCCGAAAGGCCTCGGGGATTGAAACAATGAGCCGAGAACTCTAACCAACTGAGTTGTACGCCGTCTTATGCCTCGGGTGATGTTTTTTATCTTAATTAAATAGTTGCGTTTTATAAATGCAAAACGTATGCTTATAGTGAATGTACAAAATTGAGGACTATTATGAAAACCGTCACCATAAGAGGAATTGATGAGAATCTCGACAAGATGATTAAAACCATGGCCGGAAAAGCCGGAATGAGCATTAATCAGTGGCTTATTATGGCTTTAAAAAAAGTGACCTGCCTTGATCGCAACAAAGTTTTCAATGAGTATCACGATCTGGATTCACTTGCCGGGGGATGGTCAAAAGAAGAAGCCCTTCAATTCAAAAAAAACACTGGCATTTTTGAAGCTATTGATGAGGAAATCTGGAAATGAGAAGAATTTCCATTGATACAAACGTCTATTCAGCTTTCAAAGAAAACGATCCCTCGATAAAAAAGCTTTTTCAGCGTGTTGAATTCATTGGCATGGACATTACGGTCATAGCTGAATTGTATTCCGGCTTTAAAATGGGTAATCGTGAGACGCAGAACCGTGAAGAGCTGGCTCTGTTTATAGATTCACCAAGGGTCGAAGTTCTTTACCATGATCTCGAAACCGCCGAGTTTTATGCCTTCGTTGTCAACTCTCTCAGAAAAAAGGGAAAGCCAATTCCCACCAATGACATCTGGATCGCGGCAACTTCCCTGAGGCATGGACTTGCGCTCACCTCGGCTGACAGACATTTTAAAGAAATTGACGGATTAATGCTTATTCATCCAGGCAATTTCTGAGCGTTTGCCAGAAACAGCTCCCTTGCGAGTTCTTACCCCTGCCGAAAGGCCTCGGGGATTCAGTTCTACAGCGAAGGGCTTCAAGTATTTTTGAAGCGGAAACGCAATTTTATTTGCTCTTCATTGTTCATCGCGTATAATTGAACCGGCCGAGATTTATAGCAGAGAGTATTTCCCAGAATGACCCTTATTGATCAGATAATGAACGGCGAGAGCAAAATTCTTGAGTTCAAGGAAAAATTGCCTGGCAGCGAAAATATTGCCAGAACTGCAGTCGCTTTTTCCAACAGCAGTGGCGGCAAACTCCTGATTGGCGTAAGCAATGAAGGCCATGTTGTCGGGATACCTGAGACAGACATTTTGGCTGCCCAGGAAGCTATTGCATCGATAATTTACGACAGCTGCTATCCAAATATCGTTCCGGATATTTACACCGTTAACCACGATGGCAAGCTCATACTGGTTGTCGAAATCTTTCGTGGCAGCCTGCCACCTTACTATATAAAGAAATCCGGCAAAAATGCCGGCACATACATCAGAATCGCATCAAGCAATAGAAAAGCCAGCCAGGAAAACATCCTCGAACTTGAAAGGCAAAGACTTAACCGCAGCTTTGATGAGGAAGCAAGCTATTCAATCCCGCTTGATGAGCTGAATTTGTCGCCAATTCTCAGCAGGTTTGCTGCAAAAGGACGCGATCTCAAGACCGAGCAGCTCCTCAATTTCAAGCTTCTGGTTGAAGAAAACCACAAGCTGCTGCCGACAAACGGATTGCTGATCCTGCTTGGCCAGCCAGGCCATGTCACAATCAAGTGCAGCCGTTTCAAGGGGAAGAACATGGATGTTTTTCTCGACAAAAAGGAATACGGCGGCGATCTTTTCGGGCAACTCGACAATGCGGTGGCTTTTATCCTCAATCATATAAATATTCGCGCTGAAATTAACGGTTTGAAAAGAACCGATATCCCTGAGATTCCCCTTGCCGCAATACGGGAAGCCCTTATCAACGCAATAGTTCACCGCGATTATACCAACCCCGGTCGAGATATCAAGCTCGGAATTTACGACGATATGCTCAATCTGGTCTCACCCGGCGGTTTGCCAAGCTCTCTGACTGAACAAATCATACTTGAAGGCCGCTCAGAGATCAGAAACAGGGTTGTTGCCCGTGTTTTTAAGGAGCTTGATTATATTGAGCAATGGGGAAGCGGCATTCGCCGAATTATTTCTGCCTGCGCGTCTGCCGGGCTGGCAACGCCGGTTTTCCGGGAAAAAGGCGACTTCTTTGATGTCGAAATTTTTCGCAGGGTTTCAAAATCTGCCAACTCAGTGCCGGATACTGCCAACTCAGTGCCGGATACTGCCAACTCAGTGCCGGATACCGCCAACTCAGTGCCGGATACCGCCAACTCAGTGCCGGATACTGCCAGATCAACCTCGAAGAATGCTGAAAACAGTTTTCGCACGTATACAACCCGGATAGTAAAATTCCTCGAAAACTCCGTAAGTATTACAACGGGCGAACTTGCTGCGTTTTTTGGAGTAAAAGAAAGAAGAGCCCGCGCTATTCTTCAACAGATGGTCAGTCGGCAAATTCTTAAGAAAATCGGTTCAGCACGAAATACTCGCTATATCCTTGCCGGCGGTCACAAAAAATAGCCTTTGAAAGCCAACTTGCTGCCGCGCCAGCAGCGGCAAGGACCCGACCGAAGTTCCCTTCGGCAGCCGCATCTCTTGCACCAGCCTGGTATTTGCCCGGCGCCGGGCAATCCTGAAGCAAAAGTGTTTTACATTGACTTCTCACGCTTTCTAACAAGCAAATTTGCAGGCGACTTTTTATCATTATTACTTATCAATTTCGTTCCCTTATTTCTAAAAAAACAAAACCCGCACCCAGACGTCGGCGGCAGCCCATAAAACCTGGCCTGTCCGCTTCATTGCTAAAAACCTTTGTTTTTTCATCTAAACGGAAACCTCCCCACACCCCCGCAAACCCGCATTCTACCGTCGAGGTTTACCGTTTAGAATTTTGGCTCAACCATGCGGTTTTCGCGGCAAGGTGCGGCAAATTTGCCTCGGCACGCTTTTTGCTTGGTCAAGGAGGTTGACCGTTT
>CAZFUG010000187.1:0-8749 GCA_964522035.1 uncultured bacterium
TCTGGCCGCGTTGTGGTGGACCCATTCTATAAGCTTGGGTATCTGAAAAACGGCACAAAAAAACGCGTAGCTGTGACTGTTGCAGAAAACGATGTTCTTGACGGCAGATCAATTGCGGAAGAGGCAATTAGAGAGGTTTCTGGCGATTAAAATTGCCCGGAAAATCTTCAGTTTGCTCACACTCTTCAACTGGCAAAGCAGCCTGTTATTTTTTTGTCTGCTTTTCCATTTCCTTTTTCATCAATGCTATTTCCTGGGTAAGTATTCTTATTCTGTCGTTTTGTGAGCTTATTACTACCGAATAATTTACCAGAATGAGAATTACCGCAACTATCAGAATTAGAAACAGCATTGCCGGCGGGTAATAAATGCCGACGAGGCTGGCAAAAAAGTCCAGTCCCTTTTTCCAGCATGAAAACAGAATGAATATGCCCCCAAACAGAAGCCACAAAAGCGCATAGGCTTCTTTGATGGCCTTTCTGCGGATCATTTCGATAATTCCCGCCAGAAAAAGCACACTGCCAATCAATGCCAGCAGCTGAATCCGCTCGATACCGATAAACATCAGTCTTCCTTTCGATTCAGAAGAGTCTCAGGTGGGCGAAGTGAAATCAGGATCATTGCCAGAGTTACTTTAAGCATAAAATAAATTGAAATGCTCGAAGAGATGGTTGATGTCCCTGAAAGCCTTTCCCTCATGCAGACAGGAACTTCCATTATTTTTAAACCATTTTTGCTTGCCAGAACCAGTTCTTCCGGCTCAGGGTAATCGAAAGTCGGATAATGACTGGCCATGAATTCGATTGCTGTTCGGTTGTAGGCTCTGAACCCGGAAGTCGGGTCGGTAAAACGTTTGCCGGTTAAAAACAGACCGAGAAGTTCAAAAAAACTGATTCCGAGCCTGCGAAAAAATGAAGATCTGAAGCCCGTATTGTCCTGTATGAACCTTGAACCGACGACAATGTCTGCAACTCCCTGCTTGAGAGGCTCTAGAAGTTCTTTTACTGAATGCGGAGGATGCTGACCATCGCCATCTATTTTTATGGCAAATGAGAAATCATTTTGCAACGCAAATTTAAGGCCTGTCTGCATGGCACCACCGACCCCGAGATTAAGAGGCAGCCGAAGCGTCTGACCAGGAATCAGGCTTTCGGTAACTCGACAGGTATGGTCGGTAGAGGCATCGTCAACAACCAGAATGCTTAATTCAGGGCACTGCTGCCGAAGCTCTGTTACAACTGCGGCTATATTACCTTCTTCGTTGAAACATGGAATAATGCCAATGGCTTTCATGGTTTGCGGGTGCTCTGTAAAAATTGTTTTTCTTGCAGATGACTTTCTTTTCCTGTAGGTTTCTATCGTTCGAGGTTAATTGTAACATTTAAGGCCTATTTTTTCACAAGCTTTCCCCGAAATTCGGGGAAACAGCAAAAACATTTCTATGAAGATCGCCCAGATTACCCATAATTATCTGCCCCACATCGGGGGTATTGAACAATACGTCTTCAGGCTGAGCGAAACAATTGAGCGTCATGGCTGGCAATCGGTCATACTGACAACCGATCAGGCAACACCCCGCGAAAATCGCCAGAAAAACGCCGTTTATTTTCCCGTGCTCATAAGCTGCATGAGAAATCCTTTGTCGCTGCAGTATGCAAAGGCCCTGTGGCGACATTCTTTCGATATTATGCACCTGCACAGCATGTGGTTTCTTCCAAGCCTTTTTGCCGCGATGTTTAAAGGCAATGCTAAAATAGTTACGACCGTGCATGGGGTTTTTCCAGACAGCTCCAGTTTGCCTCAGCGTTTTGGCCTGTTTATTTATCGACCTTTTGCGGACTTTGTTTTAAAGCGCTCAGACCAGATCGTGGTTTTATCAGACTCCGAAAAAGAGAAGCTTATACGCCTTTTCAACGTGCCAACAGCAAAAGTCAGGGTAATATCAAACGGTATTTGCCTCGAAGACTCCTGCCCCGAAGATAAACAGCCGACAGTTCTCTTCACCGGCAGAATCAACGCCGATAAAAACCCGGAAATTCTTATCCGGGCAGGAGCCATTCTGCACGAGAAAATTCCGGAGCTCAAAATATGTTTTGCCGGTCCCGTTGACAAGGATTATCGGGAGCAGTTGGTAAAATTGTCTGAATCACTCGGAATCGGTAAAATAATCAGCTTTGTCGGGCCATTCAATCAGACCGTTCCTGAAGAAAGGAAACAGCTGATGGATCTTTACCGGCAGGCCGCATGTTTTGTCGCCCTCGGTTCCTGGGAGGGCCTTCCCACAAGGCTTCTTGAAGCTATGCAGTTCGCCACGCCCTGCGTTACTTTTGCTTCTGGCGGCTCTTCGCAGCTGATCATAGACAATCAGAACGGTCTGGTAATAGAAAAGCTCGATGCCGGTCTTCTGGCAGACGCCCTGCAAAAGCTGTTCTGTGACCGGCAGCTGGCTGCACGACTCGGGGAAAATGCCAGAAAAACGGTCGTAAATGATTATAACTGGGCCACGATCGGCAGTCAGCTGATTGAGCTGTATAAGACTCTTTAAATCTGAATTTCCCTGAACTGAGCGCTGTCAAAACCAGGCTTCTGCACGCAGAAAGCTCTTTTGAGTCTGTTCTTCAACCGCCCGGGAAGAAGTGCATTCAGCCAGCCTAAGGCGCTGGCGCGGTTGACAAGAAAGTTTTTCAGGCTTGATTTCCCCGAGTCCTTGTTCCACTCCAGTTTGTAGTCACTCTGTTGTGGAATTCGCAGCTCTGTTTCATGACGGCATTTTCTGGCGAGTACAGCGAGGTAAACGGGGCGGTTATTAATCAGAGTCACCCTCTCTCCAAGGCTTTCCGGTGGAATTACCTCATAAATCTTTGTATCTGGGCGGTCTTCGAAAGCGAGTATTTTGATCGTGGCAAAACCGTTTGCCGGCGAAAAAACGCTGAAAAATAACTCAGGACTGAATTGATAAAACCCATGCCCCAGAAAATTATTGGCAGGGCAGATGGAAATAAAATGACCACCGGTTTTCACCATGTCCATACAGTTCTTTATCGCGACCGGAAAATTGAACACGTGTTCAAGTGAACCACCGTCAAAAACCGCAGAAAACTTTTCGTGAAAACCCGGGGCGATTTTAAGGTTCATGTCGTGTAGATGCGTGGCCATTTGATAGTCTGAATAATCAAAAGATGCAATATTGCCGGCGCCAATAAAACGCAAAAAAGGCTCGGCAAAACCATCGGCCGCATAAAAAACCTGACAATCAGTTTCTGCTGATCTTCGATGGTTATTTATGGCCCTCTGGAGATCACCAATGCTGAGTGACAACGTCTGGCGGCCGATGGTTGCCGTTTCTGAAAAATCCACTCCAAGCTCTTTAAAGTGGAGAAGCACCCGGGCGCCATTGTAGTCGATACCCATTTGTTTATTCCTGTGTCTGGCCTGCTGTCGCCAGAAGAAAAATCTCTTCATCCGTTCTGATTAAATGAAAGAGCTGTCTTACCATTCTGAAAAAATACCCGCTGTTTCCGAGGCTGGCCGCGATCTGGCTGGAAATCTTTTCATAACCGAATTTCTGCAGCCGGCAGGTTTTTACTGTATAGCCGCAACCGTTAACCAGATTGCCCAATGACTGGCAGTTCCAGGCATAGAGGTGATGGTTGTCATCCTGCGGTCTATGATAATTAAAGCGCCAGCCGCGATCCCACGGGACATAAAGAAGCAGTTTGCCTGCAGGTTTCAACAACCTGTGCATGGTCTGCAGCGTTTCAAACGGGTTTGCCAGATGTTCGAGAACATGGTGGCAGATTATCACATCTATGGAATGCGGCATAACCGCTGCAATTGACGGCACGAATCTGACGTTTTTTGCGATGGCTTCAGGAGCGAGAAAGTTGTCGACATCATAACCAAGGCGCTCTTTGCACGCCAGTTCTGTCAAGTTCCAGCCGGTTCCGGTGCCGTATTCAAGCACCAGATCATTCGGCGCGATAAACGGCTGAAATTTTCTGGCCCGTTCGCTGGCAACCAGCGAAAATGCCGGCTTCGAAACCTGGTTGACCTTTTTCTGGTAATTTGCCCCATCTGAACCGGAGTAAAATTGCCTGACACTGTCGTTTTGCATTATTTCAGGCTTTTTACTTCATGCTCTGGGTCATTTTAAAGAGTGGCATGAAAACAGAAAGTGCGATTGCACCGATAATGATACCCATCGCAACGGTCAGCAGAGGTGTGATTGCTGAGGTGAGGCCGTCGAGCGCTTCTTTAACTTCGCGGTCGTAGAAGTCGGCGGCTTTGGTCAGCATGACGTCTAGGTTACCGGTGTTTTCACCAACTTCGATCATCTTTTTAACCATCGGTGGAAAAATGTTGACCTTGACGAGAGTACTGGCCAGAGTATTGCCCTGTTGAACGCCGATTGCCATATTGGCGATCATCTCTTCCATCAATGGGTTGCCCATAACTGAAGCGGTGATCTGCAATGCCTGCAGAATCGGTACACCGGCGCCGAGCAGCGAACAAAAGGTGCGTGAAAAACGGCTGACCGCGATTTTCTGGGTCAGAGAACCAATGATCGGACCTTTGAGCGTTATGTGCGCCATTATCAGTTTGCCTATCGGGGTTTTCAAACCAAAATACAGGCCGGCCACGATACCTGCCGCACCGGCAGCGACCATTGCCGAATTTTGCAGCAGCGTGTCTGATGCAAACATCATTATTTCTGTAATTTTTGGCAGTTCAACTTTCATTTTCTTGAACAGGCTAGAAAAGTTCGGGAAAATCTTTACCAGCAGAAAAATTACCCCGAGAACTGCCAGAACCAGCTGAATAACCGGCATCGTCAAAGCACCTTTGATTTTACCGCGGATTTCGGCATCGGCTTCGGCAAAGGCCGCCAGTCTCTGCAGAACCTGATCGAGCATACCGCCAGCCTCGCCGGCTTCGCACATGTTACAGTAGATTTTGTCAAAAATGGCCGGATGCTTGCGGATCGAGACCGAGAAAGACTGCCCTGACTGAAGATCGCGGCCGATTGAATTCAGAATTCCCTTGAAATACATGTTCTGCGTCTGGTCGGCAAGAATACCGACCGCTTCGACGAGAGGAATTGCCGCGCTGACGAGAGTAGACAGCTGAACTGTGAAGACCATCATGTCTTTTTTTGAAACACTGCCGCCAAAGCCAAAACCGGCACTGGCTTTAACCTCTTTGGCCTTGACCAGATAGTAGCCTTTATCTGAAAGGCGGTTGGCCAACTCCTGAAGATTCGGAGCCTCAAGGGTGGTTTTGATAATATCGCCCTTGGAATCTTTTACTTCACAATCGTATTTTGGCATTTAAAACCTCTCTTTTCGTCAGTCAGAACGGGCCAGAGCGAAAACCTCTTCGGGGGTGGTCAGGCCCTGAGTAAACTTAAGAACCGCATCGGCCTTCAGTGTCTGCATGCCGAGCCTTATTGCTTCGTTCTTCAGATCGTCGGGGCCAACCTTCTGAATGATCATGCGCCGCAGATTTTCATGGGTATACATGACTTCGTGAATCCCGACACGGCCTTTATAGCCAGTTTTAGCACATTTTTCGCAGCCCTTGCCGCTATAATATGTGCCGTTAATGGCTTCTGGCGGCAGGCCGAGGTCGGCGATGGTTTCTGGCGTGATTTCTGTGTCGACATCTTTGCAGAATTTGCACACGCGACGACCAAGGCGCTGCGACACAATACAAAGAAGCGCCGAAGAAACCAGAAACGGCTCTACACCCATATCGACGAGTCGGATAGCCGTGCTTGGAGCGTCGTTGGTATGCAGAGTCGCAAAAACCAGGTGGCCGGTAAGAGCCGCTTCAACCGCGATACTTGCCGTTTCTTCATCGCGGATCTCACCAAGCATGATAACGTCTGGGTCTTGTCTGAGAAAGGCGCGCAGAACCGTCGAAAAGTTAAGCTCGATCTCAGGACGAACCTGAACCTGGTTGATATACTTGATTTTGTATTCGACAGGGTTTTCAACCGTACAGATGTTGATGTCAGGCCCCTTGATAGCGTTCAAACACGAATACAGGGTGGTGGTTTTGCCGGACCCTGTCGGGCCCGTAACCAGACACATGCCGTTCGGCGACTGAATCGCCTTCTTGACCATGTCGTAATTGGCCGGTGAAAACCCCATCTGATCAAGCTGAACGTTTACATTTGACTTGTCGAGAATTCGCAGGCAGGCCTTTTCGCCCCATGCAGTCGGAATAGTGTTGACGCGGAAGTCGATCGGTTTGTCCATGATCGTCATCTGAATACGGCCATCCTGGGGCAGACGGCGTTCTGAGATGTCCATGCCGCTGAGAATCTTGAGCCTCGACATAACCGAGGGCAGAGCTTCTGGCTGCAGGTTCATCGAAATGATCAGGTTCCCGTCGATGCGTAATCTGACACGCAGTTCGCCTTCATCTGGCTCGATATGAATATCGGAAGCGCCTTTTTGAACCGCAGAGTTCAAAACAAGGTTTACCAGTTTGATGATCGGCGTTTCTTCGCTGGCCTTTTTCAGGCCATCCAGGGCAGCTCCGTCAGCACCGCCGTCTTCTCCGCCGGCCATGGCATTGAGAGCGTCGGCCATGGCGCCGGCAACATAGAGTCGGTCGGTAGCGTCGGCGATCTGGTTTTCTGAACATATGGCTCTGACAACTTCGCAATTGTTCTGAAACTGTATTTCGTCGATGATGAAAACATCGAGCGGATCTGCCATGCCGATCATCAGACTTTTGCCGTCAAAACTGATTGGTACAAGATTATGTTTGCGACAGATCTTTTCGGGCACCATTTTGAGAACTTCTGGTTTGATCTCGACCTTGCTGAGATCGACGAATGGCACCTTCAGCTGCTTGCCGAGAATTGGCAGCAGCTTGTCCTCTGTCAGGTAGCCAAGCTCGATAAGAACCTGCCCAATACGCTTGCCGCGCTTTTTCTGCTCGGCCAGAGCAATGTTGAGTTCTTTCTCGCCGACATGACCTGCTTCCATGAGCAGTTGTCCGATTTTTTTGCGTTTAAACATGGCTGTCAGCCAACTATTTTACTCTATTCCGGTCACTTTGGAAACAGTTAAATAACTGGAAAATTAACAGCGCTGCACAATGCTTTATTGAGCGGCTTCCCAGTATTTGCGGCGGGCTTCCATGTAGTGGGGATTAAGCTTGATGGCGATGCGGAATTCTTCCATGGCCTCGTCAAGATGCCCTTTTTTACGCAGAATGATGCCGAGATGAAAATGCAGGTCGGCATATTCCGGGTGATCTTTGATCAGCCGGCGATATTCTTCTTCTGCCTGATCGAGCAGCCCGAGTTCAGAAAAAATTGCACCCAGATCGATGGTGACGCTGCCTCTGACAAGTTTGGCTCCCATGCTGTCTTCGATTACCTGACGGTATTCTTTCATGGCTTTGGTAACCGCACCCTGATCTTCGTAAATACGGCCGACGTAGTATCGGGCAGCAGCATAGCGTGGGTTGATGGCCAAAGCATTGGCAAAGCTGGCAAGTGCCTTGTCGAAGGCTTTGCTGTCATAAAAAATGAGACCGATATTGAAGTGAGCATCGGCAAAGCGCGGGTTGAGGGTCAGTACCGATTCGTAAGAGGCTACAGCCTGGTCTCTGTCTCCAAGCTCGCGGTAGGCATGCCCGAGGTGCGTGTAATAAACCGGGTTTTTCGGGTTCTGGTTAACCGCCTTGATGTAACAGAAAGAAGCTTTGTCAAACTGCCCCTTGAGAAAAAACGCGTTACCGAGGTAGAACAGCTTCTCATGATCATTTGGGTGGGTACGCAGGTGCTTGATGCAGGCATCTATTACTTCATCAAGCAGGCCTTCACGGTAGGTTGACGCCTCAGCCATCCAGTAATCTCCTCAGATATTCTGTTCTTCAAGCATTTTTTATACAAAACCGACCGCATGAGAGCTCGGAAAGTAAGGAACCGGAGCGTCTCAGACTTCTGCGAGAACCGCCTTAACATCTTTTCCAAGTTTGGTTCTTGCTTCAAATTTTCTGAATGCAGGTTTGTCTGTGCAATACAGGTGCAGAACCTCAAGACCTTCATAATTTCTTTTCTGCAGACCCTGGCGCATCGAGACAAACACTGGTTGCAGCTGCTTGAGACCTTCTTCTGGTTCGAACTGTTCGCGGGTGAAGAAGCGATATTTATGAATAACTCCGTCATCGCGGCGGAAAATATCTACTTCTGGCTCCTCAAGCAGTCTTGAACGGGCAGAAAAATTGCGCACGTCGAAAAAATGCTGGCGTTCATAATCTTCATAAATGGTTACGCCCCAGATATAGGGGTTTCGGAACAGCCACAGCGGGAACACCGGGCTGAGAAAATTCTTCAGGCTGTCGATAAGGTCATAGTTATACTCGTTTTCTCTGACCGAAACGTGCAGATCGCCATTCTGCAGCCTGAATTCACCGCCCTCAATAAACCGACCGCCAATCTTCTCGATTTTCTCTGGTTTCGGAATACTCAAAAGTATTTTTTTGGTGCGGTCATTGATCGTTGAATAAAATTCGCTGGGCTGGTCGAGGTAATCTACCTCGATGTCGCAGACCGGAAACAGGAAAATCCTCTCAAATACAGCCTGAAAAACCTCACGGTCTTTCCGGTCACTGACGAAAACATGCTGTTCAAGAATCTGACTTTCCTGGTTCATTGGCTACTCCGATTTGGCATAGATAAGAGTGTGATCTTCAACGGGCGGTTGCCCCTGATTACCGGGCTTCAACT
>CAZFUG010000188.1:0-1155 GCA_964522035.1 uncultured bacterium
GGCCAAAATTATAATTTTGCTTTTTCGATTATCATTAAGCGACTTGGATATTGTTAAAAAGTTAACTGTCGGGTATAATTTGGCGACGCGGACGGTCGATATATTACTTCGGTCTGCACCACTATAGAAAACTGGAGATTGGAATGAGCAACGCAAAGAAAATCATGGAACTGGCTGAGAAGTATCGCGATTATACCGCCAAAAACCTTGGCAAAATGGTTAAGATCCCTTCTGAAAGCATGAAGGAAAAAGACGTGCAGGCTGAAGTCGCACGTCAGATGAAAGAAGCCGGTTTCGATGAAGTTCGCACCGACGGTCTCGGCAACGTTATCGGCCGCATCGGCAACGGTAAAACCATCATCGCTATCGACGGTCATGTTGATACGGTCGGCGTCGGTAACCGCGCCAACTGGGAATTTGACCCGTTCTCGGGCGAAGTTAAAGACGGTTTTGTTCACGGCCGCGGCACCATCGACCAGGAAGGCGGCATCGCCTCTGCCATTACCGCCGGCCGCATTCTCAAAGACATGGCTTTTGACCGCGACATCACCTTTTATGTTGTCAGCTCGGTCATGGAAGAAGACTGCGACGGTCTCTGCTGGAAATACATCGTCGAAGAAGAGAAAATCAAACCTCACTTCGTCATCAGCACCGAACCGACCAACCTCAATATCTACCGCGGTCACCGCGGCCGCATGGAAATCGGCGTCGATTTCCGCGGTATTTCATGCCATGGCTCAGCCCCCGAACGCGGTAAAAACGCCGTTTACATGGCAGCCAAATTCGCCCTCGAAGTCGAAAAGCTCAATGAGCGCCTGAAACATGATGATTTCCTCGGTAAAGGCACCGTAACCATCTCTGAATTCAAGTCAGGCAGCCCGTCTCTGTGCGCCGTCGCCGACTCTGTGCATATTCACCTCGATCGCCGCCTCACCTGGGGCGAAACCAAAGAATCAGCCGTGAAAGAAGTAGAAGAGGTGCTGAAGAACCTCGGTTTCAAACTTGGCGACGAAGCCAAGGTCGAAGTTCTGCACTATGAAGAAGTCGCTTATACCGGCCTCAAATACGGCATGGAAAAATATTTCCCGACCTGGAAGATCCCCGAAACCGAACACGTCGTTCAGACCGGCGTCAAATCATTCAAAGAACTGTTCA
>CAZFUG010000188.1:1165-4500 GCA_964522035.1 uncultured bacterium
AACACCGCCCCGCAGGTCGACAAATGGACATTCTCAACCAACGGCGTCACCATCAACGGTTACTACAAGATTCCGATGATCGGCTTTGGTCCGGGCAACGAAGTTTACGCTCACGCCCCGAACGAAAAGATTCCGGTTGACGATCTCGTAAAAGCCGCCGCTTTCTACGCTCAGTTCGCCTACAATATCTAACGTAATAACCCGTTGAGCAGCGTTTGACAAAAGCGCTGTTCAACGGTTCTCTTTTGTCTGCAAGGTTTTGCAATAATTCAAAAAAGGAAACAAGAAATGAAAGAATTGAATGCTCTGCTGAAAGAAATCAAGGGTTACAAAACCAAACTGCACGGTAAAGACTTCCTGCTCACCTGGGAAAAAACCACCGATGAACTGAAACAGATTCTCGCCATCGCCGACCTGCTCAAGATGATGCGCGAAAAAAATATTTCCGCCAAAGTATTCGACAGCGGTCTGGCCGTATCGCTTTTCCGCGACAACTCAACCCGCACCAGATTTTCTTTTGCTTCAGCCTGTAATTTGCTCGGCCTCGCCGTTCAGGATCTCGACGAAGGCAAATCACAGATTGCCCACGGCGAAACCGTTCGCGAAACCGCCAATATGATCTCTTTCCTGTCTGAAGTTATCGGTATCCGCGACGATATGTATCTCGGCGCCGGCAATACCTATATGCGCGAAGTCGGCGAAGCCCTTGACGACGGCGTCAAGCAGGGCGTTCTGCCCCAGAGACCGGCAGTTGTCAACCTGCAGTGCGACGTCGACCACCCGACCCAGTCAATGGCCGACCTCGGCTGGCTGAAAGAACATTTCGGCGGCCTCGACAAGCTCAAAGGCAAGAAGATCGCAATGACCTGGGCATATTCACCGAGCTACGGCAAGCCCCTTTCCGTACCCCAGGGCATTATCGGCCTGATGACCCGCTTCGGCATGGAAGTATCACTCGCTCACCCCGAAGGCTACAACCTGATTCCCGATGTCATGGAAGTTGCCAAGAAGAACGCCAAGGAAAGCGGCGGCAAGTTCGAAGTCTGCAACAGCATGGAAGACGCCTTCAAGGGCGCCGATATCGTTTACCCGAAGAGCTGGGCCCCGTATGCCGTTATGGGCAAGCGCACTCAGCTGCTGCGCAAGAACGATCACGATGGTCTCAAGGCCCTCGAAAAAGAATGCCTGGCCAACAACGCCAAATTCAAGAACTGGGAATGCACTGAAGACATGATGAAGCTCACCAAAAAAGGTAAAGCTCTCTACATGCACTGCCTGCCCGCCGACATCACCGACGTATCATGCAAAGCCGGCGAAGTTGCCGCCAGCGTTTTCGACCGCTATCGCATCGAAACCTACAAAGAAGCCGGCTACAAGCCCTACATGATCGCTGCCATGATTCTCACCAGCCGCTTCAAAGAAACCCCCGCCATGCTCGAAGCTCTGGTCGAAAAAGGCCGCAAACGCATCAAATTCTGATCTGATCAGTATAAAAAAAGCTTCAGGCTCACGCCTGAAGCTTTTTTTATGCTTGTTAAAATGCTAGCTGGTGAGGGCGAGGCGGATGGCTTCCTGCAGACTGGCGGCGTTGAAGGGTTTGCGCAGAAAGGCCTGCGGCAGCTCGGTGTGACTGCCCTTGACCGCCATGGCATCGTCGTAGCCGCTGGCAAGAATGAACGGCAGGCCCGGCGCCTTTTTTCGCAGTGCCGCCAGCGTCTGCCAGCCGTTGATACCGGTCATGACAAGGTCGCAGATTACCAGCCGCACGGTTTTCTGGTTGGCTAGATAGACCTGTACGGCTTCAGCACCGTCTCTCGCTTCGAGCACGTTGAAATTGAAATGCTGCAGCATGCTGGTTGTGATAAAGCGCAGCATCTGGTCGCTTTCAACCACAAGAATGTGGCCGCCTTCGAGCTGCACCGGAAGTGTCTGCGACTGCTGATCCTGAAGTTTAAGCCTTTCTTCGAGGGTTTTGCCGTGGGTTTCGCCAAGATACGACATCAGCATGGAACTGAGCTCGGCAGCTTTCATCGCGGCTTTCATCGCATCGAGCTGCTTCTTTTTACGCGGGTCTGCGGCATCGAATGAAAGAAGTTCGATGTTGCCGATGACCAGCTGCAGCTGATTGTTGAATTGCTGGGCAACAGCCTCGGTCAGTTTTGCCAGACTGTCTGATTTTTCTGACTGGCTGCGGTGCGCCTCGATGATAATTTTCTGGTGCTCAGCTTCTTTGCGGGCAAGGGCATTCGAAAATATTTCGCCGATAACTTTCAGCAGGGCAATTTCTTCATCGGTCCAGTAGCGGCCTTTTTCGACGCTGTCGTAGCCAAACAGCCCGATTGATTTGCCATCTCGAAAAAGCGGCAACAGCAGCACTCACTTGGTCTGATCTTCTTCGAGGAGCTTTTTAAATTCTGCCTCTTCGGGCGGCAGTTCATCAGGATTACATATCTGCAGGTGGTCTGTAAGCTGTTTTTTAAAGCCCTCTACAAAAGCGAAGCTGTTGAATGAAAAATTCTGGTATTTGCTTTTTAGTGATCCGACGCAGGGTGAGCACCATTCATGTGTGTTGTTGATGGTTTTACGGTCTTTATCAGTGACAAAAATATAGCCTCGCTGAACTCCGAAAAATTCACAGGTCAGCTTCAGAGCGTTTTCGATTACCTGATCGATTTCGCCTACTGTTGAATTGACAAACTGAGTCGAGATGTTCGATATCAGCCGCTCAAAATTGAAGTGATACTGCAGACGATTTTCGGTGTCCTTGAATTCACTCATGTCTTCAAAAATTCCGATTCCGCCGATGATTTTTTCTTCTTTATTGAAGATCGGATTGATAACGGCGCGCAGTGGCGTAATTTTGTTCGCAGTCATTGAGCTGTAATAACCGTTATAATAACCGGTTCGACCGGACAGGCCTGCCTTTATAGCTTCCACTGCCTTATGGTCCGGCATTTTAAGCAGGCAGAGCTTCAATACTTTTTCTCTGGTGCTTCCGACAATCTGAAGAAATTTGGCGTTACAGTCGAGAATATTGCCTTCGTTGTCAAAATACAGAACACCAACCGGGGCATTTTGATAAATCAGCTGGTATTTCAGTTCTGTTTGTCTCATTTCATCAAACAGCCTGCGGATCGGAAAGCTTTCAGGGTCGCCAGAGTCTTCCTGGGGAAAGGAGATATGTGTGTGCTCGAACCTGGCTTTGTTTTCGACAACCGATATCAAAGCTGAAAACCTCGCAGACGGGATTTCGAAATCTATTTTTTCAATTTTTCCTCGTAAAGTGAGGCATCCCCAGGCAAGAAAATGGTTATCGCCGATCTTTTGCCAGTTAA
>CAZFUG010000188.1:4510-8714 GCA_964522035.1 uncultured bacterium
TGACCAGAATAGGGTCTTTGATCTGTTCGAAATCTGCTTTCAATACTCTGGCTGCTTCGGTCGGGGTATGAGACATTTCATGGAGCGCAGAACCTATACCCGAAAAATTTTTGCCCAGCATCTTTTTTACGGCTGCCAGGTCTCGTTTTTGAAAATAGGCAGCAAAGAAATCATCGAGGAATTTTTCTGCGATGTTCCTCGGTTCTGTCGCGGCCTTTGCTGAATTATCTTCAGCCGGCTTTTTTACTGTCTTTTTTTTACCAACCATATGAGCCTTTACTGCGCTTTTTTCTCATTCAAAAAAAGGCTGCCCCACCAGATTAACACAGGTGGGGCAGCCCGACAAGACGTTTAAAAACTTAGAATCTTTCCCAGAGTGAGCGGGCGAGCTCGCGTGATTTTGCCATCATTTCTTCTTCTTCGCCCTCTTCAAGGAACATCAGCTTACCATCTTCCATGATCGTTTTGCCCTGGCAGATTGTAGTCTGCACGCGGCTGAACGGCAGGCCGAAGGTGAGATGCCCGAAGGTGTTGCCGGCAGTGACCGGGGTGGGGGGAATGTAATCCCAGACAACCAGGTCGGGTGCGGCGCCTTCTTCGATGCTGCCGATCTTGTTCTTGAACAGGCGGCTTGCGAGGCGCGGGCCGTTGACTGCGAACATTTTCCAGGCTTCGCCGTAGATTTTTCTCGGGTCGCCGGCCTGGTGCTTGTGCAGAATATTGGCAACCATCAGGTCTTCAAGCGGTGAAGCCGACATGCCGTCGGTGCCGAAGCTGACGTTGATCTTTTCTTCCATCATTTTTTCGAGCGGTGAGCAGCCGACCGCATTGTTCATGTTCGAGCGCGGGTTGTGAATGACATTGGTTTTGGTGAGCGCCAGCGTCGAAATGTCGTGAGCATCGCAATGAACGCCGTGAACGAAAATGTGTTCGGGGCCGGTGAGCTTGAAGCGGTGCAGCCTGTCGACAACCGAGCGGAAACCGCGTTTTACGGCGTCTTCATTGTCGGCCTTGTCTTCGGCGACATGAATGTGAATGCCGGTCTGCAGAGCCTTCGACAGTTCGGCCGCCCGTTCGAGGCTGGTGTCGCTGAGGGTAAAGCTGGCATGCATACCGATCATGGCAGTAATGTCAGATTCAGAATCAAGCTTGAGGCCTCTGATAAAATTGGCGTTTTCTTCGAAACCGGCGTCGCAACGCTCAATACCGTCGCGGTCGGTAATTTCATAGCAGAGATTGCCGCGCAGGCCGCATTTTCTGAAGGCGTCGCGCAGCACCGACAGTGAGCCGCCGATGCAGTTGGGGCTGGCGTGGTGATCGATCAGGGTCGTTACGCCATTCCGCACTGCGTCGAGCAACGGAATCATAGCGGTCAGATACAGATCTTCTTTGGTCAGTGCCTTGTCGAGGCGCCACCAGAGGCGTTCGAGAATCTGCACGAAATTGGTCGGCGGCGCGTCTTTCAGCGAAATGCCGCGCGCGAAGGTCGAATAAAGGTGCATGTGGGTATTTACGATGCCGGGCATGACCAGTCTGCCGTGAACATTTCTGACCTTGGCTTTCGGAAACCGCTGTTTCAGCTCTTCGGTGCTTCCGACTGCGTGTATCTTGTGGTCGTCATAAGCGACCGCGCCGTCATTGATAACCTGATGATTCTCGCCAAGGGTAACTACAGTAGCGTGACCGATAATTTTCATCAATCAACCTCGTTTCCTGGTATGTGTAATAGCCTCTCGTAAGCCATTAAAAAATAGCACAATGCCATCGCAAATGGCAACTGCAATATGCCCCGTCTCAGGGAAAGGCGTCGCGCCGCCGCTCAGCCCGAAGAGATGATCGAGCTGCTGATCAGGGCAACCAGCTCTGCGGTAGAAATGCGCCCGGCGATGTCGCTGCCGTCGAGCAGCCCGTCGGCAAGATCGCGTTTGCGGCCGTGCAGCTGCAGAATCTTTTCTTCAATGGTATTCGTGGTGATCAGGCGGTAAATGGTGACCGGGCGGGTCTGGCCGATGCGGTGCGCGCGGTCAGAGGCCTGATCTTCGACCGCCGGGTTCCACCACGGGTCGAGATGTATGACGTAGTCGGCGGCAGTCAGGTTCAAGCCGAGCCCGCCAGCCTTGAGACTGATCAGGAAAAAGTCGCCATTACCTTCCTGGAAGGCTGAAATTGCCTTGTTGCGAGCCTTGACCGGCGTCGAACCATCGAGATACTGATAAGACAGGCCCTTGCGGTCGAAAAGCTGCCGCACCAGCGTCAGATGATCGACAAACTGGCTGAAGATAAGGGCTTTGTGCCGGTTTTCGATAAGTTCTTCGACAATACGTTCGAGAAGCTGCATTTTCGAACTGGCGATGCCCGATTCGGGGGCAACCAGCGCCGGGTTGCAGCAGAGGCGGCGCAGTCGCATGATTTCGGCGAGAACCAGCATCGGCCGGCCACTTTCGCCTTCGCTCGTCGAAATCTTTTCGATGGCATTGCGGCGCATGCTTTCGTAAAGCGCGGTTTCTTCTCGACTGAGATCGACCTGCAGCGTGATTTCGGTGCGCGGCGGCAGGTCCTGAAGAACCTGGCTCTTGGTGCGGCGCAGAATGAAAGGCTGCACGAGTTTTTTCAGGCGCATTTGTGCCAGTTTGTCGCCCGAACTCTGAATCGGGGTGGCAAAAGTTTCGTTGAAGCGCTCGACCGAGCCAAGCAGACCAGGGTTCAAAAATCTGAACAGGTTCCAGAGCTCGCCGAGATGATTTTCGATCGGCGTGCCGGTCATCAGCATCTTGAAACGGCCCTGCAGCAGCATGACCGCCTGCGATCGGTTGGTCGCCATATTCTTGATCGCCTGTGCCTCGTCGAGAACGATTGTCGACCAGTTGACCGCGGCAATCGCCTCGATTTCGTTCTGCAATACACCGTAACTGCAGATTACCAGATCGTAAGGCGCCAGATTGCGAATGGTTTCACGTCGGTCGCTCTGCGCGAACAGAACCGGGTTCAGCGTCGGCGCAAAGCGGCGCGTTTCGTTATACCAGTTCATGCAGACCGAAGTGGGGGCGAGAACGAAGGCCGGCCCGTCGGCAGCGCGACTCAGCAGCAGAGCAAGCGCCTCTACTGTTTTACCGAGACCCATGTCATCGGCAAGGCAGGCGCCCATGCCGAGATAGGCCATGCGGCTGAGCCAGTAATAGGCTTCGCGCTGATATTCGCGCAGTTCTGCCGTCAGTGTCGAGGGTATCTCGAACTTTTTCTCGGCCGCATTTTTCAGGCGGGTCTGAGCCTCTTTCCAGGTGCGGTCGAAGGCGATTTCCTGCACGTCTTCAAACAGTGATTCGACGGCCGCAATCGCCGAGATATGGAAACTGCTGACGCCGCCTTTCTGGTCGGTGAAGCCGCGCAGATCGTTGATACGCCGTCTGAAATCTTCGGTTATCGCCAGAACTCTGTCTTCGCCAAGTCTGATAAAACGGCTGTGGCCGTCGTAGAGTTTCAGCAGTTCCTGCAGTTCGAGCACCTGGCCGTCATCGACTTTCAGTTCGCCATTGAGTTCGAACCAGTCGCTTCTGCCGTTGATCTTGAATTTGAAATTGCCGAAACTGGCGCGGCTGACTCTTGTCGGGCGATGATTGGCGGGCCATTCGATCTGCAGATTGTCGACCTGTTGCAGTTCTAGAAGCAACTGTAGCGCGTCTTCGGCCGAGACCAGTTCGCCGGCAAAATCTGCTTTTTCGATGCCATCTAGCGACGGGCAGTGCGAAATCAGACTTTCAGCACTGGCGACTTCGGTGGCCAGGTTTCGTTGAGTGTGCAGTTTCTGCCCGGCAATTTCGGTAAAGACATCGTGCATGCCGCGCCCAGGAACAAACCCAGGGCCCTTGTCGCCGAACGGTCTGACGCAGAGTTTGACTTTAAGACCGTCACCGGCCGGAGCCAGCTGCGCGTATATCTGATTGTTCGCCGCTACCGAGGCGATCGGGGTGAGGTTTTCGGTGCCTTCGATGCCGGTATGAACCGGCATCAGCGGGCTGAGCCCGGAAATTGTCTGTTTGAGGCGATTCAGCGCCACCGGCGGGAAAAGCTGGTTATTTTCGAGAACCTTGGCTGCCTTGATCTGTACTTCGGTAAATTCATAGACACGCAGACGGTAGTCTGCTTCCTGGTTGACCACGACTCTGCGACCGTTGAATTCAGGCTGGAAAATGAGCTGAAATCCCTC
>CAZFUG010000189.1:0-230 GCA_964522035.1 uncultured bacterium
GCATGTTTGTACCCATCAGGGCGCGGTTGGCGTCATCGTGTTCAAGGAACGGAATCAGGGCCGATGCGACGCTGACCATCTGCAGGGGCGAGAATTTGATGTATTCGATTTCTGATTTCGGCAGGTAATCGAATTCGTAGTCATCGCTGAAGTATTTGGCGGGCACGGCAGAAGGAATGAGCATGCCTTCGTCGCTGATGGCGATATCGGGCTGAGCGACCTTGTATCGG
>CAZFUG010000189.1:240-8710 GCA_964522035.1 uncultured bacterium
GTAGGCATCCTTGTATTCCATTTCACCATAGTTGATCATCCCGGTTTCGGGGTCAACCTTGCACAGCGGCGTGGTCAGGAAGCCGAATTCATCGACGCGGGCATAAACAGCCAGACTGGCGATAAGACCGGCGTTCGGACCTTCAGGAGTTTCAATCGGGCAGATACGACCGTCGTGCGTCGGATGAACGTCGCGGACTTCGAAGCCGGCGCGTTCGCGCTTCAGACCGCCCGGCCCGAGGGCTGACAATCTGCGCTTATGAGTAAGTTCTGCCAGGGGGTTGGTCTGGTCCATGAACTGTGAGAGCTGTGAACTGCCGAAGAATTCATCGACAACCGCAGAAACCGGACGGGTGTTGATGAGAAGCTGCGGGGTATAGCTGTCGAGGTCGTGAATCGTCATTCTTTCCTTGATGACGCGTTCCATGCGGCTGAGAGAGATGCGGAACTGATTCTGGAGCAGTTCGCCACAGCGGCGGATACGGCGGTTGGAAAGATGATCGATATCGTCGAGGCGACCGATACCGTTTGAAAGATCGATCAGGTAGCGGATAACACCAACGATGTCTTCGATGCAGAGCACGCGGTCTTTTTTGACCTTGACGTTTTCGATGCCGAGTTCTTTGATGCGGTTGAAAGTATCATCATAGATTTCAGCGCCCTGTTCAACGATGATTTCGCCAGTCTTCGGATCGGTGATTGATTCCCAGGCGGTGCGGCCTACGAGATCGACAATACCGATTTCGACTTCAGAAAGCTTCACGTCGGCACAGATCGGGTTGTACATAATGCGGTAACCGCGATTATCTTCACCGATTCTGATGTATGAAGGAATCTGCAGTGCTTCGAGCTGAGCGGCGACGCTCTTCTTGATGCGCTTGGAGCCTTCAACCATCAGTTCTTTGGTAGCCGGGTTGATGATGTCTTTGAATGCGACCTGTTCAGAGAGGCGATCGATAAGTCTGAGCTTCTTGTCGAGCTTATAGCGGCCCACATCACCGAGGTCATATTTTTTCGGATCGAAGAACAGGCTCTTGATCAGGCCACGGGCGTTTTCTTCAACGAAGAGGTCGCCCTGGCGGAGCTTGCTGAAAATAGCCTTGAGAGAATCGGTGACGGCGCGATTAACTTTATCCTGACCTTCTGCGGCGCTTACAGACTGTTTGTCAAACTTCAGCGAGCTTGCAATAGTCTCGTTGTTGTCGAAGAGTTCGAGAATGGCTTCGTCATTGGCATAGCCAAGAGAGCGCAGGAAGGTGGTGATCGGAATTTTGCGTTTGCGATCGAGTCTGACGAATACAGCGTCTTTCATCAGGTCGAGTTCGAATTCCATCCAGGCGCCGCGGTAAGGAACGATCTTGGCTGAATACATCTTCTTGGCGCGGTTGAAGCTGTAGTAAACGCCGGGTGAACGATGCAGCTGGCTGACGACAACGCGTTCGGCGCCGTTGATGATGAAGGTACCGCGTTCGGTCATACAGGGCAGGTTAACCAGGAAGATTTCCTGTTCTTTAACTTCGCCGGTCTGCTGCATAATCAGCTGAACACGGATGTTGAGCGGAATTGAATAGGTCAGGTCGCGTTTGCGGCACTGGTCCGGGCTGTGCTTGATGCGGAAAGGAGTTTCGCCGATGAATGCGATTTCGCATTCTTTTTCAACGAAGCTGCAGTCGTCATAAAGGCACTTTTTGCGCAGTTTGAGCTGCGGACAATTCTTACACATCGGCAGACCGAGGCTGTAATCATTGTATTCGAGGCAGAGATTACCTACGTAGTCCTGGATCGGGAAAACTTCTCTGAAAACTTCTTCCAGCCCCTGTTTATCTCTCTTTGAAGGTTCTTTTCCGGCTTGCAGAAACCATTCAAAAGATTTGAGCTGGATGTCGATGAGGTTCGGAATGTTTTCAAATAGCCGATCTCTCGCCATCAGATACTTTTTGGCTACAGGCTGTTGCTTTGTCACCATAATTCTGCCTTGCTCCTTAGATTTGTAACATACCCTGCTGCGCTGACAACAGAGCTAAATGGAAAAACGGGTATTCTCAAAAGGCTTGAAAACACCCGCATTTTAGTACGACAAAAGAAGAACTCAGTCTCAGTTTTCTGGAAGATAGAAGATTTTTGTTTGTTAATCTTAACAATGCCGGCCGGTCTCCGAAAACTTAGCAATTTATGTACCATTCGCGAAATGGTCTTGGATTATACCACCCGAAATAGTAGTAGTCAATATTTTGTTATTTTTTTCTTTACTTTTTACAGTTTTATCTATCTCTTTTACTGGTGGGCCTTTTGAGGCTTTTTTCTTCGGGTCGGCCCGCCTGCTTTTGAAAAAAAATAGAAAACAGTGAAAATTTTCAGGTTTTACGCATTACGGAAAACCTGACCGACAAGTTATAATTAGACAGTAGAAAACGCAGCCCAGAATTCCCATAGCCGAACCTTACAAGTTTTTTGCAGAACAAAGGGAATCACATGAATTTGCCAAAACGTGGTGGTGTCTGCAGTTCAAATGATTATTTTCAGGCGATCACGCATTTTGCGCCTGGAGCAGTTCTTCTTCTTACCAATGATGGTCTGATCAGAAACATCAATCCGATGGGCTGCGCTCTTTTTGAAATCTCACGAGAACAGGCTATCGGCAAATATCTTTGTGAGATCTGTGAGAACAAAACCGATATCGATACGGCCGTTCTGTTGAAAAGCTTCGCAGAGGGCCGCAACAAGCCAATGCAGGTTGAATTGACCTCTTCTGACGGCAAACAAAAAGTTCTTTCCGTCGAAATGTTTCATTGCCAGGAATTCTGCAGCGATACGCAATGCCTGATCGCCACTTTTGCCAACGTCACCTTCCTGCAAAAGTCTGAAGAAGCCCTGCGCCGCGTCCTGGCTGACCGGTTGCGGGCGTCGTCGCATGTCATTTTTTCTTCAGACCTCCGGTATCAGGGAGTCGTGGAAGCATCGCCAAACTGGGTCAGCCTTGTCGACACCGAGGGGCGTATTCTGATAGTCAATCCTGCGGGCAAAGCCATTTTACAACGCGATGAAAACGAAATCACCGGTGTTCATATCTGGGATTTCTTCAGTACACACGACTGCGACAAATTGAGAAAAGGCATCTTCGATAGCTTTTCCAGCAACAGCATTTTCGAAACAGAGGCAGAGTTGAGAATAAACGACAATCCAGTTTTTCTGACCCTCGTCTGTAGACCGGTTCCAGACAGCAATACCACACTGTCGAGGGCAGTAATTATCGCCACCGATATCACCCTGCGAAAACGTGCTGAACTTGAACTGAAAAAGACCCTTGACACACTTGAAGAAAGGGTTGCAGAACGAACCCGGCAGCTTGAAACAGCAAATGCCGAGCTGGCAAAAGAAATCACAGTCAGAGAAGAATATGAAGAAAAGCTGAAAAAGGCTATTGAAGACGCAAAAGCCGCCAGCCTTGCCAAGAGTGAATTCCTGGCAAACATGAGCCATGAAATACGTACCCCGATGAACTCGGTACTTGGTTTCATCGACCTGCTTCTGGCAACCAAACTGTCTGACAAGCAGCGCGATTACGCCGCGATTGTCAAATCTTCTGGCTCACTTCTGCTGGCATTAATCGATGATATTCTCGATCTTTCAAAAATCGAGGCGAACAAGCTGGTGCTCGACAAAACCCCCTTCTCTTTCGGAAAGATGACCAGAGATATAGTCAAACTGTTTGAGCCCAAAGCAGTCGACAAAAACATAACTCTCAGCCTCGATCTTGATTCGCAGTTGATTGAACAAGACATGAATGGCGACAGCCAGAGAGTCAGGCAGGTTCTGATCAACCTGATCGGTAATGCTGTCAAATTCACCAAAAACGGCTATGTGAAGGTTAAAGCCAGAAGAAGCTGCAACAAATCAGGAAACTGCTACATAGATGTGAGTGTTGAAGACTCGGGCATCGGCATATCTGCCAGCGACCTGCCGCTGATTTTTGAAAAATTTACGCAGGCCAATACCGGTACAACCCGAAGATTTGGCGGAACAGGTCTTGGGCTGGCAATTTCGAAGCGACTGGTCGACCTTATGGGTGGCACCATCGGATGCTGCAGCACTCCCGGCAAGGGTTCTGAGTTTTTCTTCAATATTCCCTTCGATCAGCTGCCGGCAGAAGCCAGTCCACAGGAAAACATCACAAACAGCAACGAATTGCCCGGAAAGCTTGAAATCAATCCGACGGATATTTCTGTTCTGGTAGTTGAAGATGACCCTGCCAGCCGGAAATTTGCTGAGCAATGCCTCGAACTGTCCGGCTTCAAATACCAGAGTGTCGATAATGGCCTCAAGGCAACCGAAATTCTCAACCGCACCAGATTTGACCTGGTGATTCTTGACTGGTGTCTCCCTGGCTGGAGTGGCCTGGCAATCGCAGAAGCACTGAGAAAAAATCAGGGCCCGAATCAGCATGTTCCGATCATTGCCGTTACTGCCAGAGCCATGAAGGGCGACCGTGAAACCTGCCTGAATGCCGGCATGGACGCCTATCTGTCAAAACCGTTTTCGCCAGAAGACCTTTTGCGGCAGGCTCTGAAGTTACTTAAGCTCAAAGCTCAGGTTTGAGCCCTCTTTTGAAGCTGTTCGTCTATCTTACTGATCAGAGTCTCGCGGTTCACCGGCTTGAGAATATACTCTTCGGCGCCCTTTTTGAAGGCGCTCATAAAAGAGTCTTTAACTGCCGTAAGAATAATTATGGGCAGACCTGTACCTAACTTGATGCCACGGCCTTCTTCATCTTTGCGGATACGCTCAAGAACTTCAAGACCATCCATTTCTGGCATGGAAACGTCAAGAAGCATCAGATCGTAGTCGTTGCCGGTCTCCCAGGCGGTTGCATATAGTTTCAGGGCGTCATGGCCGGAATAAGCAATATCACAGCAGGCCTTGTCTGCGAGAAATTCTTTCAATAATCTGCAATTGACAGGCTCGTCATCAACAATTAAAAATTTTTGCATGTTTTTCCCTAACCTTTGCTTTCAGTTTCTTTGCATAACTAATTATAATAAAAATTTCGCCTGTCAGCAGCCCAAATGAGAAAAATGCCATGGCATTTTTTGCCCATTCTCAATAAATTGATAATCAGAAAAAAATGTTGTATACTGCCGGCCATGCAAACTAACATAGATATAACGCGCGCCTTCATGGAAACCCCGGACGGGGTGCTGTCGATTCACCAGATTTCACGCAAGCTCAAACTGCCCTACGGTACAGCCTATAACCGCGTACACCTTCTTCACGAATCCGGTATAGTTCAGATTCTCCCACAGGGAAAGGCCAAGCTTTGTGCGTTAAATCCAGACAATCCCATGACCGCAAGTCTTCTTGCACTTGGCGCAGCTCAGACAACCGACCTTTTCATCAAAAAAAATCTTGAAGCGGGTCTGCTGCTGAAAAAAATCCGCAAAGCAGTTCTGGAAAATGCCCGCGACAGTCTCTATGCCGCGATAATTCTCGCGCCAGACATGCTCAGCGTTGCAGCAGCAACAGGCACCGATGCCGTTTCCCCTTTGCCCGGTCAGGACATTTCTCTGCCAGGCATCGACAATCCCCCAGCAGGGGCTGCCAGTCTCGATTTTTTCTATATACAAGCGTCGAACTCATTTGACGAAAATCGTGTAGAAACTGCCATAACAGCCCTTCTGCACCCCGGCAGCGACATCAGGGTGACCAGTATGACCGTCGACCGCGACACGCTTCTTGGCATGTTCACCGAGAATGAAAACGAAGCTGGTCTGGCTGCCTATCAGATGCTGCATGAGGGAATGCTGCTTTTTGGCTTTGAAAATTTCTACACCCTCATTCTCGAGGCTTTTGCCCGCAAACTTTCGGCATAAAAACAGGAGTCAGAAATGCCAGCAAAGCTCAGATCGATAATTTTGCCCGCAATGCTTGCATGCCAGATTGCGGCGATGGCTCAAACCCTTCCGGAAAACCCAGGCAGAAAAGTATTCCCCTCCCCTGCCGACCCGGAGAGCCCGCTGCTGGTCAATGAAATCTCAGCAATAACCGGGATTGCCACCGACAGCCCTGCTTTTAAATTCATCGAAACCGGTGACAAAATGGTCGTAGAAAACCGTTATTCAGAGGCCAAAGAAGCATACCGCACCGCACTTCGACTTGAACCGATGAATCTTTCACTGTGGGCAGCCTATGATGACACGGTGACCTCCGAATACATGGCCAGAAAACGTAAAGAGAAACAAAATCCGGTCATCGAACGCGATATCGAACCGCTTTTCAGTATCGATCGCATAGATACCTATATCGAACTCGGAACCCTCTATGTGGTTGGCTCTCTCAACAATCTGTCAAAAACCGTCAAGAAAAAGATTCAGCTTACCGCGAGAATTCTTGACGAAAACAAAAGAGAGCTTCGCAGTGAAACAGGCACCCTTAAAAGCCTAGACAAAGGGCTTCTGCCAAAAGAAAGCTCTCTTTTTGAAATCCCGTTTAAAGACCCGCCTGCCGGGGCCAAATCTTTCCGGGTCGAGATAACAGCCTGGGAATAGGCCAAAGGCCATTACTGCAGGCTGCAGAATCAGCTGATCAGCTGTTCGGGTCGCTCAGTCTTACAAGAGTGTGTCTGCCGTCAAAAATCCTGACAATATGAACCATTGCCGAGATAAAAACGACAAAACCCACCCAGCGAAGCCATGAATTCTCAAACATATCGATCAGATCTTTTTTGAATTCCTTCATTTCTTCGGGGAAGGCGAACATCAGAACGCCGGTGAGCGCCATAAAAGGAAGAGTAATCATCCAGAAAATTTTTCTAATGAACCACACTTTTTGAACCCTCGCTTGATGATGTTGATTGGCATGACTATAACAAAGATTATAAAACTTGTAAATAAAGTTTAAAAATTGTATTAATTGTTGTGTACAGCTACCTTGCCGGTATATTATTCAAAGATAAACAATCGTTCAAAATTCCGTGAACTTAGCCGATAAAGCTGCAAATCCTATTCTGTTGTCAAGGTCAGTAAATTAATGGGTTGGTTTTCACGAAAAATTTCGGATCCTGAAGAGGCTTTTGGAAGACTGCTTCAGAAAGACAAGCGCACATCAGATCGTGCCAAGAGCGACTTTGTCTCAAGCATGAATCACGGTCTGATAGAGTTTCTGCACGACAAATTCGAAGAAAACGACAATCTTGAAACCAGATTGAAAATTCTTGAAGTTTTTGTCGACTACCGTAATCAGCTCAACGAAGAAGATCTACGCCTGGTATTGACTCTGATAAAATACCCAGACACGCTTCTACGCGAAACTTTCAAAGAGATTCTCGTCGGCATAAAAGAAGAGAACCTCAAGGCAGTGACAGAGGTTCTCGGCAATACTCTCGATCCCGATATACACAGAACCATTCAGCACGGAATCGAGAAATCAGGCATTCTCAAGCAACTCCTCGAAAAATGGAACAACTACTCGGTTAAAGAGCAGATTCTTTATCTCGAAGAGATCGTCATGCTCCAGAACCCGAAGACCTACCCCATCTTCATGGACATCCTGAAAGAGGAAGTCATCGAAGCGAAAAAAGACGAGAAAAAGATTCTTCAGGTCGAATTTTCAAAGCATGTCGACAAGATCAAAAACCCTGACTTTCTCGATCTTTGCATCAGAGAGCTGCCGGCAATTGCTCCGGGTATGCGATACCCCGTTTTCAAATGCCTGCAGTCGCATGGCAAAATGTTTTTTGAAAAGGTTTTCGACGGACTTGGCAAAAAGAGTGAAGGTTTCCGCCAGCATACTCTGAAGCTGATGGAACAGCTCTCTGACCCGATGTCATATCAGTATCTCTTCCCATATCTTCTTGATCCTTACAAGGCAATACCTCCGACTGTTGCAGATACAATCGGCAAAATCGTTAAAGATTATGCTGAAGAACTCGACAAAATGGATCCGGCGCAACGCAAAAGCCCCGAAGTCCAGGCACAGATTAAATATTTTACCGACCCACTCGAAAGTAATCTCAATGACCGTTTTTTCCAGTGCATCAAGCTGATGACAGAATGTCTGCTGCGCCTGGGTCGATACGATCATGATGTAATTTTCCGTAACTTTTCCAAGATTTTCCGATATAACGAAGGTTACCTTAAAAGCTTTCTCAAGGGCCTCGACCCTGCGATACGCAAGAACCTTCTTATCAACGCCTGCTGCTACAAAGATGTCGAAACAGGCAAAACCGCATTAAAGATCCTTGGCGATCCCACCGAGAACTACATTATCGAAACCCTGAACACTCTTTTGCTCGAACACTTCATGGAAGTGCCGCCCGAAGTTCAGTCAGAAACCATTCAGCTGATGATGGACCCGCGACTGCAGCGATTCGTCACTGAAGTTCTCTACCACCAGGATCCGGCGCTGCGCTCGCGCATTCTTACAATTCTTGGGGAATCGGGTCTGCAGAATGCCCTGCAGATTCTTGAAACCAAGCA
>CAZFUG010000190.1:0-8707 GCA_964522035.1 uncultured bacterium
TGAATGATATCGCCAAGGACACCAAGCTTTTCATCTGCCCCGAAGCCGCCAACCGCTGGGGTTACACCTGGAATGGTTCGAGCTACCGCTTTTACAGCACCGACAATACCGGTCTGTGGATCATCGGTTCAGACGGCAAGATGGGTGGCCGCGGCGTCGTATGCGCCCTCCGCCTTGGCACCCGCTGGATCGGTATGAACGGTCAGATGGGCCCCGACGGCTCAAAGGACAGTGCCCACCACTACTGGTAAGCTGATGGCAGTCAGCCGCGACTTCAATTCAGCAGCGGCCCGGTCCACACTCTTTACAGGCAGTTGCCTCCACCAACGCAGTCTGCATTCTGCCGGTAAATTGAGTGGCAAGGGTTTTTCGCTGATTGAAGTTCTTATGGTCGTTCTGGTAATGGGCATACTCTGCGGCACCGGCATCTCGATCTACGCCGGAGTGACGCACGATTCACAGACCCGCGCCAGAACCGACGAGTTGAAAAGCTTTTTTCAGGCCTGCAGACTACGTGCCAGCATGCGAAGAACCCCTCTGCGTATTGTTTTTCGTAATCAGACCTTTACGGTAGAGCAATCTGGCTCGCTGCAGCTGCGTGTATCTGAACTCGATGGCAGCTCAGTTTTCGAAACGATCGATGTTGGTGCCGACGGTGCTTTCAGCCATGCCGGACAGCGGGTCAAAAGCCTCAATCTGGCGCTGCGCATGCCGGGCAACAAAATTGAAACGGTAAACCTGGAACTCTGATGCAGACACATTATTATAGAGCCGCATTTTCAAACGGGTTTTCGCTTATCGAAATCCTGATCTCCCTGCTGGTTCTTTCGGGTGCCATTGCCACAATGTTTTCAGGCTTCGAAGCATCGAGTCAGCTCGATATGCAGGCCGCATTCGAATCTGAAGCGGCTTACATTGCCGAAAGAGAAATCGAACTCGTCAAATCAGATCTGCTGGCAGGCAGGCTGCCTGCTGCGGCCACCGGACGCCCAGGCCGTTTCAGAATGAAACCGGGCTGGAAAGTCGCCACCGCCATTGCAGCACCAGACATCGATGGTGCTGTGCGTCTGCAGGTTACCACACACAAGGGTGAACGCTCTTTTCAGCTCGAATCGTTCGTTTTTATTCCCGGTTCGGGGGTGAAGCAGTGAAACTCCGCCGCGGCTTCTCATTGATCGAAATTTCCATGGTCATTTTCATCATGGGTCTAACGATCACCGCACTGCTGCAGATGTTCGAATGGAGCCACATGCGCTATCGGGCCATCAGCTCCGGCTGGCAGCAGCGAATCGGCTTTGCCGAAATCAGAGTCTGGCTGCGCGATCAGATTTCTGCCGCGGCGCCAGAAAAGCTCGATGCGTCAGCGTTGAACAAGGCAATAAAACTGCCTGACCATTACTTTGTCAACGGCCTGAAAGTTACCCGCCACGATGACGCAACCTGGTTTGTACAGCTCGAACTATGCGAAGACCGCAACCGTAACGGTCAGGCAGAAAGCAGCGAGACCCTGAACCGTCTTTTCTGTTTCAGGAGGCGTTCAGCATGAATCGTCGCGGTTTCAGCCTATATCTGACCTTTCTTGTAACCACAATCATTTTCATTCTGGTGACCGGCAGTCAGCAGATCAGCCGCAATGCCCTCGACCTTGGCCGCAGCGATGCGATTGAAGCCGTCGTCTTTCACGCGGCCGATGGTGGGCTTGAACGCGGTCTGGCAAAACTGCGCAGGAGTTTCAAGCCTTTTTCGTTAGAATACGTTTCTAAACACGGCAACCATCGCAGCATCGTGGTTACCGTTACTGCAGCCGGTCAGAAAACCGGCATGGATATCAAAGCAACCGCTGTTCTTTTCGAGGGCAGCCGGGAAGTTTCTCGACGTTCACTGGCCCGGATGGCGGTTCTGAATCAGTCAGGCAGAACCGGCAGCGGCAGATTTGTGGAGGCCTCATGAAAAAGAAATCGCAAAACGGTCTGTATATCGCATTCGATATCGGCACCGTATCAATCAAAGCAGCGGTAATAGAGTTAACCGAACGTGGCCGGCGTCTTGCCACCATTGAAGAAGAACTGCTCAAGCCCCTTTCTGCCTACCCTGGCGAAGAAGAATTCAGACAGCAGCTGATAGAAGCTCTCAAAAATCTTGCCAGCCGCCTGCCAATGCAGCAATGTTGCGAGGTTTCGGCTTTGTTTGCCAACCGTGAGCTGCAGATCAAGATCATCGAGCTGCCAGCTCAGGTTCAACCGGATCAGATTGAAAAGCTTCTGAACTGGGAAGCCAAGAAGCTTCTGTCGCCGGCCTTTCGTGAAGAGCCTTACGCCTTCTCATATAAAATTCTGCGCAAGAATCCGTACACCGTTGCCCTGACCGTGGTACCTGAACGACTGCTCGAAAGGTTTACAGAACTTTTCGAAAAAGCCGGCATCAATCTGTCAGGAGCTTACCCCGAAGTATATGGCGCCCACGAACTCAAGGAAATCGTTGATATATCCGGGTTGCCAGCTCTTTCTATTGTGAATTTCGGCCATTCTGGTACACACCTGCAGATTTTTTCGGCTGGTGAACTCAAGTTTTACCGCTTCATCCCCTCGGGCATGGCAGACATGTCAGACCCGCCGACCGAGGGTGAGCTCGAAATGTATTCGCAGAAAATACGCTTCAGTTTCGACTATTTCAGAGCAGTCAGCAAACTCAACCAGATCGACATTCTCTACTTCATGGGTGGCGGGGCGGCACAACCTGGCGTTCTGCCATTTGAGCGCGGCTATTTCAACCCGACCCGCGTAAACATAGTAGATATTTCTTCCGGTCTGGATATAAGCCCCGTCATGCCTGAGCTCACCGACAATCAGCCGGCCGAAGAAAGACAGAGACGGCTGCTTGCCTATATTCCGACGGTTGGTGCCTGCCTGACCGGACTTGCCGAAGATGCCGACAACATGAACCTGACCGGCAGACTGAAAAACAAAAGACATGAGCTTAAAATGGAAAAACTCGCCGGCCTTCTGCCGGTCTGGATATCGGCAATCTGTCTGGTGATCACTATTGCATTGCTCCTGATCAGCCGCAATTCGATCAAAGCAGAGCTCGACGAGGTCAACAGCCAGCTTGGTTTTCTCAAAATGAACACTGATGCGGCCATGATCAAACTCAGTAAACATCGCGCCACCACAGAAACCCAGATTAAACTTTCACCGCAGGCCAGAAAGGTGCTCGAACCAGTCATGAAAGCCAGAACTGCCATTGCTGATGCTCTGTTTCACACAATTGACAAGCAGCCCGCCGGTCTTCGGGTCGAAGAAATTCTGGTCAGAACCGAGCTTGAAGCCGAATCGATTGGCCTTGCCAGCCAGATTGACGCCGCGCCTCTGAGTGAAGAACCAGAACAGGAAACAGCCTCGCCCTACGTCAGCAGACTCAGCCCGGAAACAGGTGATACGCAGCAGTTACGCGAAGGGCTGAAAGGGCAGATACTTATTATCAAAGGAACTGCCGACACACCGGCCGCCGTCGGACAATATGCCGAAAACCTTGCAGGCAAAAGAGCGATCAAACGGGTCAGAAGCCTGAACACCCGCAAGGGCAGAGCTTCCGGGGTTGAATTCCTTCTCAAGGGGGAACTGCCATGAACAAAGTTACAGCCAATTCTCTTGCCGCAGTTGTTCTGATGGTCGTTGTCTTTTTTGTAGGCCGTCTGTTCTTTCTCTCGTCAATCCAGACAGAGCTGCAGCATGCCAGCCAGGTGCTGGAAGACAGTCAGAGAAAATACGCAGCCCTTGAAGCCGAAGTCAGTAAAATTATGCCCGAAAGCGCAGAAGCAGCAGCCGGCAGGAAAAAGCCCGCCGGGGAAAGTAAACTCATAAGAGCCGGTGAAGAAGCTTCATTGCTGCGCCAGATAAGTGAAAAGGGCGGCGACAGCTTCAGAATGCATTCTTTCGACCTTATTGAATCTTTCAAAATCAAGCCGGAAATGGAAACTTCCGATGCAGGCGCCCAGGGTTTCGCCGCCAGCCCCCAGGAACTGCCACAACTCGATGAACAGGGCATGCCGGTCGGGCTGGCAGCAGAAGATGACACTGAATGGCCAGGCGTCGAAGTTGTGCCGGCAAAAATGACCTTTGCCACCTCTATCAGGGCCCTGGGCAAGTTTCTCAGCGAGGCCGGCCGCAGTATGCCGATCAACTCGATACGTTCTCTCGATCTCATCATGCGTGACGGTGGACTGGTAAGAGGCACTCTGGTATTGAATTTCCCGCTGGCCGAAGGTCGCTGACCGAAGCCAGATTCTGATCTCAGGAGACACAAAATGCAAACTGGAAACGAAACATGGAAATGGGGCGTAGTCTTCATACTGCTGGCCATTTTTCTGATTACCGCCAATCAGGCCTATCAACACGTCACCAGTCAGGAACATTTTGAACCACCTGATGACTATCTCAAAGGCGATTCGTGGGATATCGAACATCAGAGCGGACCAGGTGCCGGCCAGGCGATTCAACTGCCGCCTGCTGAACTCAACGAAACATCCGAACCTCTGATCGGCTCTCCGTCAATAATTCCGCCGGGCGATGAAGATGCAGACATTCAGCCTGACGAAGTTAACTGGGATAATCTTCAGGAACCATTGAAAGCCCCCGCCAATGAAGAAAAAGCCCCTTAACAAGGCGGTTTTGCTGGCCCTGATGGCCTTTTCCGTGCAGCTTGGCGGCGCGGAACTTTCGCCTTCGCTGCGCGAAGCCGAACGCCTTTATCAGAGCGGCAGGTTTGAAGAAGCTTCAGCCAAGGCACTCGAAATTCACCGTTTCTTTCCGGAAGACTTCCAGACTCTTCTGGTGCTTGGCATGAGCGATTTTCATGCGGGCGACTATCTCAAATCTTCAGACTGGTTCAGGGCTGCCGCCCGCAAGTCGCCAAAGCACCCGATCGTCCTGCGCTATACCGAACTGCTGCGCGAAATCGAGTATCGCACTGGGCCATTCAGTCGCAACCCAGATCGTCAGGATCTGGCAGACGGCAAAACCACTGCTGAATTTTACAAAAGAGGCTATTTCGGCCCATCATTGCCTGTACCGTCAGACATGGAAAACCAGTGGGCAAGAAGTACCGCTCTTGAGCCAGTTCTGATAAGGCAACCGCTGCCGGGTACCGCAACTATTTTTGTCGAAATCGACCGCCCACCCTCGGAACTGGCACTGCCGATTCCCTACCCTTCGCTCGAGAGTATTCTCTCATCAGAAGCAGTCGCAGAAATGGCTGAAAAAGCGCTGGAAAGCAAGGAATATCACAAATCGTATCTGTTTTTTTCACAGCTGGTGGGATCGGCACCCAGAAATCGTCGCTATCTTATCGGAAAAGCCGAAGCGGCGTTTCACATGAAACATTACCGCCAGGTTCTTGAAATTCTTGGCCCTCTGGTTGCGGCAGGTGCTTCGACCGGTTTTTCCGAGCTGCAGGCGCAAAAAGTTCAACAGCTTATGGAAGATTCACGCAGCCAGGTTTTTTCAGGCGCCCCGAAAAATTAGCCGTTTACTGTTCCCAGCTGAAGTCTTTTACGACTTTTTTCTTGGTGTTGAGAATGATTATTTCGACACGACGATTGGCTTCGCGCGCTTCAGGAGTAGTTGCAAGCTCTTTTGGCCGGTTGTCAGCATAACCCTGAGCCGAAAAACGCCCGGCATCGAGATTCATTTCGTCGACAAAAAACCTTACGACCGAGCAGGCTCTGGCAGTAGAGAGCTCCCAGTTTGATGGATAGACGGTGTTTTTGGCCGGCAGATCATCGGTATGACCATCGACTCTGACGTAGTTGTCAATTGTACCGATAACCGGTACCAGGGCGGTAAGAATTTCTTCAGCGCCTTTTTTCATTGAAGCACTGCCGCTCTCAAAAAGCACATTTGCCGGAATCTGAATTTTCACCATCTGATCTTCAGCCAGAACACGCAACCGGTCAGCAAGCGGCACCCTTGCCAGCTTGCTTTTAACATTTTTTACAATCAGCGGAATTTCGCTTTTTCTGGTTGCCGGAGTCAGAACAATGCCTTTACCGCCCGGTGTCAGCCATTGATTTGCACCCTGCGAAACATTGATACTGAAAACGGCGTGATAAAGCTCGTCACGCGATTCGCTTTCCTGGCGTTTCTTTGGCGAGTCAAGAGTCGAAAAGGCAAACAGCATGACAAAGAAGCAAAGCATGTTGGTTACCATGTCGCCGTAAGAAAGACACCACAGCGGTGCAGAAACTTCATCCTCTTTTTTTCGCTTAGCCACCCTGACCCAGCTCCTCTGAGAGATGCAGTTCGTTGAAAGTAACTCTGGTCTTTTCAGACATGAAAGCCAGCAGACGTTCCTGAATGATGCGTGGGTGAACACCGGCAGCGATAAACAGACAGCCGCGGGCTATGATTTCGCCATAAAGCTGCTCGGCTTTACTGCGTTCATCCATTTTTTTGCTGTAAGGGATCAGCAGAAAGTTTGCGGCGACTGCGCCGTAGAAGGTTGTAATAAGAGCAACGGCCATGTTCGGGCCGATCGACGACGGGTCATCGAGGTTGCCCAGCAGACCGATAAGCCCGATGATGGTTCCGATAAGACCGAAACCGGGAAGGATAGATCCAAGAAAATCCAGAGCTCCCTTGATATCACCATGGCGGTTGGCACGTGAATCAAGCTCGGTATCGAGAATGTCTTCGATGACTTTTACGTCGACACCGTCGATAACCATCTGCAGGCCACGGGCCATAAAGGGCTCTTCTACTTCGGCGATCCGCGAATCGAGGGCAAGAATGCCCTCTTTTCGCGCAACATCAGCCGTCATAAGAATGCTGCTGATCAGCTTCATGTAGTTGTATTCTCTTGGAGCCAGATAGGCGGACTTGATCAGGCCAAAGGCACTCATTACCGTCTCATAGCTGTAGGCAACGAACATTGCACAGGTTCCGCCGCCGAAGACGATCATCATTGAAGGTACATCGAAGAATATACCCAGATCGCCGGAAAGTTTGATACCGACGAGGATGAGTAGCGCGCCAACAATAGTTCCGATCAGAGTATTGTTATCCAAAAGAGATTCTCCTGACTGACAGCAGCGTCATGTTTTGAAATCAGCCAAGCAGATCGAGCTTGAACACGAGTTCAGAAACACCTTTCTTGTTTTTAGTCACTTCTTCGACTTTGATGGTGAACTTGTAAGGAGCGACTTCGGCAATTCCGAGAACCTGGCCCTTTTTGACTTTAGCTGCATCGATGGCCACTTTCGGGGTTTTGAGGCTGCGAACCTTTTTGTTGTTTTCCATCACGTCGATTTCGAAGCTGATACCTTTGATTACGCCATCATCATCGTTGAAAACTTTCCAGTCTTCATCATATTTAATGGAAAACCAGTAGTTGTTACCATTCATGGTCAGAGGGGAACTTTTGAGCAACTCTTCAGTCAGCGGGTGCGGAGCGTAATTCAAAAGCCTTACAAGTGTGAAAAGGTTTTTCGGGTCGGTTTTCATAGCCGGTGCCTGAGCCACTTCAGCCTTGGAAGCTTTTGCAGATTTAACCGCAACTCCGGCTTTTGCCGAAGCAGCAGCAGGAACGGTGCGGGCAACTTTACCGGTTGCCGCGCCTGCGTGCTTGACATTAGTCGGAACAATCGGCTTCAGCGAAGTCACCATGCGGCTCGATGCCGTCGGCAGTTCACCCGGAGGTGCTACCAGAACGATTTTGTCTTCAGCAGCATTTGCAGCCTGAACCGGTTTAACGGTCCGGGCAGTTTTCATTGTTTTGCCAGCAACCTTGTCATGTCTTACAACCTGCAGACCCGGCGAATTATCCGTCCCTGCGAACGAAGAAGAGACGAATACGGTTCCGCCAACCACCAGAAATCCCGCTACGAGCATACCCAGTCTGACGTTCTTCATTAATTTCTCCTGATATTTCCTGAACAACTTAGTTGTTTCTTGCTCCACCATTGATCCAGTTGGTTATGAGACCCTGGTCTGAAGTAGAAAGGGAAGGACGGTCTTTCGGCATTCTCGGGGTTTCGATGCCTTTTATGCGTCTGACAAGCTTGCTGGTCTGCGCATCATAAGGAAGCACCACTGCCCCGCTCTTTGAACCGCGCATCAGATTCGCGTAACTGTTGAGTCTGAGGCCGGCCTGCGCGGTGCTGTCGTTATGGCAGCCAACGATAGCGCAGTTGACATTGAGAATGGGCAGAATGTTGCGCGAAAAGCTTCCCCCCATCGAAACCAGAACGATATGGGTGGTCGCCGAAAGACCACTGTCGATGCTCACGGTCAGCGAGTTCGAGTTAAAATCGCTGGCATGGGCTGTTACTGTGTAAACGCCCGGGTCGACGTCAGCGATCGTAAAGCTGCCATTGATATCGGTTATCGATGAGGTTGTCGACGGCGAAGTCACAACCGTTGCTCCCGCAATACCTATGCCTGTCTGAGAATCAACAACCGTTCCTACAAGAGTGCCTCTGAGGGTGCTTTTTGTTCCGCAGCCCACCGCTGTAAGCAGCGACAGACTCAAAACCAGCGCCAGTAATACCTGAAAGTTTTTGACCATTACCCCGCTCCTTCCTGAGCTATTATTCCTGCAAACATCATCGGCAAAAAACCTTTGAAGTTTAATAAAAAAAGAGCAAATTTTCGTTTCTATTCAGCAGCTTCGGCCTATCAGCCGGGTTGCTTTTTCTCCAGCGATTCGCTTCGCT
>CAZFUG010000191.1:0-8604 GCA_964522035.1 uncultured bacterium
GCCAACCTTGACCTGAACGCTTGCAGAGCCTCTAAGGCCGCCAGCGTCAATCGCGGTGAAAGTCAGAGTCGCTATTGTGTCTGAATTCGGTGCCACCCACATTCGCTGTGTGTCGCTGGAAACATTTGAGGTGAAATAGCCGCTGTTGGCTGACCAGGTGTAGGTGGCGATGTTGTTGTCTGGGTCGATGGCAACCCCGGTAAGATTTACTTCATATTGTCTGTCTACGGAATATTTTGTTGCAGTAAGGCTTACGGTTGGTGCACGATTGGTTGCGGCGCTGTTTACTACTGTCTGCTCAATAAATGGTGCGTTTTCGACAAAGCTGGAGTTGATCTTTATTTCCTGAAATCCTGAATTGCTGATAACGATATTTTCAACGGTGCCTTCAGGCATCGGGGGAGTTGAAAAAGCTCCGTTTACATCGGTGGTGAATGGTTCACCCCACAGGGTCATGCGGGCGAAAGAAAAAGCCGAGCCGTCTACCTTCTTCAAGACGCCTGAGAGAGCTACAGTTGCCTGGAGAAGTTCAAGCTGGGGGGCCGTGACTTCGGCAACTCTTTCCGATACGGTTATCGGGCTGGAAATAACCTTGTAGGTTTTTCCACTCAGGGTCTTGATTCTGGCAACAACACGATGGGTTCCAACCGGAACTCCAGAAAGAACGTAATTGCCGTTGTTGTCAGTAGTTGTGCTTTTTGTTACATCAGACTCAAGATGCACGGTTACTCCGGGGGCGGCAAACTGTGCACGAACATCTGGCAGAAGGTTTCCTTCGTAGGTGATATTTGCAAGCTGGTTCGATGATTTGATACTGCCGGAAATCTGCATTATGGGAACCGGAAGCGGATCAGAAGAATTTCCACCTCCACCACCGCCGCAGCCATAAAACAGAGCTGCACCGAACAATGCACAAATAAGCAGAATAAAATTAAGACTGCGGCTTTTTTCGGCCATAGTGATTCAATCCCCCAGAAGTAATACTTGAATGCACACATTATCAACCGGAATCCACAGTGATGTCAATGACCCAAAGCAAATTATTCTGGTAAAAATTCGCCTGCCGGCATCTTTAAAATTTGCTTCGACAGACCCGACGACCGGCAAAAAAATGTGAAAAACGGCTCGTGAGAAGGCTGAAAGCGTTCTCTGAATTTGTTGAGATGTAGCCTGGCTTGCAGAAGGGTGCCCCCAGAATTTGTCTAAGGGATGCGATAATTGTCTGGAAGGTCTCTAAATTATTCCTTTGCCGGCTTCTGGCCGGTCGAAAGAGTCAGAGGTTGAAAATCGAAAAAACTGTCGATTCGTGGGTGAACAGTTCTTCAAAAAGAACCACGAACAAATTCTGACTCAGGAATTTTTTCAATCTTTCGGAATCCGGGCTGAAACGACTGCAGACCATGCCGATGACTCTTTCGCGACCTGGCGGTGTGGTTCCTGTGGTATGACCGGCGGCCACCGCATAAAAAGGCAGGAGTGAACAGCCGACCAGCATGCTGAAAAGTCCGATTCTGGCACTGGCGAAGCCTGCAATTTTTTCTGGCACCAGAAGTTGCAGCATCAATTCAATTGTCGTGTCTCTGATCCATGCCTGATCAGGGCACAAATTATGAATCTCACCGAGTTTGATCTTTCGGTCGGTTTCGGGCAGTTGAAAAGACCCGTAACCCATACCGGCTGAAGCTATACCGGCGAGAATGTCGAATAACCCGGGGAAGCCCTGAGGGTGTTCTATGCAGGTTAAAAACATGCCGCGCACCAGACTGGCCTTGAATTTATTGAATTCAGGTTCGTGGCTGTCGTGCGCAAGTACCAGATGTTCTGCGCTGACTGGCTTCTTTTCAAATTTCAGGTCGATGGCTTCTTTGATAATGCGGGTAAGCATTACTGCAATCATGCCGCAAGAATAACCCTTGTCGCGGCCTTCTGTTATAACGGTTCTGAACCGGTTACAGAGTGCGGTGATTTCATCGTTGCCAAGGTGAAACTGTAATGCCAGACGGCAATTGAGGCTTTTATTTTCCTGTCTTTGATCCTGCATGCTGTTTCCTGTTTTTTTCAGGTTAATAAAACGGGTGCGGTCAAAAAATGACCGCACCCGCTGTTATCGTCAGGCTTCTGTTTCTTCGTCAGCAGTTTTGTATTCTTTGATGATCTGTTCAGTGACGTTGGCAGGAACTTCTTCGTATGAGCTGAAAGTCATGGTGAAGTCAGCGCGTGACTGGGTCATCGACTTGAGGTCGGTGGCATATTTATACATTTCTGCCAACGGAACTCTGGCTTTGACGACCTGCTGACCGCCAAGTGGTTCCATGCCGAGAATGCGGCCGCGTCTTGAGTTCAGGTCGCCGATGATCGAACCCATGAATTCATCGGGAACGGTGACGGCTACTTCATAGATTGGCTCGAGCAGAACCGGTTTGGCTTCGACGATACCTTTTTTGAAGGCGATGGTTGCGGCAAGTTTGAATGCCATTTCAGAAGAGTCGACGTCGTGATATGAGCCGAAGTCGATGGTAGCTTTGAAGCCGATGGTGTGGAATCCGGCAAGAGCACCGCGGCGGCGGGCTTCCTGCAGGCCTTTTTCTACGGCCGGAACAAAGTTGCCCGGAACGGCGCCGCCGACGATTTCATCGACGAATTCAAAGTCGCCACCGGGAAGCGGTTCAAAACGAATCCAGACGTCGCCATACTGACCGCGACCGCCGGACTGTTTCTTGTGTTTACCCTGGACTCTTGATTTGCCCTTGATGGTTTCTCTGTAAGGAATTTTCGGTTTGGAGATGTCTACGTCAACGCCCCAGCGTGATTTCAGGCGGCTGACGGTTACGTCGATATGGGTGTCGCCGAGACCAGAGAGCAGACCCTGACCGAGTTCCGGGTCGAATTTGTAGGTGAGAACGCCGTCGTCGGCGCAGAGGGTGTTGAGGCCAACGCCCATCTTTTCCTGATCCTGTTTGGTGCGGGGGTTAACTGCATAGGTCAGCTTGGCCTGTGGCAGAGCCGGCACTTTTACCAGTACCTGATTGGCTTTTTCACACAGGGTGTGGCCGTGGGTCGAGTTTTTCGGTTTAACCAGGGCGACGATGTCACCGGCGACAACCTTTTCGATGTCGATCTTGGTTTTGCCGCGCAGAGTGGCAAAAGCGCTGAATCTTTCGAAGTTTTCAGTGGTCGGGTTGTAATATTCTGTGCCAGGCAGGAAGGTGCCGCTGATGGCGCGCATGAAAATCATATCGCCTGCCTGCTCGTTGATTTTCTTGAAGATGAAACCGCAGACCGGGCCGTTCGGGTCGTTGGTGAAGACGACTTCTTCGGTGGTGCCGGCTTTAACGGCGGGAAGAACACGGCATTCTGCCGGTGACGGAGTGCAGTTAACGATGAAGTCGAGCAGATTTTCTGTGCCGATGCTCTTGAGAGCCATGCCGCTGACCAGGGGTTTGATTTCGTTCTTGGCCAGACCTTTGCGCAGAGCAGCGCGCAGTTCGACCGGGCTGATTTCCTGGCCGTCGAAGAATTTTTCCATCAGAGCTTCGTCGCATTCGACGATTGATTCAACCATCGGTTCGCGCAGACCCTTGGCGTAATCCATCATGTCGGCGGGAACGTCTTTGACTTCGATGGCTTTGCCCTTGTCATCGGTGTAGGCATAAGCCTTCATGTCGATGAGGTCGATAACGCCTTTGAGTTTGTCGAAAGTGCCCCAGGGGACGATGACCGGCGTGATCTTGCTGTCAAGAGATTTGAGCTGGGTCATGGTCTTGTCAAGATTGATGTTTTCTTTGTCAAGTTTGCTGAGGAAAACGATTCTCGGGGTTTTGGCTTCTTCGAGGATCGCCCAGTTCTTTTCGGTGCCGACTTCAACGCCTGACTGCGCGTTGACGGTCACGATCGCCATGTCGATGGCGCCGGAAATTTTGTATACTTCACCGAGAAAATCATCAAAACCAGGTGCGTCGAGCAGGTTGATTTTGTGATCCTTGTATTCAAGGGCAGCAAGCGAAGTGCCGACGGTGGCTTTGCGCTTGGTTTCTTCGGGGTCATAGTTCATAACCGAGGTATCATCATCGACTTTGCCGATGCGGGTGTTGGCGCCGGTGTGAAACAGCATCGCTTCTGCCAGAGAAGTTTTGCCGGTGCCGCCATGGCCCACGAGACCAATGTTACGAATCTTTTCAGTAGTATACAGTTTCATGCATTTCTCCTAAAAAATACTGTTTAACACAGTGGTTAACAAAATTTAATCTAATATTTATACAGGAATTTTTTTGGAATTGCAACGACAATCGGTACCGCATGCGGACTCCGGCAGGTTGCTGGCCTGGCGAAATAAGCTGTTTACGCCACTTGAAAACCGCATAAACTTTTTGGTACAAAGAACGCACAAGGAGAACCCGATGATAATCTTAAAGCTTAAGTTAAAGTTTACGCGAACTTTTTTGTTTTTGATCCTTATTTCATTTTTTACTGCGTCGGCTTTTTGTCAGTCTTTCGATAAAAATCTTGCCGAAGTCGCAAGGCTTTCAGAGACCGGGAAACATGCTGACCTGCTCGCCCGTCTGCAGAATTTGAAGGCCTCGACAGAACTCACCGATCTCAGACTGTTTCTTGAGGCCGAAGCTCTGAAGAACCTTGGCCGTAAGGCAGAGGCTCTGGCATTGTATGAGCGCATCGTCAGCCAGTTCCCGGAAGGCGAACCGGCTTTTCAGAGTCAGATGCCTCTATTCATGCTGCAGCTTGAAACTGTCTCTAATGAAAATGCTGTTCTCAGACTTGAAAAGATGGCGACTGCTCTGGCAACCCCATGGCAGCGCGGAACTGCCATGGTTAAGCTTTCTGATTTGCCCGCTCTCAATCCTGGTCGCCGGAGCCGCTTTGCTCTGAATGCTTTACGGCAGTTCAGGTCTGACAGTCCGTTTTATCGCCAGGCGCCGGCATGCCATGATCTGCTGAAAAAAATTCTCCAGAATCCTGAACAATACCAGTTTATGGATGAGGAATGGGTTGAGATTCTTCTTATTGCTACTTATGAGGGACTGACCGGTGAGTTCTTTAAGAAACCTCATAATTATGCTGTCATGTTTGGCAGATTCGGTTCTCAGGCTGCAGAACTTTTCAAGGCCGAAAATCTGCGACAGCAGAACAAACTGCCGCAGGCCATGGAAATCTTCAACGCCGTTATTGCCGGGCGCAAAGCGAGTGCAGAAACCATGACTCTGGCTTACCAGCTTCGCGGCGATGCTCACCACTTTGCCGAGAATCATTCTTCTGCCGCTGCTGATTACCATGAAGTGCTGAAGTTCAAAAGATTTCCTGCCAGCCTTATTGCTGCAGAATATCGTCTGATGCGTTCGGCCTTCAGAATTGGCCGTGACGCAGAAGCTCTCGAAATAATGGGCAGACTGGCAAAGCAGCCGATGGCCGGGCCTCTGCTGCCGGTTCATATTTACGAAATGGGTCTCGAATGTTACGATGCCGGTCAGAAGTCACGTTCTGTGCCGTATTTTATGCTTCTCAGCCGCAGTTTCCCCGGGCATCACCGTGCTGACGACGCTCTTGGGTATTCTGCCATGGCGGTCGGACCTCAGACGCAGGAAGGCCAGGCCATAATCAAGCTTCTGAAGAAAAAATATCCCAATTCTTTCTTCATCGGCTGGGTTGCACCACAGTCGATGAAAGAAGCTCTGATTTTGCAGAATGGCAGACCCGAAAAGCTTTCGCCTGCTCTTCAGGTGAGAGTCGCTGCCCTGAAAAAACTCTGGAAAAGCCCGTTCGCAGCGCAGGCAAGAGCTGAAGCAATCCGTCTGACCGACAAATATCCGGCGAACCTGGGTCTGTATAAAGCAATAATCGATATCACAAAAGAAAGCAGCGATTATAACCAGATTGTTGCCTATGGCGAACGTCTGGCGCGTCAGATTCTCGATTCTGACCGGTCACTTGCCGAAATGCCGGAATGGGGCTGGAAAGCTCTTTATCCGGTGGTCTATGAAAATCATGTGCGCGAAAATGCCCGCAAGTTTGGAATTGATCCGTTCTGGATTCTTTCGATCATGCGTGAAGAAAGCCATTTTAAACCAGATACCCTGTCGCGCAGCAATGCCATGAGCCTGATGCAGATTCTGCCCAATACCGGTAAATGGATCGCCGGCAAGCTTGGCGAGAAGGGTTTTAAAAAGGATAACCTCTGGAACACCGATGTTAACATTCGCTATGGTTCCTGGTATCTGCGCTATCTCGCCGATCTTTTCAACGGCGATCTCTATCTTGCTTCGGCTTCCTATAACGGTGGTCAGGGCAATATTCAGAGAAAGGTCGAGGCCGGACCTTTCGCCGGTCTGCCGGTTCTCGAACGCCTGGATCGTGTTCCGCTGCCAGAAACCCGTGACTATTACAAGAAGGTAATGGGCAGCCACTGGAACTATACCCGCCTTTATAAATCTCTGTAACAGCAACACAGCTGAGAAAAACAAAGGGCTGCGGGATTATCCCGCAGCCCTTTGCCGTTAATCTCCTGTTATGGCCTCAGACGCCGATTGCGGCTGTTCTCGAGGCTTTTGTCATTCTGCCACTCCTTGTAAAGTGCGAACAGCGTTTTGCTCAGCATGAAACCGGTGCCTACCGAGAAGCTGAGCAGATAAAAAATTTCCCGTGCCGAGTCGTTCATGATCGTCGTTTAAAGCAGGTGAGCGTTATCGTGAATCAGGCCACTTACCGGTGAATTGCTGGTCTTTTCAAGGTCACTCAGCCATCTGATGACGCTGTCAGCACGAAATCGCACTGATCTGCCGATCTTGACTGTTGGCAAACCCAGATTTCTCAGAGTGTAGATAGTATTACGCTTGACCTGCAGAAAGTCCATCAGCTCTGGAATTGTCATGAGGCTTTCTTTCTTCATTGAGTTTACCTCCGAAATCTTTCTTTTATTATGTTTACTAACCGGTAGTTTTCCTATCGTCACAAAAACTTCCGACATTGAGCCCGTAAATTTTAAAAAATCACTTTTGCCCAGAACTGCTGAAAAAATAATGGTTCCAGCATTTCTTTGCCCTGTTCGAGCTTTTTGCAACAGATATACCATTCATGTGCCTGCCTTATAACGCTCTTTATGAACGATTCAGAGCATTTTTGTTTTTTACCTGAGTCATTAAAATAAACAAAAAAATAAAAAAGTTAAAAAAAAGCTAAATGCTTTAACTTTATACGTCGATATGAATTTTGAAGTTCATGTAAGGTTCAACTTTAACTTGAGTTGACCTGAAGTGAATGGACAACCAAATCCCTAACTCCCTTTCAATGTGTCGCTTAAAACGGCACATTTTTTATTTTAGCCCGCCCCGCTTCTTTTTATGGGCTTGCTTTGCCGGGTCTGTTCAGTATAGTATTGTGACTCTATAACCTATGGGAGGTTCGGATGTATCAACAATTTTCGTTCAATTCAGAAACCCGTGGCCAGGTCGAAATTATGCGGCTGAAGGGCTACCTTGAAGATACCGGCGGAACCACTTTGAAAGCTCATGTGCAGAAATGCCTGGATGCCGGCCTTAGCCGGTTTGCTCTTGATTTTTCGACCATCGAATTGATCAGCAGCCCTGGTGTTGCCGCTCTTCTCGATATCAGCGGCATGGTTGTCGATGATTTCGCCGGGCTGATAGCAGTCTGGGGGCTCGACAAACACCATTCAGTCGTTCTCGAAATGTCAGGTCTGTTTTTCATGGCGCAGCAGGTGGGCAGCGAAGCCGAGGCCATGTCGATTCTGGCAGCCTGACCGAAAAGTCTGTTGAATCAGATGGAGGATCTATGAAATCCACAGAAAACGTCTCAAACAGCCGGGTTCGGCTTTTTGTGATTATTGTCATGTTTCTTTTGTGCAGCTTTGGTTTTGGCACTGCTCAGGATCTTGTTCCGGCACTCCTTGATCAGGGTCTGCGTCTGTATGCTGCCAAAGATTACAGCGGTGCCGCTGATTATCTCGGCCAGGTTGTCGACATGGCACCGGAAAACGAGCAGGCAAGGTTCTATCTTGTCTACAGCCTCGCCATGTCAGGAAACCGCGAACTTGCTCTCAGCCATGCCCGGCGCCTTGCCACGGCAAAGCCGGCTGAGAAACAGTATTCTGACCTGGTAAAGCAGCTCGAAGGTGAGATTGCAAAGGCTCAGCAGCAGAAGCAGCAGCAGACGACCGTGCGCTCTGTTCCCAAAGAGGTCATTCTCGGCGGTTATCAGTCTCTCGATACGATGCGAGAGCCTGTCATCAGCACGCAGACTCGTGAAATAGCTCCGCCGAAAGAAAAAACTCCTCTCGATCTTGCCATAGAAAAAATCGACGAAGAACTCTATGCTTCGGCTACGCTTCTTCTCAACGAAATTCTGGCAAAAGAACCTGCAAATTCAAAGGCTTTGCACCATCTTGGTCTGGTAAAATTCAACACCGGCAAATATGCTGAGGCGATCAAAGACTTCGAAAAGGCCCTGGCTGCTGACAGCAAAAGCTTTCAGAGTCGTTTTATCATTGGCGACTGCTATCGGGCCATGGATTATTACAAAAAGGCTGAAGATCAGTTTCGCAAAGACATCGAAATCAAAGAAGAAGTTTTTTCCATG
>CAZFUG010000192.1:0-8559 GCA_964522035.1 uncultured bacterium
CTACAATTGTCTGCAGGCCGGTATTGGTTTTTGCTGCAATATCGGCGCCGTTCTTGACCTTCTGAACTGTGCTTTCTATAAGCTCGCCCGTTTCGCGGGCGGCTTTGGCACTTCGCCCGGCCAGATTTCTGACCTCATCGGCGACGACCGCAAAGCCTTTGCCGTGCCGACCGGCCCGTGCTGCTTCAACTGCGGCATTCAATGCCAGAAGATTTGTCTGAAAGGCAATGTCATCGATGACTTTGATTACCTTGGCAATCTGGGTTGAGGCATTGCTGATATCGCCCATTGACAGAACCATATTGCCCATCTGCTCGTTGCCGGCAGTTGCTGCATCACGCGCCTCATTGGCGAGAACTCTGACAATTTCAGACTTTTCGGCATTCGACCTCGCTCTTGACGCGATGTCTGCCAGAGAACTGCTGATCTGCTGTACCGAAGCCGCCTCACCGGTAGTCTGGCTGCTGAGTGCGTCGCTGGCGCTCGAAACCCCTTCTGAACCTTCGGTAAGAGATGCAGATACGATATGAATCTCTGAAAGAAGGCTGCGAAGCGATTCGAGCATCTTTTTCTGGGCGTGACCCATGGTATCGCTGTCTGAAACCGGGTGAACTTCAACTGTAAGGTCGCCTTCACCCAGTTTTTCGGCAACCATTGCCGCCTGACGGTTCGCTTCGAGAAGCTCGTTGATCGAATCGACTACAGCGTTGATTTCGGTTGCGCCGCTCGTTGTCAGCCGAAGACCCGCATTTCGGGTCGCGGCCACCTCGAGCATTTTCGCCGAGATATCCTGCATTGGCTGTACAACCTTTAGCTTCAGAAGCACCGAAAGAAGAATCAGAATCATCAGGTCAAGCAGCAGAATCATTTCGATGGTCTGCTCCAGTTCTTTTTTCAAGGCGGCTTCGACAAACCTCGGGTCGGTGAACACCTGCAGTTCGCCAAGCTCCTCTTTTGCCTTTTTGGTTTCAAAGAACAGCTTGACTGCAGAGCAGGGCTGACTGCCATCGTGTTTCTCGATTTCCTTGAGCTTCCATTCTTCATCGCGCCCGAAGCCTTTCGCTTTTGTATCATTGACCACAAGTATCTGGCGAAAATTTCGGTTTTCCATCTCTGCCTGAAGAGATCTGGCGACCTGAGCATCTTCGAAGGAGTAGATTGCGGCCGGAAGAACGACAGAAAGGCGTTTGGCAGCGTTGGCGCACTCACCCTTCAGTTCTTCCATGGCTCTGTCACGCCTCTGCTGATACTGCATGGCCCCACCAGCCAGCAGAATCGCAGAGACAAAAAGAATTACCCATAGCAAAAGCTGGGCCCGCAGACTTTTAAACATCTTTTAAGTCCTTTGGCTTATTTGCCGGGTTTTACTTTGCCCAGTCGGTAATGCTGTATTTGTCGAGAATTTCTTTCAGTTTGCCGCTGGCTCTGAGTTCCTGAATGCCCTTGGCAACCATTTCGGCATATTTCTTTGAGGTTTCTTTCGCTGGAGTAAAAGCGATAAAAAGGTCGTCCTGACTGCCGACCTGGCCGGCTGAAACCACTTCAGCTTTGGCTTCGTTCTGGGCCATAACCAGCGGGTTTTCTACAAATGCATCGATACGGCCGGCGCCAACCATTTTGATCATTTTATCAAGCGCATCTTCGCCTGAAGCTACGAAAATTTTCTGTTCGTCGTCTTTGTTGGCGGCGATATACTCATCGAGTTCCTTGTTGTATGAATAATCGGCAATGATACCGATTTTCATCGTTTTCAGGCCTTCGATGTCGGTGAATTTAACGGTGCTGCCGGCTTTAACGAAAAGATCGGTGGCCATTACGCCCATCTTTTCAGTCGGAAAAACAAAGCCTTCGGCGTCTCTCGGTCCAGCGCCAACCAGGCAGTCGAATTTGCCTTCTCTGGTTTCTGCAACCGCACGGTTCCAGGGCATGGTCTGATAGTCGATTTCAATACTCTGTGGCCCGAAAACAGCTTTGAGTATTTCAATGCCATAACCCGGTTTTTCAGAACCCGGCTCGCCGTTGTAAGGCATCCAGACATCGGCTCTCACCGAAATTGTTTCGGCGGCAAAAGAAGCGCTGCAGACAATCAACAAACAGGCAATGAGGGCAACAACTTTTTTAAACATCCCTTTTCTCCAAAGATACAAAATATTATTTAGGTCTGAGACTCAGTTTAGCACTCTAAGGTAAAAAATCAAGCAAAACCTTACTTTTATCGGCTTTGTCCGCAGTGTTCCGAAAGAACATCGGGGATTACCGCATTCCCCATTTTGAGATTTCTCGTTTAACCTGATGACCTGTTGTAAAGTGACTGTAATGAAAAAAGGGCTGTTTCATTCCGTCGTGAAACAGCCCCGGAGATCGTTTGAATGTCGCTTTTTATGAAAAGAGACTGAGAACTTTGCCCGCAATGTCGTTAAGAGATACGACGAATTCTACACCACCGGCATTTATGGCTGACTTAGGCATTCCGAAAACGACGCAGCTCTCTTCACTCTGGGCAATGGTTCTTGCACCGGCGTCGCGCATGGCTTTCATTCCGCCCGCACCATCGCTGCCCATACCAGTCAGCATTACCCCAACCGCGTTTGCCCCGGCGCAAGCCGCCGCCGATCGCATGAGAACCTCTACTGATGGGCAGTGCCCACAGACCTTTTCGCCCTTTTCGCATTTGACACGGTAGAACCCGCCAGAGCGCACAACCGACATCTGGTATGACCCGGGTGCGACAAGCACCACGCCTGGCATTACCCGGTCGCCATCAACGGCTTCCTTGACAAGCATCTGCGAAAGGTTGTTCAACCTCTCGGCAAAAAGCTTGGTAAAGCCCTCCGGCATGTGCTGAACAATGACTACCCCGGGTGAAACAGAGGGCAGCCTCGTGATCACTTCTTTGATCGCTTCGGTACCTCCTGCTGATGCGCCAATGACGATAATCTTGTCGGTTGTTTCCGCCAGTGCTTTCGGTGCACTGAGGGTTTTGACGGCTTCTCTTCGGGCAACCTTGAAATGGGAAACATTTGCCGAAGCCGCCAGCTTCACCTTGGTGCGCAGTTCGATCATCATTTCGTCGAGCCCGCGTGCCACATCGGCTTTGGGTTTCGTGACGAAATCGACAGCTCCGGCTTCAAGAGCTTCGAGCGTTATTTTTTTTCCGCGTTCAGTTAATGCGCTAACCATGATTACCTGCAATGGATATTGAGCCATCAGCTTTTTCAGAAACTCAAGACCATCCATGCGGGGCATTTCCACGTCGAGGGTTATAACATCAGGCTTGAGCTCAACAATCTTGTCGCGGGCCATATACGGATCTGCCGCTTTGCCGACGACTTCTATCGTTGGGTCTTTCTGCAGGCCGTCGGCAAGAATATTGCGAATCATGGCTGAGTCGTCGACAACCAGCACCTTGATTTTCTTTTCCATCATTTTTTGCCCTTTCTGAAAATTGCCGGCTGAATGTATTCGAACGGGCAGTCGACAGCCCTGATCGATTCAGAATGTCCGGTCAGCAGATACCCGCCCGGAGCCGTGAATTCATAAAGCTTGTTAACCAGCTGATTGCGGGTTTTGGCATCGAAATAGATCATGACATTGCGGCAGAAAATAACATGGAACTGTTTCTTGAAAGGAAATGGATTCATCAGATTCAGCAGTCTGAAAAGAATTTCGTTGCGTACCTGCGGTATGAATTCCCAGTTGTCATTGCCAATGGATTTCAGATACTTTTTTTTCAGATTTTCAGGAATATTCTGCACGCGATCGGTGCTGTAAACTCCTGCCTTCGCCACTGCTATCACCTGGCTCGAGATATCGGTGGCGAGCAGGCCCGCATTCCATTGCGAATAAGAGGTTTTGAAGAATTCCATCATGGTCATCATGATGGAATAAGGTTCTTCACCGGTTGACGAAGCAGCACACCAGATTCGCAGATCTTTTGAACCACCTTTTGCCAGACTTTCAGTTATTTCAGGCAGGATATGATCTGCCAGAAAATTGAAATGCTGCGGTTCGCGAAAGAAAAACGTGTGGTTCGTCGACATCTTGTCGATGAGAGTCTGCAGTTCGTGGCCGGTTTGGTCGTTCTCGATCAGTCGAAGAAAATCTGAAAAAGACGAGAGACCCTTCTGTAGAATGATTTTTCGCAACCTGCCCATGACCAGAGCTCTTTTCTGGTCGGACAGGTTGATGCCAAATCTGTTGTACAGAAGGATCCTGATCTGATTGAATTCTTCGTCAGTGAGTTGCATGTTCCAGTGCCCGATGGGATCAGTATTTTCCAAATTCGGTTTCGTCAAGTGCAATTACCTCGGCCGCTTTGGATACGGTCTTTAAATTGGTTTTGCCATTGGACTTTTTATGGTCTTCAACTGCCGGCTTTTTGATTTTACCTGATTGTTCTGCTTTATTCACGACCTTTTTAACGGCGGCGGTATGAGTTCTTTCGTGCCTGACGATCTGGTGAGTATCACGCAGCCTGAATTTCTCCATCAGCGAGGCAAGTTCGCGCGCCTGACTTGAAAGTTCTTCGGCTGCTGCCGCGGTTTCTTCTGCGTTAGCAGTGTTCTGCTGGGTCACCTGGTCGATCTGATCGAGGCCCTGGCCGATTTCATGAATGCTCTGGGCCTGTTCGCTGCTGGCGGTAGCAATTTCGCCGACCAGATCAGCTACTTTGACCGAGCTGCCAAGTATTTCCTGGAACGCTTTTTCTGTTGCGCGGGCAATCTCAGTACCGTTATCGACCTTGCCGATTGAGCTTTCGATCATATCAGAGGTTTCTTTGGCTGCTTTGGCACTGCGGCTGGCAAGATTGCGCACTTCTTCAGCGACAACCGCAAAGCCTTTGCCGTGTCGACCGGCACGGGCCGCTTCAACAGCAGCGTTCAATGCCAGCAGGTTGGTCTGGAACGCGATGTCATCGATAACCTTGATGATCTTGGCGATCTGCTTGCTTGATTCCTGAATGCCGGCCATTGCATTCATCATTTCACCCATTTTTTCATTGCCGGCTTTTGCAGAATTTCTTGTCTGGGTGGCGAGAATGTTGGCCTGCGATGCGTTTTCAGCGTTGCCCTTCGTCTGGCTGCCTATTTCTGTAACAGAACTGCTGATTTCTTCAAGAGAAGCGGCAGATTCTGTTGCGCCCTGAGACAGTGACTGGCTTGCGTCAGAAATCTGGCCGGCCCCGGCGTCAACTTCATTAGAAGCCATTTTGACCTGATAGAGTGCCGAATGAACCTGTTCAACCATAGCCTGATTGGCAAGACCCAGCGCATCTTTTTCTGATTTTGGTGCAATCGTGATTCCCCAGTTACCGGCTGCGAGCTCTTCCGCATTGGCAGCCTGCTGCCGCTGCTGTTGCAGCAGCAGATCGATACTTTGCGCCAGCATGCCGATTTCGTCAGATCTTTTGAGGTCAGCATCCGGTACGTTGATTGTTACGTCCCCAAGCTTGGCAAAAGTTTCGAGAAGCCTTGTACAGGAAACGATGGGCGTTGTAATTCCCATTGCCACAGCCCAGGCAAAAAGACAGACGATAAGAAATACGATGACGACCGATGCCATCATAAATCTTTCATTGGTGTGAAACGAATCGGCGACCTTGCTGATGCTTTTGTGAGCGATTGCTTCAACTTCATCATCATAGGCCCCGGTTCCTACAACCCAGCCCCATGGCTCGAAGAGTTTGACGTAAGAGAGTTTCGAATAGGCGGTGTCTGCGGATGCTCCAGGCTTGGCCCAGTAATAGCCGATAAGCCCTTCACCGTTTTGCGCCTTGACAACCTTGTTCATGTCGATAAACAGGTTGGTTGGCTTAATTTCTTCGGCAAGAGGTGAGCTCTTGGGTATGATTTTGCCCTTGTAAAAGAAGTTTTCGTAGCGTGTTTTGTCGACAAAATTGTTTACCTCGGTCCCTTCTAGTTTTGTCGAAACCGGGTGCGCAAGCATTGTCACCTTTTCCACATTGTTTGGGTCGTAAGAATGGATCCAGAAATATTCCGCGTTATTTTTTCCATATCTGAGTTTTTTTACCGTTTCCATCGCCTCTTTCTGAACCTCTGCGAGTGGCCGGTTGCCGAGGTTATCGTAGGCATGCTTTATTGCCGCATAGGCAATTTCTGTTTTTTCCTTCAGAGAATCGGCGATACCTGATCTGATTGAATCAGTAAGGATCTTGTCTATATCATCAGACGCTTTGTCATTTGCATATGAAGAAAAAAGCAGTGCTCCTGCACCGACCACGACCACACCTAAACAACCGAGAATCAGAAGTTTCCATTTGAGGGCCAGATTTAGCCAGAATTGCATATTGCCACCTAATTGATCAGACTTTTGCCAAAGACCTGTAAAAGATGAACCCAACTTTTTTACTTTTTTGCCCAGCACAGGAAAGGCCATGACTGGCCTTTTCTGTGCTGAAAATCCGGACGGGGAGTTTGTCAGTATTTACCGAATTCGTCGTCGTCGAGAGCAATTACCTCGGCAGGATTCGACTTCTTTTCCTGCTTTTCGACAATCGGTTTCTGTGGCGGAACCTTCTTCAATGGCGGCTTCTTCTCGATTTTCTCTGCGGGTTTGCTGAAACTCTGAGCCGCCGGCTTCTTAAACGATTTTACCAGACTGGTTGCTTCAATTTTTTCGCTGATGCGGAACTTGGCCAGCAGAGCATTGAGTTCGCGCGCCTGGCCAGAGAGTTCTTCGGCCGCGGCGGCAGTTTCTTCGGCATTGGCAGTTGTCTGCTGTGTTACCTTTTCTATCTGCTCGAGGCCCTGGCCGATTTCAAGAATGCCCTGGGCCTGCTCATTACTGGCTGCAGCAATTTCGCCGACCAGATCAGCGACTTTTACCGAGCTGGAAACGATTTCATGCAGGGCACTTTCAGTTGCAACCGCAATTTCGTGACCGGTTGCCACTTTATTGATCGAATTTTCGATCATTTCAGAAGTTTCTTTTGCCGCTTTGGCGCTTCTGCTGGCGAGGTTGCGCACTTCGTCGGCGACTACCGCGAAGCCTTTCCCGTGCCGGCCGGCTCTGGCCGCTTCTACCGCAGCATTAAGAGCGAGAAGATTCGTCTGAAATGCTATGTCGTCAATGACTTTGATGATTTTCGCAATCTGCTTGCTTGAATCCTGGATCGCGGTCATGGCACCCATCATTTCGGCCATTTTGCCGTTGCCTGATTCAGCTGCTTTGCGCGTCTGGGTTGCCAGAACATTGGCCTGCGATGCATTTTCGGCATTGGCTTTCGTCTGACTGCCGATCTGGGTAACTGAACTGCTTATTTCTTCGAGAGACGCAGCAGATTCTGTGGCACCCTGTGAAAGTGACTGGCTTGCGTCAGCTATCTGACCGGCCCCCATGTCAACCTCTTCGGCGGCCTGTTTTGCGCCTGCCAGAGCCGAGGTTACCTGTGTTACCATTTGAGAAAGAGCCTGACCAAGTTTGTCTTTTTCTGAGCGTATCAAAACTTCCTGATTCCAGTTGCCTTCTGCCAGATTGGTGGCCAGAACGACCTCTTCGTTCTGCTGTTTTACCAGGCCGGAAATTGCCTGTGCCAGCTTGCCAACTTCGTCACCTCTGGCAATATCTTCAGCAGGAACATCGATATTGGTATCGCCTTTGAGCGCAACAGCTTCGAGCAGGTTGACGCCGTGATTGAGCGGTGTTGAAATACTCATGGCTACCGACCAGGCAAACAGGCACACCAGCAGCAGAATTACCAGTGTTACCATGAATTGATATCTTTCAGTCTCTGAAAGACTCTTGTTTATGGCTGCAATCGATTCATAAAATTCATCGTAGTAAGAGCTGGCACCGATTATCCAGTCCCACGGTTCATAATATACAAGGGCTACATATTTGTCTCGTGTCTTTGTCGCACCCTGATCGAGCCATGGGTATGAAAAGATTACCGGATTGCCGTCTTTGGCGGTCGGCAATGCCTGAGCTACCATCTTCTGAATGAAAAGTTCGCCGCTGCTGTCTTTGCGGTCTGTCAGATCGACGTTGGCGCCGAGAGCTTTGTGGATGATGGTTTTGTGTTTCTGATTGCCGGCGCCGCCAATAACGAAAACATAGCCGGTTTTGCCGACCTTTATGCTGTTGATGGCATCGGTCACTTCTTTGACCATATCGAGTGGCAACCCGACGTAAAGCATGCCGGTTATGCTGCCGGTAGAGTCTTTTATCGGCTCGTAGGCGGCGATGTACCATCTGCCAACTATCTGAGCCCGCCCGACAAAGGTTTCGCCACGCATTACCGCGCTTACTACCGGGTTAGGGGTGTTGTCCTGGTTGATGGCCGGAATATAGGTGCCGATCGCTCGTTTGCCATCTTCGCCCACGACATTGGTTGCGACGCGCAGCATGTCACCACGGGTGTTCATGCGCTGAAAAATGGTGCAGGTGCCGCCCAGCATTTCCTTGACCTTGTCGACAATTTTCTGGAACGCGTTCATGTCCAGTACCGCCAGGTCAGCCAGCATCTTGCGGTTGAGCAGGATATTTGATGATTTCAGGCCGGCAATGAACTTGCTGTAGGAGATGCCGCACAGCCTTGCG
>CAZFUG010000193.1:0-8523 GCA_964522035.1 uncultured bacterium
TGCCGTCCGATGTAACGGCAACCCGGGTTCCTCTGGCTGAAGTCGCCAGAGTTTTTTCCCATCTTTTTTTGCGCTCTTCCGGTGAGAGGCTTGCAAGGTAACTGTCAGGAATTATTCCGGCGTAGGCAACTTGCCAGGTTTCGACATGGATGCGCGCAATTTCGGCGGCGTCAGATAATTCGGCATTACGTATTTTCATGGTTAACAGTCCGGTCGCAGAATGTGAATTTCAGGACATTTTAATTGTGAATCACCAGATGAACTCAATATCGAGGGAAGAATTGCCAGAAACTGTAATATATACCATTTACCACGGCTTTCCCGGGACAGTCGTGATACCGGATATATAATTTAAGGCATGTGAACACTATTCAGAAGTTCCAGGCCTCAGGGTGATAGTTTCTCTGAATTGAAAATTGACTATGGTCCTGGCTATAGGGTCTATTACGGCCAAGCCGGCAAGTTTGTGATTTTGTTTCTTTGTGGCGGTGATAAAGAAACACAGCAAACGGATATTGAAACCGCAAAAGAGTATTGGAGCGATTTTAAAAGGAGATCTGTCTTATGATCCGGCTACGGCCCGATTAGTTCATGAACCGCCGGATGCGGACCCGCATGTCCTTTTGTGTGGGAAGGAGGGGGGAAAGCCCCCGCTTTACGCGATTCGACACTTTACTCATTTTGGATTTCGTCTAAGTTCAAATTGGGACTTTCGTTTGCCAGGTCATGAAAAAGCTTTTCTTTCCTATTGTTACCCAACTTCTTATAAGCTTGGGAAATATAATCAGATAATTGGGGGTTCTGCCTGCCCAATTTGACCATTTTTTTGAAATAGGGGATCGCATCCCGGTATTTCTTTCTTTCAAAAAGTAATTCGACCAAGTCTTTGTTGCCTGGAAAATCATCGGGATCTAACGCTAGTCCTTTTTTTAGATTATTTTCGGCGTCTTCGAGTCTATTCTGAGCCAAATACACAGTCGCCAGGCAAAGATAATATGCCCCTTCGTCAGGTTTTATCTCAATGGCTTTTTGATAGTTTTCCTCGGCGTCTTTTAGCTTGCCACGAGAAACAAAAAAGGAGCCAATGTTGTTGAATGCCAGGTGATCTTTAGGATTCAAATCCACAGCACGCTTGTAACACGAATAGGACTCCTCCTCGATGCTGGGGCTAATTTCGCCGGAACTAAGTGATACACCCAAAAGGGTATAGGCTTTTGAGTTTTCTGAATCCAATTCGAGTGCTTTTCGAAAACACATTTCAGCCTTTCGATATTCGTTTCTTTTCAGAAAACTTTCTCCGGCTACAATTGCTTCTTTTGCTGAAGAAAACTTTACCATCTCTCCTTGGCTCAAAGATTTTTCGGAAAAAAGATTCTGGTTGACCAATAGGAATAGAAATAAACAGAAAATGAAAAAAGAACTTACTCTCATAGCAACTCCTTCAAAAATATTTTCGTCGAACGCAAGTCTTGACCGAAAATGAGAGACGGGCGGGGTGTTGCGTCAGCAATACCCGTGATCCGGCCGGCCAGTCGCGTGTCGGATCCTTTTTGAAACGCAGAAACAAATCGAAGATGCCCATTAGTAATCCTGTGACAAGAATTAAAAAAAAATCAGAACCTATGCTGATATAAGCGGTCAGTCTTCCATGGAGGACTTTTGCAAGTGGCCACCTGATTATCGCAAGTTGAAAAAATAATCGGCCGGTCGTGACATTTTCGTGACATCGTTGCGGCAAGATAAATTTGAGGCTGAAAAACCTCAGAAATCTTGAAAACCGGAGAACCATTATGAGTATAATTAACCCCATGCGTTTTAAAAATCCGTTCAAAACCTTTTCGCCCGTAATTTTCGCAATGCTGCTGCTTGAAGTCGCCTGCGGCATACTGCTGATGCTCGGCTCAGTTGCAGGTATTGGCGTTCTCGGCGCCTTCCATCACATCGCTTCGACATACCATGGCCAGATTGTTGAAGCTTCGGCATCTCTCGTGACCATCGATCTTGAAAACCTTATTCAAAAAGCCGTCAATAAAGAGAAAGAGCGGTGGCAAAAACAGGGTATTACCGCCGATGACCTTTTGAAAGCCCGTTTCAGCCCTGATGCCTGGCACTATAACTATGCTGACCGGCAACTCAATATTGTTTCCGGCGAAACAAGCGTTATGATGACACTTTCTGAGGCGGGAATACCCTTGCGTGAGCTGGTCAACCCTGAGGCAGACATTCTGCCGGCGTATCCCGGATACAGTCTGCCCCGTTTGCCCGAGGGTTTGCGCTGGAACATCGATCGCGTCGTTGCCGGGGAAAAATCGGCCTGGCTGGTATGGGCAATGTCAGAAGGCAGCCATGCCGGGGTTTGGGGTTTTCGCATCGGGCAGGAAGAGTTGCGACCCGAACTGGTCAAACTGCTGCGCCGCCGCTGTTCCGACAATCACATGAAGATTGCCCTGGTCGATGCGCAGAAGAATCGGCTCCTGACCGTTAATTATCAAGGTGAACTGGCAACCGCCACCGCATTTTCGCCCGGCACCAGCCAGATTTTCGTCGAGAGCTCACTGGGCCGGGTTTTCGATGGATTGAGCCTGCAGATTGTTTATACGCCTTATATTTTTGGGCAAATTCCTGCATGGGGCTATCAGCTGATTCTTGTGATAATTGGCCTGGTCGGTGCTCTGCTGGTGAGCGGCATCGTTTATTTCTACGGTCTTGACAGAGCCAGTTCGAGACAGTTGCAGCTGCAGAACGACTGGGTTCTCAACCTTGCCCATTCACTGCGCGGCCCTTGCCATTCTCTCGGTGTGCTGACTGAAGCAATGCAGGCCAATGCCGGTGCCGATTCAGGCGAACTTTATGCCCTGGCCCGTCGCGAGCTTGAAACCATGGACAATCGCTGCCGTCAGTTTCTGCAGCTGGCGCGGCGTGAAATGAAAGCTTCGCAGATGCCTCTCAATTCTGTTGAGCTGCGGCTTCTGGTGCAGGAAGCGGTGGATCGGGTGCTGCTGCGTTTTCCCCAGGTCGCAAAATCGGCGGTGCAAGTCGGCGCAATGTCCGGAATAAATGTCAAAGCCGATTCCGGTGCTGCCGGCGAAGTTCTTATGACTGTAATCGACAATGCACTGAAATACTCCCCGGAAACCAAAAATCTGGTTGTCAGCGCTGAAAAAACTGAAAACAGCATCAGGCTGATTTTTGCAGACAGTGGTTTTGGCATTGCTGCCGACGATCTCGAGCAGATAGCCACTCCCTTTTATCGCTCATGCCGCGCTGATATCGAGGGTATAAACGGCACCGGTATCGGCCTTTATCTGGCAAAAGAAGCCTGTGCAGCAATGGGCTGGCAGATTAAAATCAGCTCAGAAGGCCCGGGCAAAGGCACCAGCGTCGAATTTGTCATTCCGGTGGCATAGAGATGAAGCGCATTCTCATTGTCGATGACGATCTGGCAACCTGTGCCGCGATAAAGAGCTTTTTCCGCAACGACTACGAGGTAAAAGCTCTTTACGACGGCACCCGACTCGACGCCGAGGCCCGCAATTTCATTCCGGATCTGATAATGCTCGATATCAATCTGCCGGGAAAAAACGGTCTGCGCCTTTTGCAGGATCTTGCAGAAGTTGTTGAAACCGTGCCGATATTCATGATCAGCGTTCGCGGCGGTGAGGAAGATATCGTTCGTGCTTTCGATCTTGGCGCAGCTGATTACGTCACCAAACCTTTTTCGCTTGTGATTCTCAAGGCTCGATTGCAGCGCTGGCTCGGTCGCAAAACTTCGACAAAGACGCTGACTCTTGGTAGTGCCACGCTCGATCTTGCCAATGGCGAAATTTTGTCGGCGACTGGCGTCGTGACCCTCACACGCAAGGAATTGCTGACGTTGCGTTTTTTGCTGGCCAATGCCGGGCAGGTAATGACCCGGGCGCAGATTCTCGGTTTTGCCTGGGGCTATGACTATGAGGGCACGTCGCGCACAGTCGATAATACCATCGCCAATTTGCGGCGCAAGCTTGTTGCGGCGGGTCTCGAAAGCTGTGATCTCATCAGCAGTCACTCCGGCCTTGGCTACCGCCTGACGCTGCCTGATTCTGGCTGAGACTCGCCTTGACCGGCAAAATCCATTACCGCCCGCCATGAAGACTCAATTCAGACGATGCGCCCGGAAAGGCATCACCCGATATTGTTGTTGACCTTAATCTCAATCATCTTGTCTTCTTCAACGACACGATAGTCGTTTTCTAGATCTTCTTTCCGCATTTTTCTCATTTCCAGAGCTTCGATGTGCTCATTTTCAACATTATTGGAATACCAATGGATCAAAAGGAACATATGGTCTGTTTTGTCGACAATTTTAGACAAGGAGTTTACCAGAGCCTTGTTTAAACCACTTTCATTAGTCTTGAGAGCTGAAATGCTCTCTTTGATTGCTCTCTCAATTTTCGCGTCCGACCAAATGCCCTTTTTTTTCAACATCTTTTTCTCGATTTTCTTCTTGATGTTCTCATATGTGTTCTCATAATTACCTGGCTTTGAATATAGTCCACACGAACACATTCCCTGTGTGATCAGGAAAGATCTGAAGAGCTTTGGAAGAAATCTGGCGAATGTTGGATTTCCCGTCTGGATGACCGAGTATTCAGGGGTGAGATACTCCCGAAGCAACTGTTCGTAATCGGAATGAACAGCTACTGTAATGAAGTAACACATTTTATCAGTTCCTTTCGCCCATCTCAGCCTTGCCAGGCGCTCTGAGTCTGAAAGCTTAAGCCAGCAGGGGTTATTCTTCCAGAGCCAGTTCGGCTTCAGGAAATGGCTGCAGAACACGCTTTAAGATGCCCTGAATGTAGGCGATCAAAATTCCATAGTTGACTATCGGAATAGTTTTTTCCCGCGCCGAAGCAATTCTAAAGAGCATCTCGCGCTTGTTCAGCATGCAGGCCCCACAGTGGACAATCAGTTTGTATTCCTGCAGGTTGGCGGGATAAGAAAAGCCGGCGCAGTGGTCAAAAACCAGCTGTTTGCCTGTGTGCTGCCTTATCCAGCGCGGAATTTTCACCGTTCCGATGTCATCTGCCTGCCGATGATGGGTGCAACCCTCGGAAATAAGAATTTTGTCACCATCAACCAGAGTCTCGAGCTTTCTTGCTCCACTGATAAATTCTGACAGCTCACCCTTGTGACGGGCAAAAATGATGGAAAACGATGTCAGCCAGATGTCTTCAGGGGTGTCGGCACTGACCTTGGCAAAAACCTGCGAATCGGTGATTACCAGGCGCGGCTTTTTCCCAAGGTTTTCCAGGGTTTCTTTCAGCTCGAATTCCTTGCTCACCACTGCAATTGCATCGCTTTCAAGAATATCTCTGATAACCTGTTGCTGCGGCAGTATCAGACGCCCTTTGGGTGCCGCCTTGTCAATTGGCGTTACCAGAACCACAAAGTCTCCGGGCCTGAGTATGTCGCCGATAATGCTGAACTTGTCCTCTTCTTCGGGCAGTTTTTTGATCAGACCCTGTTTAATCAGATCGACACCGGTTTTCTTGGCTGCTGAAACCTGAATTACCGCATGTCCAAGGGCTTTCTCGGCGTTGTTTGCAATCTGCGCACTGTAGCCGGGCAGATCGATCTTGTTCAATACCACCAGAACCGGGATTTTTTTGGCAGCAATCTGTCTCAGCAGATCAATTTCAAAGGTATAATCAGAATTGCAGCCATCGAGAACCAGTATCGCCACATCGGTCTTGTTGAGGACTTCATAGGTTTTACTGATCCTCAGTCGTCCCAGGTCACCCACGTCATCAAGACCAGCCGTATCAATAATCACTACCGGGCCGATCGGTAAAATCTCCATGGCCTTGTAAACCGGATCAGTAGTTGTGCCGGCCACATCCGATACCAGGGCAATTTCCTGACCGGTCAGAGCGTTGATCAAACTGGATTTGCCGGCATTTCTCCGCCCGAAAAGGCTTATATGAACACGATTTGCTCGCGGTGTCTCGTTTAAACTCAAAGCTTTCTCCTAGCTTCCCGATATTCCTGGCCTGGTAAGCTGCAGCGGGTTGAGAATTTTTTCGATCATATCTTGCTCAAGCACACAATCACGCAATAGTATTTCCCTGACGGTCATACCACTGGCCAAAGCCTCTTTGCCAATCTCTGCCGCCCGGTCGTAACCGATATAAGGCACCAGGGCCGTTACCAGCACGGTGGATTTTTCCAGAAGTTCCCTGCACCTGGCCTCGTCGGCCTTTAAGGGCTCCAGGCACTCCCTGATGAAAACCGGGATGCTTTCTTTGTACAACTGTAATGATTCAAACAGTGATTCGCCCAGGAGCGGCAGAAATGGATTCAGCTCGAAAGTGCCAAGAGCGGCAGCATGACCGATCAAAGAATCGTTTGCCATGACTTTCAAGGCCACGTTTATCATCATCTCAGGCATGACAGGGTTTACCTTGGCAGGCATGATAGAAGAACCCGCCTGAAGGGGCTTGAGAATAAGCTCGCCGATGCCGCCCCGCGGCCCGGAAGCCATGGTTCTGATATCGTTACACATTTTAAAAATGTTTACTGCTGCAGATTTCAGCATACCACTGACTTCAACGAACACATCCTGATTCTGGGTAATGTCGATCGGGTATTCGGCCCTGGCAAGCCCCATGCCGCTCAATTGCCTGAGATTTTCAACCATGCGCAGATAGTATTTTCGCGTGGCATTAAGCCCTGTGCCTATGGCGGTGCCACCGATGTTAACCTGACGCAGACGTTCTTCAACCTTATAGATGCGCCAGCGGTCGCGGCTGATGCCCTGAGCGAAGGCGGCAAACTCCTGGCCGAGCATGATTGGCAGGGCATCCATCCACTGGGTTCTGCCCAGCTTGATAATATTGGCAAATTCATTTTCCTTTTTCTGCAGGGCTTCCTGCAGGTCGGCAAAAATCTGGCTGACTTCACGCAGTAAACGTATCAGGCCGATACGCAGCGCCGTCGGATAAACATCATTGGTCGACTGCCCGCGATTGACGTCATTCAGCGGGTGAATATAGCCGTAATCGCCTTTTTGCCGACCGAGTCGTGCCAGAGCACGATTGGCCAGCACTTCATTAACATTCATATTGGTTGAAGTGCCTGCACCGCCCTGAAAACGCGATACAGGAAAATCAGCAATGTCAAAGTTTTCCAGCGTTTCGTCACAGGCCGCGATAATTGCCCCGGCTTTAGACGCATCCATTTCGCCGTTCTGCATGTGAGTCAGTGCCGCTGCCTTCTTGACCAGCACAATTGCCTGCAATAAATAGGGATGCATGCGTTCGCCACTGAATGGAAAATTGGCGGTGCCACGCAAAGTATGAATACCATAATTGCAATCAATATTTACCGGCAATTCACCCAGAGAATCCTTTTCCAGACGAAATTGATCAGCCATTCACAGCACCTGCTTTACTTTAAAAAACGACGCGGTTGCTTCAACCACATATCAAAATAATACGATTATTATATCATATCATATCCTGGGCGCGGTCCTTGTTTTTTTCGCAGAAAACCCGGATAGTCGTTCTTCTGATATGGCGGACGTTCTTTGCTTTTCTCAAGGCTCAATTCAGACGATAGGCCCGGAAAGGCATCACCCGATAGAGAAGCTCGCCGTAAGAGCTTTTTCTGCCGGCCAAGTAATGGTCGAACAGTCGCAGTTTCGTCTGAAACAGCGCGCGTTCGGGCGATTCTCCGGCAATCAGGCCGGCGAAGAAATTCTCGATCGTTCTTGTTGATGAATTACCGGCCTCGTTGCTGGTGATGGGGGCGATAAAGTATTGCGTTCCGGCTGCCTTGAACGTTTCGACAAATGCGTGACTCGCCCCCACCTGGCAGCTGTCGAAATAGGCCAGCATCGGCGCGTTCTTTGCCCATGATTTCGGGTAGATCGATTCTTCGTCATATTCTATGCAATCATCTTCATCGAAAGAAATGCTCCCGTGAACGCTGGCCAGCAGAAGGTCATGCGGCGCAAGAGCCATGAGGAAATCGGTGTCGATGTCGTCCAGTGAGCGATAGTCGGCGTTTCTGAGCCGCTTTGCCACCGTTCTGCAGGCCTCTTCAGGGTCGGCGGTGAGATCGGCGAGCACCTGCGCCGATTTGATACCGGCAAAGGAAAAAGAGTGGGCGGGCAGGGGAGCGAAATAAACCACGATGGGCTTTTGCAGGCCCAGAGGCTTTCCTTGAAAATACAGGTGTTCGAACGGAAAGCGGATTATCTCGGAGGAAATCCCTATGGCCACGATATCTGCCTCAAGAATCGCGCTTTTGACCGGGTCATAAAAGATTGCCCCAAGCTCTTTCAACTCGGTTTTGAATTCTTCGTCGCCATGCCTGCCGTAGTTTTCGAGCATGGTATTCAATCTGTTCATGCGTCGCGTCAGTTTTTTGCCGGCGTCATTCAGGCTGTGATTTGACGCTGCCCCTTCATCACCGGCACGCATTTCCAGAAAGCCTTTGCGGCGCTGGAACTCAAGGCGTAATACCCGACTGCCCGAAGCA
>CAZFUG010000194.1:0-8498 GCA_964522035.1 uncultured bacterium
ATTCGGGGTCACCCGGGTAGTGGCCGCAGGGCAGCTTTTTCTTTTCAACCTTTTCTGGCTCGGAAGCCCTTCGCCTGTCTGCTTCCGCAAACAATTTTCTGATCGTTTCTCTCAGGCTCTGCAAAGCCTGCTCGTCAGCATGATAAGGCGGCAGCAGGCGGCTGACGATGGACTGGGCAAGACTTGACCGGTCGGCCTGGCCTGGGCCGGCAACACCGGCAGGTTCTTTAATGGCGGCCAGATCGGATCTGATTTTTTCAGGAAGCCGTTCAAGAGTGCCGACTTCAACCGAAAAATCTTCAGGCATAGTTTCATCAGGTGAATCGACGCGTTTGAGGTCTGATCTGATCACCATCCAGTCGCCTTCATTGGCCTGTCTGCGGCCGGCAAAATAGCGTTCGGCGTTCATGACCTTTTCTTTAAGGGTGGTAAATTTTTTGATAACCTGAAGAAACAGAACTTCATTTTTTCTTATTAATGCCGCATCAGCAATCGACCGTTCAGCAAATTCCTGCATTCTGGAACGATAGGCAGCATAAATGGCTGGTATTTCCGGGTCTCCTGCAGCTCCGGCGGTCGCCAGCCTGTCGATTTCGATTTTTGTTCTGAACAGTATTCCGGCCTCCTGGTCTGCAGAATCGGTGAGCTCTGCCGCGGCCCGCGAAGCCGCTGTCGGGTCGCCGCCCGCCGTCAACACAGCCAGAGCGGCCAGAGCCCTGCGGTTAACTTCGGCAATGGAATTGGCCGAATCACGCAGGCTTTCTGCCAATCGCTTTTCGGTTTCGGCCATTTCTCCATCAGCCTCAACGCCAGGAGCTTCGCCACACTTTCTGGAAAAGGCGCGGAATTCTTCAAGAAGCAGGGCATATTCCCTGCAGATTCGTCGGGAATCATTGACGTTAGCCCTGAGAATCGACCGGATACCGGCTGCGACCGAAGCGAGCCTCTTCAGTTCAGCAACAGCCTCGCGCCCAAACCGGGCGCCCATGGCGTTCTGAATTTCCTGTTCCATGCTCTGGTTCTGCATTTCGGCATAGGTCGTGTCGAGCACATTAACTGTATCGAGCGCATCACCCAGCACCCCGGTGACCATATTGCCCGCAGAAATGATGGTTCCGGTAAAAGTGAGGTTGAGAAAAGCCTCACGCAAACCGACTGCCGTACCTTTCACCGTGCCTTTAACAGAAGCTTCGACCAGAATTTTCAGTCTGGTCGAAATAGATTCCGGGTCTTCGCCGGCATCGCGATAAAACTGTCTCAACCGTTCTATTTCGTTTCTGGCAGTTTCGGAAGAAGCGTCAGAAACCGGCCCGACGCTCATGTCATATATTATCTTCGCTGTTGAATCGCCTTTGGCATAGCTGTTGCTGACATTCAGCCCCATATTGACAATGCCGAGGCCGAGTGCAATCAGCCCGGTTCTGCCGCCGCCGGTAACCGGCACACCGGGTTTTTGTGGCAACGAGGGTTTTCCGCTGTTCAATTTTATCAGTTCGGTGTTAACTTTTTCGGCCAGGCCCGGGTTTTTCACCCTTATGTCATCAATCGATTGTCCCTGATGACCGGGCGACATGTCTTTAAGGCCTTTACTGATGATTTTTGCGGCTTCATCGGCATTGGCACCGGCATCTACCGTAGCAGTGATCACCCGGTTGAAATTATGTACCGCCTTGGCGCGGAGTGGTTCGTTGAGAGCACCGCTGACAGCTTCAGCCCTTCGGGCCTGATTTGAAGAATTGCGCAATTGCGCATCTCTGGTAATGTTGTCAGAGTGCTGCGAATATTTGTCAGAGCCATGTATTTCCAGGTTGTTATCAGCGACTAACGCTTTGGTTATCTTGTCGCTGCGCTCGCGGTATTTTGCAGCCTGGGCGCGATACTTTCTGATTTCGGCCTCTATCAGGAGTTTTTTATCAGGATCGTCGATGTTACGAAGTTCTCGCTGCAGTTTCATGGCTTTTTCTTCTTTCAGCCTGGCGTTTTCCATCATTTCCTTCTGATAAGCCATGGCTTCAGCATGCGAAAGTTTTCTCGACGGAGTGCCATTTTTTCTTCGGTCGAGTTCAATTTGAACCTCTGTCGCATCATGATCAGTATAGGCAAATCCACCATCTTCGTTAATCTGATTCGACTGTCTTTTAAAATCAGCTTCGCTCATGTTTTCGGGCGCGCCAAAGTGATCGATTTCGTTTTCTTTACAGTGGTTGCGACCCTTATAGTTTTCAACCCCCGACTCAATGGCATAATCGTCAAGATACCTGTTCGTCAGGTCGCGTACCTGTTTCGACTGCTCTGCGGTTATCTTGTTGCCAGAATCGCCTGGCAGCAGATCGATGTCTGTATCAGTAACGGTTTTAAAACCCTCTTTGACTTTCGGAATTCCGATCACGCAGCCGCTGTTTTTTGCGGCTCTGGCAGAGGCTTCGTAAACGGTTTTTACATATTCTCTCTGATTTATCTGGAAGACAGCATCGCTGATTTTTCCCTGTAGAGCTATCAGATTTATTTTCTTATTGTTAAAAAAGGCCGTGCCTTTCTGATAGTTGGTTGCATTGCCGCTGGCGACGGCGTTGGCAATCGAGATCAGTTCATCTACAGTGGGTTCTGCTGCTGCGAGGCTTTTTGCTTCCGTGAAGATGAGTGCAACAGAAAATAGAGTCAGAAATAATATGTCGGTTTTTTTCATGATCATTTCGCTCCAATCTTTTGCATGAGGGAAGCTGCCTGCTGTGCCACAGGTTCATCGGCCGGTTCTTCGGCGAGAATAATTTCGGCAAGTGCCCGGGCCCGGTCATGATTTCCTGAATCTTCATGCAATGATGCCAGATACAGCCTGACTTCAGATATTTCAACCGGTGCCAGCATCTGCATTTTTTCGAGTTCGACTATGCCGCGCGCCAGGTCGCCACTGTTGACGGCAATCAGAGCGATCTGCCGGGCTATGAGGCCCGCATTTCCATAAGGCAGCCAGATGCGCCGGGCGGCGGTCGAAAAGGCCAGATCGTAACGGAACATCTTCATATGGCAGAGAGCCAGGCGCTCAAAATAAAGATCGGCAGGATCGGTCTCAGACAGAGCTTTGAAAAGGGCCACCGCCAGCTGTATTGAAAAAAGATCACCTTTTTCAAGATAAGCGTTCGCCAGAGCCAGCACGGCAGATTCGTCACCAGGATTTTCCTGGAATTCTGCTTCAAGTTCTGCGAGGCGCTGATCTTTGTTCTCGCTGCGAAAGCCTTCTACCGCTTTTTTGGCGGCATCCAGCGCCGTTCCGAACATCATTTTCGATTTCTCGGCGGTGGTTTCAAGAGCCCGGGTGCCAAACTGGTGCAGTTGCGGCAACTCACGCCGCAGGGTCTGTTGAAGTTTATCGAAGTTTATGTTGCGCCAGGCACCGGTCTGAAACATGATGACCCCGATCAGCCCGGTTTCGAGAAGCAGATAGATGATAAAGATAAACATTGGTCTGAAGCACCCGACACGGGAAGCGCGCCATTGCATGATAAAAGCGAACAGAAAGAATCCGGCAGCGATAAGAACTTCGTCACGCGGGGCGCGCAGCAGAAAGAGAGCAAAAGCGACAATCAGACCGGAAAGCACAAACCCGGCAGAATAGAACAGGGCGCAGATTGTCGATAGACAGGAACGTCTGGCCGGTTTGTCGCTGCCCTGCTTCAACTGTTGAATTTCGTCGCTTTTGTCAGGGCTGAGCAAATTTTCATTCATGCGATATCCTCTAACTCTCTTCGCGCGCGTCGCGATTCGACCATTGAACAATCATTTTCGAGTGTTGATTTTAGCACATTTCATTTCTGCGGTTAATCATACACAGTTTTCGCAGGTGCGGCTCTTGCGGAAATGACAGAACCGGATACGCGCTATTCCTGGCTTAGAAACGCAATTAATGAATTTAATGCGTTCGTTTTGGCACCGGTGGTCGTTTTTTTCAATTTATCTGGTAACTGTGGTTAAAACGCTTGATCAGAGCCCGGAACCTATGAATGGCATTGACGGCATGGGCCTTGAGGGTGTTATATTGGGCCCGTTGATATTGCTGAATGAGTTTTGCAGATTTGTTTCTGAAAATTAAGAGAGTCATTTACAGATGATAATCAGCGCCAGCCGCCGCACTGATATACCGGCTTATTACTCTGACTGGTTTTTTAACCGGTTGGCGGCGGGGTTTGTCAGGGTTGCGAATCCGTTCAACCCGCGACAGATCCGTGAAGTGTCGCTGCGGCCCGAAGACGTCGATTGTTTTGTATTCTGGAGCAAGAACCCGGCGCCATTGCTTCAGCGTCTGGGTGCATTACAGAATTTCAAATTCTATTTTCAGTTTACGTTGAACCCTTATGACAAAGATGTTGAGCCGGGTTTGCCAGAAAAGAGCGAGCTGCTGAAGACTTTTTCGGCGCTGGCGCAGGCTGTTGGTGCGGCCCGTGTCGTGTGGCGCTACGACCCGATTGTGGTTACTCCGAAATACGACATTGCATGGCATAAACGCAGTTTCGCTACATATTGCCGTGCTCTTTCAGGAAAAGTGCGTCGGGTGGTCATCAGCTTTGTCGATGCTTACCGAGGTGTTGCGGCCGGTCTGCGCGAGCTTGAGTCAATACCCTTTTCAGAAGAAATGTTTGCCGAAATCGCCGGCAGCTTTGCAGAAACTGCTGCCGAATTCGGGCTGTCGATCGAAAGCTGTTGTGAGCCGGTTGATTTGCGGCGATTCAATATTCAGCCGGGTCGTTGTATCGATGACCGTATTATTTCTGAGCTCGCCGGCCGAAAGCTTGAAATGCCGCGTGATCGCAACCAGCGGCCCGGCTGCGGTTGTGTCGCAAGTGTCGATATTGGCGCTTACTCAACCTGCCCGGCAGGCTGCCGATACTGTTATGCCAACAAGGGCGCGGCCAGAGTCGCCGCCAACTGCAGACGCCACGACCCGTCCTCTCCGTTTCTTCTGCCTGCCTGAAGAATGGTTTCAGGCATATTCGGTCAGGATAAACAGAACCCCGATTCTGTCCAAACGACATGTTCAGTATGTCTGTAATTGCCGCATCCCCGCCATCCTGGCTCGCGCGGCATAATGCTGTCCTGGCAACAACACTCTGCGATCTTCGCGCCTTCCTCAAGTTTTATCTTCTCACTCTGCACGCACGATTCACTCTGTCTCAGTCGCTTTCGCCATTCATGGCTTACTTGCCCTGATATGCCGGTGGTATTTAATTATCGGCGAGGGTCTGGTATATTGATCCGGCCGTTGGCCGGGGCATAAATCTATGCGGGAGCCTGTTTTTATGAAAGAAAAAATCGCACTGGTAACAGGATTTGCGCCTTTTGAAGGCTTTGCCGTGAACTCTTCGTGGCAGGGAGTCGAAGGCCTGCCGGGATATATCGGTGGTTTCAGACTGCAAAAACTGCAGCTGCCGGTTTCGTTCAGGGGTGCCTGGGCGGCTGTTGAGGCAGCAGTCAGGGAGTTGCGGCCGGAAATCGTAATCTGCACGGGGCTGGCGGCAAAAAGAGACTGTATAAGTGTGGAAAGGGTGGCGATCAACGTCAACGACGCACGGATAGCTGATAATGACGGTTTTCAACCGATGGACCGTGTACTGGATTATTCGGCCCCCAATGCTTATTTTAGCGGTCTGCCGATGCGAAAGATCATTGAAAGAATCACTGCTGCAGGTATTCCGGCTTCGCTTTCTGACTCGGCCGGAACTTTTGTCTGTAATGACGTCATGTTCCGGCTGATGCATCTGATTGCCAACGAAATGCCCGAAATCATGGGCGGTTTTCTGCATGTACCTGCAACTCCAGAAATGCTTGCTGATTCGGCAGTTTCTGGCACGAACAGTATCAGCAGTGCCGGTCTGCCTTTGACCGAAATCACCAGAAGCCTTCAAATTGCGATTGAAACCTGCATTGAATTGATTAAATCCGGCCAGTGGCAGGGTTTCAGAAGATTGATAAAAAATTATGATCCACATTGGCCGGAAGAGTTTGCGATCATAAGTGAACGACTGGCCGTCGGACTGGGCCAGCTGGCAATGCGCATCGACCACATTGGTTCGACATCGGTGCCGGGTCTGGCTGCCAAAGACATCATCGACATTCAGATCACTGTTAAGGCCTTGAGTGACGATCTGCTGGCCGCAATGACCGCAATGGGTTTCGTCCGTTCAGAAATTGCGGTTGCCGATCATGTGCCGCCGGGGCAGAGCGCCGACCCCGAACAGTGGCGCAAATGGTTTTTCAAGCCGCCGGCTGGTCATCGCCCGACCAATGTGCATGTAAGAGTGGCCGGTCGCGCCAATCAGCGTTATCCGCTTCTGTTTCGCGATTTTCTGCGCGCCCATCCGGATTATGCCTGTGCCTATGGGCGCCTGAAAGAACGGCTGGCAGGCAATCTCGCCAATGCCAGAATGTATCCTGACGTTAAAGACCCGGCAGTTGATCTGATTTATTTCGCCGCAGAAAAATGGGCTGCCGAAACATCATGGCAAGCCTAGTTTCATCAGGTGTTTTTAAAGCAGAACGGGAACCCTCTGATATGTTGCGGCAATTTTTGTGGTGGGCGTTAAATGCGGCGTGGCGTATTGACTATATTCTCTTCTGGCGGGTATACTAAGCGTGCATAGATTGTAACGGCGATCGTGTTTGAAAGGGGAATTCTGAATGCAGCTCGTTCTGCACGATAAACGTGTAGTCGTATTTCAGCCTGCTTCAAGAGACGATATCGACGCGATTATCGACCTTTATATCAAGGTTTATAAAGGTAAATACACCCTGCCTGATGTCGCCGACCGGGCAATCATCGCCAAGAAAGTCGAAGACTCGGCCTATTTCTGGACAGTCGCCAAAATCGAAAACCGTCTGATTGGTTCGGTTATTTTTGCGATCGACCCGGTGAATAAAATTGGCAAGTCATATGCCGCCGCAGTTCTAAATGAATTCCGTGGCCAGGATGTCATGCGCACGATGGTCAGGCATGGTCTGCAGCTGCTCACTGAAAAAACACGTGTCTGTGACATCATTTATGCCACGACCCGCACCGTGAGCTTCGCACCCCAGGTGGTTCTAGAGCACCTCGGTTTTCTTTCGACCGGCATTTTCCCGAATGTGCGCAAGGTAGAGTCTTTTGAAACGCATGGTCTCGAAGTTTATCTTGGCCCGAAATGCCTGGAATACCGGCGAAAGACGCCGCAGCTGATTCCAGAAATGCTTGATTTCTATAATATTGTCAGGGGTGAGCTCAAACTCGAAGAGGCTGAAACAGTCATCATCGACGAGGAAGACCCCCGCAAAATGGGGCAGGCTATCGCTTTTGACGTGCAGAGTGATATTGACGAAATCAGTGAAAAATTCTACCGCTACCAGGATAAAGACCTGATGAAGCGGGTTTTCTTTCCATTTACCGACCCGAACATGCTTTTTACTGCTAAAGATGGCACTGCCGATATTTTTGTAAATTTCAACCCGCTCGATGGCAACGGGGTTATCGTCGGCTATCGCTTTTCAGGCACCGATATCAGAAGAACACTGATGTGGTTCTGTGAAGAGGCGTCAAAATCAGGTATGCGCTATATCGAAATGCTGGTGAGCGCCTATCTGCCTCAGAAACAGCGCATGGCGCTCGATGCCAGATTCCTGCCCTGCGCTTACTTTCCAGCGATGAAAATCAATGATGACGGCCTGCGCGAAGATTTTCTAGTTTTTTCGCGCTCGTTCGAGAGCCTCGATTTTATGGATATGCACCTGGTTGATAACAACCGCCGTTTTCTCGATGCGTTCATGAAGTGCTGGTATGACCTGCTGGTTCGCTGCCAGCCAGATTTCGACGAGGAGTGGAGAATTGGCTGAAGCAAAACCATTTGTCAGTTGCGGGCAGCTTTTTGATCTGCCCGACGCCTTCGATCACAACCCCACAAGTGAAAAACTTTTTAACGCGGCCATGAACGAGGCTTTGCGCTGGCATGCCGCCCGCTGCCCTGAATTCAAGGCTTTTCTTGCTGGCAGCGGCGTTGCCGACTTCAGTAAAGAATATCTGCCCGAGCAGATTCCACCGCTTCTGGTGACCATTTTTAAAGAATTCAGGCTGATTTCGGTACCAGAAAAGCAGGTTAAAATAGAGCTGACCTCTTCAGGTACCGGTGGGCGCAGAAGTGCCATCGTGCTCGACAACCGCTCATATCGCCGCATCTGGAAAATTGTCGGCAGTATTTTTGCCTCGCTCGGCCTTGTCGATCGAGGCCGCAGGGTTAACTATCTTTGCTTTACCTACGACCCGAAAGTTGCCGGCAGCGTCGGAACAGCATTTTCAGACAAGATGCTGACGGGTCTTACCGGTCGACGCTCGGTTTTTTACGCCATCCGCTGGAACAAGACCGCCAATGACTTTGAATTCGACCTCGATGCCACGGTGAAAAAACTGATCGAGTTCAGCAGAAGGCCAGAACCGGTGCGTATTCTCGGATTTCCTGCCTACCTCTGTCAGGTCTGCAATC
>CAZFUG010000195.1:0-8373 GCA_964522035.1 uncultured bacterium
GATTTCAAGCTCTGCCGGGTTGACCTGAATGATTTCCTGGCGCAGACGCTCTATTTCAGCTGCGTTTTTGGCCTTTTCAGCATTGGCAAGGTCTTCAAGCAGAACTTTCGAATAGGTTTCGGTGTAAACTTTGTTCTGCGGGTCGAGTGAAATGGCCTTTTTCAGCATCTTGATCATTTCATCACGCTTGTTGCGCAGGCGCAGAAGTTTGGCGGCGTTAAAATATGGCTCGCCCCAGCTGGGTTCAAGCTGCATGGCCTGCTTCAGCAGGTTGATGGCTTCCTGATGGAGCCCGCTGTCGATCGCAAGCTGGCCTTTGCGGTTCAGCTCACGGGCCTGTTCTGATTGAGCAGATACAATTCCCTGCAGGCAAAGCAGAAAAGCAATGGCAAGGCATATCACTGATGAAATTTTCAAGCGGTTCATGACTTCCTCGTTTTTCTCTGAGTATGACCGCTTGACAGTTTAAGTTATTTTAGAAAGTTTTGCCAGTGCTTTTAATGCACATCTTCTGACATCAGGGTCACTGTCGCCGGTGAGGTCCTGAAGTACGTCGCCGAACTGCAGCGCCCCGATTTCACCAAGGGCCCAGGCAGCCGATGACCGCATCTGTTTATGCGAAGATCTGATCATCTGCTTGAGAGTCACGATCGCACCGGTGCCGCCAAGTTTCCAGAGAGCGGTGGCAGCATTACTTCTGACACGGTTGTGCGAGTCGTTGAGCATCGGAATAAGAAGTTCTGAAAGCTGCGGATCACATAACTGGCCAATAGATTCAACCGCGTTTGCCCTGACCCGCCCGTCACTGTCGCGCAGAGCTTTTGACAGGAGGGGAAGAGTGCATGGGTTTTCGGCTTTGCCAAGGCATTTGACCAGAATTGAACGCAGGCGTGAATTTTCTTCGCGCAGAAATTTATCAGAAAGCTGGCTGATCGACTGATCTTTATTGATCTTAATTACTGTGAGAATGATTGTTTCGCGTATATTCAGCTCATCTTCGTTGAAAAAAGCGTCAACCAGCTGAGGAATAACCCGTGAAGAGCCGATTTTGCCCAGACTGAGCACTGCACGATTCCTTACGGTCGGCGAGATATCACTTAGCAGGCCAACCAGCAGTTCAAGAGAGCGGTCTTCCTGAATTTCACCGAGAATGTAGGCCACAGAGGCTCTTTTTCTGGTGTTTGGTGATCTGAGTTCTTCTGAAAGGGTGTTGAGGCCAAATCTGATGCCCTTGTTCCATAATGCTTTTATTGCATTGGCTCTGACACGGTTATTGCGGTCAGAAACCAGCACTTTGAGAATTTCGACAATTTCAGGCACATCGATATCACCGAGTGATTCTACGGCATTCGCCCTGACGCGCTCATCGGCATAGTTCAGAAAAGCTTTGAAAAGAGGTACCAGTTCTGCTGATTTGAACGAGCCAAGAACCTTAACCCCGGTTGCAACAAGCGCCGGGTCTTCTTCAAGCTTGAGAAAATCACAGATGGCTGTTTTGATGGCCTGCGAATTGCGCCCCTGTAGAGCGTAAAGAGCTTCGCTCTTGAGAATGCTGTTCGGCGACTCAAGGTAAGTCAGGATCATTCCTGAGATTTCCTGGTTCGGACACTTTCGCGAGGCTTTCATTGCAGCGATAACCACTTCGGGGCGACCGTCGCGCAGCCCTTCGAGAATGAATTCTTCGACATTTTCGACATTGTGGCGCAGCAGACTTTTCAGGCAGAAAAGTCTGACACTTTTGTCGCGATCCTGGAAAAGTTTCTTGATGGTCTGATAATCCATATTACTTCTCCTTGGACTGGCCAGGCTGCTCAGTCAGAGCGACTTCAAAATCTCTCATGCCTTCTTCTGAAGTATCAGAAATGATAATTTTTTCAGGGGTGACTTCTGTCAGACAGAAGGGGGTTCGCTTAAGAGTTGCGCCGATTTTAGTGAGCAGAAGCTCGTCGGCAAAACGCAGGATTGCGACCCGGTCGTTGCCCAGAGTGAAGAATCCGTGATATGCAACATCGGGTCTTTCTATGACAGGAGTCTGCTCACCGGTGTCTTCCTGGGTGACGAATACAGTGCCGGGTTTTTCGGGCCAGACAAACATATTTCTTCCGGCCTCATAAGGGTATAACTGGTTAGCAGCGAATCTGCTTTCAATTTTGTCAGAAAGCGCCGGGTAAACAGGTTTTACAATCGGTTCTGGAGGCTGAATCGGAGGCCTTGCGTCCGGGCCGGGCTCTGCAGCAGCAGTTGTTGCGACAGGGGTCTGAGGCTGAGAAGTGGCTGTGCCGGCCGCTTCTCTCTTTTTAGCTTCACGGCTTGGCTTAAGTACAAGAAGGTCGAGCATCAGAACGCCGACAATAAAAGGAACACCAAACGCAACGGTTTTGTTTTTTCTGAGGTATTCTTTTAATTCCTGTTGGTTCATTTATGCTTTTCCTATTCTTGGTCAGGGCAGGAAGAAGGTAGACAGTGTCAGCTTCATGGTCATGTTACCGTCTTTATCATTGAGAGGCGGAATAATTTCGAGCTGCGAGATCTTAACCAGTCGGCCAAGCGCATTTTCCGATTCCCAGAGGAACTGTTTCAAGCGGTTGTAAGAACCGTGAATTCTCATGTCGAATTTGAACTCAAGATAGCTGCTGCCGGCACCAGAGACCGGGGCGGGAGAATTATAGGTCGAATCCATTATCAGGATGTCGAGAGCCTTGGCTTTTCTTTGAACCTGCTCGATAAAAATCGTGTAGTTTGAAGAGCTTTCAAGAAGTCTTTCGAACTTTTCCTTGACTTCCTGGCGCTTGTCGCGCAGCTGTACCGTAATTTCTTCAATCTGCTGCCGTCTGATGTTGAATTCGCGCTGTGAGTCTTCAATTCTGGTTACGAGACCAGCGATTTCGGTATTTTTGGCGGCAATAAGCTGGCGCTGGTTAGTGTTGACCGAGCTGAGGAAGTAGATCAGAAACACTATCGCAGCTGCCATCAGCCCGTAGGTTACTACCCGTTCCAGATTTGATCTTAATCTTGTCTTCACAGCATTTTCCTGTTCGGTTTATTTTCGCGCAGACGGTTTATAGGTGAGGTCGAGAGCAAACTTTTGCGAGACGCCTGATGCCTGAACCAGGCTGGTGTTACTTTTGAGCTGAGCCGAGAATTTACCGCTCTGATTCAGCCTGTTAACAAATTCCAGGATGTCCTGGATAGTGGAACCTTCACCGGTTATGGAAAAGGGCACATTCAGATTGGTGAAATTTTTGGGGTTGAGATCGTTGATCAATACCCTTTCTGGCACGGCTGCTTCAAGGGCGGCAAAAAAGTCAACCATGTTACTGGCCGGTGTATCAAGATTCGAATTGATAAATTCAATGCTGCTGCGCAGTGAATTGATTTCATTGAGCGGCGGCTGCAGCTTGCTTGTTTTGTCGATGATATCGCGCAGTTCCGAGTCTTTTGCATTGATACGGTTCTGCGCATCAGAGAGCTCTTTTCTGTTTTTTATCGTCATGCTGCCGACTGCAGAAATGGTCGTGACAATAATGATCAGGGCCAGAACGATACCGAGGTTATCGCGTGGCAGGCTCTTGTATTCTATTGGCAGCAGGTCAAACTGAAACTTCATGGCTATTCCCTCAGATAACAGCCGCAGGCTGCGGCAAGAGAGTTCTTCTCAGAGTCGTCAACCGGATTGCCGTTCACATAAAGCTGATAAAGCTCACAAACTCTTCTGACTCTTGTGGTCAGGCTCAATTGCGTGGTCAGAGCCACGTTGATGTTTTCGTAATTGGCCCCACCACCGGAAATAATTACCTCATGGATCGTGAACTCGCGGAACTTGGTCAGGTAGCTTTCGATTGCCCCGAAGATTTCGCGGCACAGAAGAGCGAAAACATTCTTTATGACAGTGAAATTGTATTGAACATCCTGCTCTGGTGAAGGTTCGGGCAGGAAACAGACTTCGTTGCGTTTGAACTGGTCTGCGTCAGCTTCGGGCACATGGAAGTGCTTGCTGATCTGTTTGGTGAAGTCATAAGCCCCAATCGGGCGGTTCTGCAGAACTCTCAACTGACCGTCCTTGAAGACGCCGATCGAGGTTGACTCGTTGCCCAGATGAATAAGACAGATATTTTTGCCCTTGTTTTCGTTGCTGACGAGGTGATGTTCTATCAGGTTCGCAACGTTGAGAAAGTTGAGGTCGACGATAGTCGGATTCAGACCCGACTGCTGAACGATGCCGCCTGCTTCGATCAGATTGTTTCTGATGATGGCCATGGCGAGAACGACGTCGTCTTCTTCCCAGGAGCCGATACTATGCTGAATCATGTGCCAGTTTTCGAATGGCAGCGGCATTATCGGAACAAAGTCTTCCTTGATTGCTTCATCCATCTCTTTTTTAGAGTATCTTGGCGGGGTTACCAGCAGGTTTATCAGAGCTGCGTGGTCAGGAAGCATCATCAGAACATTTTCGTAGGGCAGTTTCGACTCTTTTACCAGCGAAGTAACGGCTTTTTTTATGGGCGTCGGATCAATAATCGGGTATTCAATGAAGGTGGATGCGACAAAATCTTTTGGAGTGCTTGTAGACAGACACTTTTTCAGTCGGATTTCACCAGGCTTTGCCGATTCAAGCGACAGAAGCCTTACTTCATAGGTTCCCAGTTCGAGAACCGTATTAAATTTTGAGCCGAGCCTTCCCATCAGTTACTTCCCATGTTGATCATAATGTATTCTTCAATTGGAACTTCGCCAGCGAGCACTTTTGACAGACAGCAGTCAGCAAGGGTTTTAACCTTGCGTTTGCGCAGATACTGCATAAGCTCAACGCTGGTGCGGCGCTGACCAATCAGTTCCTTGAGCTCAGGTGTTACTTCAACAACTTCATAGAGACCGGTTCTGTCTTTAAAACCGCTGTTGTTGCAATCTTTGCAGCCCACCCCGCGATAAAGCGGGTGACCTTCAAGATCCTTCATTTCAAGGCCAAGCGAGGCAGCGATGTATGGAGTCGTGTCGATAAGAGTCTTGCAGACCGGGCAGATCTTTCTGACGAGACGTTGACCGACCAGCAGACAGAGAGCGGATGCATAAAGATATGGGTCGATGCCCAGGTTTTCAAGACGGCTGATAGTTTCTATTGCCGTATTGGCGTGAATGGTCGAGAAAACCATGTGACCGGTGAGAGCAGCTTTGATCGTAATTTCGGCGGTTTCATAATCGCGGATTTCGCCGACGAGAATGATATCCGGGTCAAGGCGCAGAATCGAGCGCAGCCCCTTGGCAAAGGTCAGCGAGCGGTTCGGGTCATTCTTGTTTTCCTGAACCTGCATCTGATGCACGCCGGGAATCTTGAATTCTACGGGGTCTTCTACGGTAATGACCTTTTTCTGACGGCTGTTGATAAGGGAAAGGGCCGAATAGAGAGTGGTGGTTTTACCGGAGCCTGTAGGGCCGGCAAGCAGACACAGACCCCATGGGCGGCCGATGTTGAATTCGAAAATCTGCAGGTCGTCTTCGTGAAATCCGAGACCTTTGAGGTCAAGATTGACGCGACCGGAATCGAGAACGCGGATAGTGCAGTTCTGCCCATATATAGACGGAAGAATAGCTACGCGGAACTCGATATGCTGGCCCTTGACCCTGAGCTTGAAGTTGCCGTCCTGTGGCATGAAGCGCTCAGTAATGTCGAGGTTCGACATGATCTTGATGCGCGAGATGATCGCCTGCTGGGCGGCCCGCTCGATCGGAAGAATATCGTAGAGAATACCGTCGATGCGGTATCTTACCTGTATGATCTTTTCGAATGATTCGATGTGAATGTCTGATGCGCGCATTTTTACGGCATCGAGAATGATCTTGTGAACCAGGGTGACGATCGAGGTCTGATCTGATTCGCGCTTCAGTTCTTCAAGGTTGAGGTCTGTAGCAGTTTGCCCAGAATACACTTCGGAAAACTGGTTCTCTTCCTTGCTGAATTCAAGTTTGACATCTTTGAGCAGTTCGTCCATCGGAACGTTGTCGAGAACATTCTGTGGCCGGTAAATTACATCGTTGATAATATGAAGAATCTGAGACTTCATCGCAATGACCCATTTGATGAACATATAGCCAGTGGCCATCTTGATGCTGTCGAACATCTTGATGTTGGTCGGGTCAAATACGGCGATTGTCAGTGATTTGGGCTCTTTTCTGATCGGAATGAACTTGTAGGTCTTGATCAGACTTTCGGGTATCTGCCTGATAAGCTCGGTGTTCAGTTCCATGGTGGACAGATTCATGAACTCAATGCCATGCTGGGTCGAAAGGCCGCGAAAGAGAGTTTCTTCACTCAGCGCTTTATCTTCAATAAGAATCTCACCAATCATCCTGCGTGAAGACGGCTGGCGTTTGAGTGCCGCATCGAGCTGCTGCTGCGTAATCGCACGCATCTCAATGAGGATCTCACCGATTCTTTTGCGTTTCAAAAAATCATTGGTCATTGGTTAAAACAGTCCTTCCTCAAAGATATCGGCAGCTGCGGCAAATTCGTTAATATTTTTTTAATGAGTATTTCCTGATGAATCGGTTATCGTTACTACGGTAAAATCGAGAGCGGTGGTGGGGTTTGCCGCATTGAATGGCGCATACGACGCCCGGGTGTCGAAAAACAGGATCGTATCGAAATTGCTGTCGAACTGGGCATTGTTATTGCCATCGAGAAACGCGAATTCCGAATCTGCCATGTCAGCGTCGTTGTTTGGGTCAAAGTCAAAAAAGCCATCGGCATCTTTGTCGTAAAAATATGCTGATGGGCCGGAAACGGCAACAGACGGCGCTGTAATGTTTCCGCCGTTGAATGGATCAGTGAATACCGGCATGGAAGGGATATATTTAATATTCTGCCGTCGGGTTGGAACATTATTGATAATCTGAATCGGCCCGGCAATGAGCTCTGAAGAATTGGTATCGCCTGACAATGGGTTGGTATGCATCAGAGTCGGCCCTTTGTATACATTTACCGCAAACGGTCCGCGCAGATTGTCGCCGCGAAACTGGTTTATAGAGTTTCTGAAGGTGGCAGCGTTCTGCTTGAGCACCGAAAGCCGGGCATCGGTGATATAGTCATTGTAATACGGCACCGCAACGCCAACCAGAATGCTGATTATGGCTATTACTATAAGAAGTTCGATGATGGTAAAACCTTTTTTAAACATGCTCAATCCTCACCAGTCTGTGTAATTGGTTCCGTCTATGGCCTGAACGAAACCGCGTCTTCGATTGCCGGTATTGTCGACCGGGGAAACATCAAGAATGCCGACATGGTCTACCGGGTCACCACCGACAACTGCTCCGCCCTCAAATATCGCTGGAGTCGTTCCTGAGGCGTAATGCACCTGCCAGGTCGCGGCACCGACAAATGGGTCGATGGGGATGCTGTTCAGATAGGGTTTGGGGTAAAAACTGGCCCTTACTGTAACCCCATCCGGGTCGAGAACCTCGTATTTTCCGCCCGGAAGAAGGTCGGGACGGGTAAGTGACATCAATGTTGGTGGGTGCAGGTTTGAATCCGGAATCAGGTAAAGATTGTTATAACCATACTGCCTGACGACGGCATTGCGGCAGTCTCTTTTCCAGAGACTGATTGCCTGCCTGATCTGTGCCAGATTGTTTTCGAGTTCTGTTTCTTTGGTTTTGATGAACATCAGTTCTGCAACCGGCACGGTAGCGGTCGAAATTACCCCGATCAAGGCAACGACCAGAAGCATTTCGAACAGTGAAAAGCCTTTTCGCCTGTTACCATTCATCGGTATTGCTCCCGTCGAGGGCTATGCCGGCGCCACTTGAGTAGATGTCCATGACGCCGTAGCGGGTAGTGCCGTCGTTGTTCCAGGTGTAGGAAGATACGGGTGATGTGTTCACCGGGTTCGAGGATGCCGGTCGGAATGTCCAGGTGGCATTGGGATACCAGCTTTGAAAGGGGTGCGGCGGCAGATTGCGCAGAAAGCGCCGGGAAATTCTAATGGTAACGCTTCCCGGGTCGGAAGCAGGATGACTGGTTGGCCCGGTAGCGATTTCGAGGCTGTAGCCTTCGCCATAAGTAAGATGGAAGGGGGTTGGAGGATACCCCATGCCCTTTTTAACCAGTTGCAGAGTAAAGGACGATATGGCTGCCGAAGCTATCGCGCCCTCTACCGGATGAGCGAGGTTGTGTGCGCTTTTTATTTTTTCGATGCCCTGCACTCTTACAAAGGTTCTCATGCCTTCATTGAACGAAACAGTCGACAGCTGAGATTTTCCACCGGAAATGGCGGCACGCACGTCATTGAGGATTTTCTTCAGACGGCGTTCCTTTTCGCGCTGCTGAACGATCTTGTAAACCGGGAAGGCAAGAGCAGCCATCAGGGCTATGATAAC
>CAZFUG010000196.1:0-8367 GCA_964522035.1 uncultured bacterium
TTCTCAGAAAAACTTCTCTTGAAAGTAGCTGTCTGCAGTTGGCTACCCCGGAAGATTATCTTGCGGCATGCCCCTGCAACCAGAGGGCGACCCCATCGATGTCTTCGTGGGGGCACCGGGGCTATAACGAAGTCTGGCTCGATGAGAGCAATGCCTGGATATATCCGCATCTGCACAAGGCTTCACAACGAATGATTGAACTGGCAGACCGCTTTCCGGATTCTGATGGCCTGCGCTTGCGGGCGTTAAATCAGGCCGCCAGGGAGCTCATGCTGCTGCAGTCGTCTGATTGGGCTTTTATCATGAAAACCGGAACAACGGTTGAATATGCTCATAAACGTACCCGTGACCATACTTTTCGCTTCAATAAGCTTTATGAAGACATTGTCAGTGATCGGGTAAATGAAAACTGGCTGCGTGAAGTCGAAAATCGCGACAATATTTTTCCTGAGATGGATTACCGCATCTTCCGCAGCTGATTCTGAGAGGTGCTTATGGATTTTGGAGCTGTTATTGGCGCCGTAAAGGCTTTTTTTACCAGAAAGAAGGCAGGGGCAGGGGCCCATACCGGCCTTCTTTACGGCGGTATCGTTTTTCTTATTTCAATGCTCATGATGCTGGCCGGCTTTTTGAACAATCTCGATACGGCTCTCAATGCAATCGTTTTTCAACTCGGGTATCAGCCTCCGAAAGCACATGATCAGCTGCTTGTGGTTAAAAAAGACCAGGCAACTTCAGCACTGCTGGGCAAAAACCCTGAGCGGGCCGAATTCGCTTCTATATTCAGATTTCTTGGGCAATCGCAGGTAGTTGCACGCAAATTTGCCAGCAAACCCCGCAGTATTGAGATTCTTCGGGTGCATGTCGGGTTTTTTCCGGAACTTAAAGAACTGCCGATCAGAATGGCTTACACCGACTGGTGCGGAATAACCGACAAAGGCCCCGCATCTGCCGGATTCGATGTTGGAAAATGGCATCTGACCAGCCATAAAATCAAGGATTTTTTTAAAAAACACCCCGATCATTCTGGTTTTAACAGCCTGATAAAAATCGAAGGCCGCACCTGGCCGCCGGCGGGTCCGAGCCTGATCAAGCTTCTTGCAGGTGGGTCAGAACCGCTGATTTTTCCATCACTGCTGGTTAACTGGAATGACCCGGAGCTGCTGAAAAATCTGAAAGAAGCGGTTTCCCCGGAAAAAATGCCGGAACAGCATCGCGCTGCGGCATTGCTGCTTGAGCGCTGGCAGAACGTGTTTGCCAATCTTGGCAGTTTTGATGTCAGCATTGACTTTAAATTTTTTCCCCGCCCCGGAACAGTTCTGAGCATGACTTTAAGCGGCTGCACAGATGGTCTGCCGGCAGAATACATCGTTGAGCCGGCTTCGGCAATTGGCTTCGACTTTGTTCTACAGGGTGGCAAGGACAAGGAACTCGACAGAACCCTGCAGCGGGCCATAAAAAAATCGCAAAGCCCGATAATTCTTGCTGGTCACACGAAAAATGAAGAAGAGTTTGTTTATCAGGACAGTGACAGCAAAGTGCCGACCCGTCTCGATCAGCTCTCAGGCACCCGTCAGGCTGTCAGACAGATTCTTCCAGATCAGTCATTTCTTCAGGGAAAAGCCCGGATGGCCTTCATTGATATGGCCACAGGCAATAAGAGCTATGTTACCGAAGTGCCCCTTTATGTTGTAAGCGAAAAAGACAAACGACTCGAGCCCACATTCAGCCTTCTCATGGCCATGCATGCTCTCGATGCAAGAAAACCCGGCGAAAAGCCAGGCTATGTCGATGCTATGAATGAAACGCTTGCCAGTATTTATGATGAGGTTGTGGCCGGTAGATTCAAAGGCCCTCTCATCATCAAGGATCTTACGATTCCGGTTAATTCTTATGGCCGCATGCTGCTCGATTATGTCGGATCAACTTCCCGTGGCCGTTTCGATAACGCTGCGATTCGTTCGGCATCATTTTTCGAGTGTTTTGACGATCAGACGCTTGCTTCATATTCGCTTCTCGCTCCGGAAGAATCACGCCTGAAACCAGAGTTCGCCCACCGGAACACGCTTGATCTGCAGCAGAACAAGGGTGGCAAAATTGCCATTGCCGGGCCCTTTGAAGTCAGCGATTTCGACTATTTTCCGACGCCACTGACCTATGATTCAGGTTTTGCCGTGCAAAAAGAACCATTGATGGGTATCGAAATTCACGCCAACGCCATACTTAATATCACTGAGCAGCGCTATCTCAAACATCCTTCTTATGTGCACACAGTTGTTGCCCTGCTGATATCGACGCTTCTGCTCGGCTTTCTGCTTGATATTCTGTCGCCGGTGGCCGGGGCCTTCGTTATGGCGGCTTTCGTTGCCGGCACCTTCTGGCATGCATATTCTTCCTATCATATTGCCAGACAGCTGTTCAATTTTTCGTCGCTGGTAATCAGTTACCCGACAATCTGGGCGTTGGCTACCCTGACGAACTATCTGCGTCAGAGGGCCAGGGCTCAGTCTACCAAAGAAATGTTTTCGCGCTTCGTGGCTGCCGATGTCGTTCAATACATGCTCGACAACCCTGAGCTGGTTAAACCGGGTGGCGAAAAGGTCGAACTGACAATATTCTTCTCTGACGTTGCCGGCTTTACCTCTATTTCTGAAGCACTGACTCCAGAAGAACTGGTCGTGCTGCTCAATGAATATCTTGGTGCCATGACCGACCTGCTGTTTGAATACGGCGGAACCCTTGATAAATTCATCGGCGATGCGGTAATGGCCTTCTGGAATTTTCCACAAAAACAGGAAGATCACGCAGTGCGTGGCTGTCTTTGTGCCCTGGCAATGCAGCGTAAAATTCACGAGCTGCAGCTCGGCTGGGCACAGCGAGGCCTGCCAAAGGTTTCAGCCCGCGCCGGTCTTAATACCGCCGATGTTGTTGTTGGTTATATGGGCTCGCAAAAAGCTCAAATGAACTTTACCTGTATGGGTGACGGCGTCAACCTGGCTTCGCGCCTTGAAGGTGCGAATAAGGAATACGGCACCGCCCTGATGGTCAGTGATGCGGTTTATCAGCGTGCTAAACATGTGGTTTCTGCCAGATTTCTCGATTTTCTTGCGGTCAAAGGCAAAAAAGAGCCGGTAAAGGTTTTTGAGCTCGTGAGCGAAAAGGGAAAAGAACCGCCGGGCTGGTTCGAGCTGATCGAGCTTTACGATCGCGCCATTCAACTGCATCTCGATCGCCACTGGGACGAAGCTATAGCTACCTTCGAAGAGATTCTTGCCCGATGGCCTGATGACGGCCCGAGTGCTACCTATATTCACCGCTGTCAGGAATATAAGGATAATCCGCCCCCCGAGGGCTGGGATGGAAGATACATTCTTACCCACAAATAAGACGTATTTTTTCGCCGCTGCAAAAAAAATGCTGCTGAATCCGATGCAGTTGTGATAATTATTGTTTATCTGAATCACGCAACAGGTCACTGATGAAAATTGAATTCGACCCCAAACCTTTTATTGAAAACGCAAAAGTCATAGAAAACACAGAAGAACTCGCCGGCTTTTTTGCCAGAGCCCAGGGCGAGGATATTGTCGCCGTAGACATTGAATCTGCCGGCTTTTACCGCTATTATTCCCGGGTCAATCTTATTCAGATTGCTACCCGCAGAGAAGCTGCTATCATTGATCCTCAGAAAATTCAGGATTTCAGTCCGTTTCAGCAGTTCGCGACGCAAAGCTCCTGCCTCTGGGTTTTTCATGGCGGTGATTACGATGTTTCCATGCTTGCCAGAGATCTTGAAATATATATTCCGGTAATGTTTGACACCCGCAAAGCAGCAGAACTGCTGGGTATGCATGAACTCGGCCTCAGATCGCTTACCGAAAAATATCTTGGCTTTACTCTCGATAAAAGGCTGCAGCGTTGTGACTGGTCACGCCGCCATCTGACTACAGCCATGAAAGAATATGGTCTGCTCGATGCGGTCTGTCTGATTCCTATTTTTGACGAAATGGCCGGCGAACTGAAAGAGCTGGGCAGATACGAATGGCTGATGGAAGAATGTGAATATATTGCCCGCCAGGCCCGCGAAGCACAACCTCACGAACAGGATGAATTCGCTTTCAGAATCAAGGGTTCGTCACGCTTGTCGCCGCGCTCTCTCGCCGTTCTCAGAGAAATCTGGAATCTGCGCGAGGAAATCGCCCGTCGGCTTGACCGTGCGCCATTCATGCTGCTGAGCAATCAGGCTTTGATTGATATTGCCAGGCAGATGCCGAGAACTATTTCTGGTTTGAACGTGATCAAGGCTATTGGCCGCGATTTTCTCAACCGTTACGGAACTGAACTGCAGGCTGCAATTCGAACCGGTCTTGAAGCTGAACTTACCGGGCTCGATAAACCATTCAAACCAAGAGAACGGCATGAACTGCTGAACTCCTGGGAAGGGGAGATCGCCAAATCGCTTCGCGAAATTCGCGACGCCATTGCCAATGAGATGCAGATTCCAGCTTCTGTTCTGGCTCCGACCAATGCTCTGTATGATCTTGCAAGAATCAGACCCGAAAGTCTCGGAGAACTTCAGCAGAGTGAAATATTGCATCAATGGCAGGTAAAGGTTCTTGCTGATGAAATTTTGCCTGTTCTACAGCAGGAACCGCCGCCAATGACCAGAAAAACACGCCGCCGCCGCCGTCGTCGCCCCGGCGAAAAGTAATCCGTTTTTTATTCCCCGCGAAAGAAAAAAACAGTCGTTACAAAAAAAATGTACCGAAACCATTGTAAAAGAATCCCGAAACTGGCTGATAAAGCCAGTTTTTCTCTTACGGGAAAATAAAAGCGCTGCAGAAAACTTTTTTTGTTTTGCCCCTTGCGCCTTTGTGTACCAAACCGTATAATCCTAAGAACAAAGCTTAGCAAGTATCATAAGTAACCAGGAGGAAAGAAGCTTGAAACGAATTTCTACCATGTTCTTGGCCTTTTGTCTGATGAGCGCTGGTTCTGCCTACGCAGCCGGTATTTCTGTCAGCAGTTCACGTGGTTATGCAACCACTCTTGACATCGAATGTCCGAAAGTCAATGTTGCCGAAACTCAGGTTCTTGGCGCCAAGGCTCTCGAAATCACCGCCCCGGAAGCATCTCTCTCTTCAGACAAAGATGCTCCGACTCTGCCAAGATATACCGCAATGGTAATGGTAGATCCGGCTCGTCGCCCTGTTTTCCAGGTCAACAGCATCGAATCTGAAATTATCAATCTCGATGCCCGCATCGTGCCCAGCAAAGGCAACTTCACCCGCAATATCGACCCGAACAATGTTCCCTACAATTTCGGCGAAGTATACGGCAAAGACGCCTGGTATCCGACTGATGCCGATATGGTCAAAATGGGCGAACCTTTCATCTTCCGCGAAGTCCGCGGCGTTAACCTGGTAGTAAACCCGGTTCAGTACAACCCCGCCAAAAATCAGATCAAGGTTCACAAGAAGATCCGCGTATCAGTTTCTGCTGATGAGAAGATCTCTAAAAACCCGATGACCAAGCTGGCTCCGATCAGCAAGTCATTCGAACCGATCTACAAAAACACTTTCGTAAACTTTAAACAGGCCACCAGCCGCCTGCCCCGTCTCGATGAAAACGGCCGCCTGCTGATCATCGCCCATGATCCTTTCATGGCAGCCATGGCTCCCTTCATCGAATGGAAGAAAAAATGCGGTATCGATGTGAAGATCGTTCCGATGAGCGAAGTTGGCAAAACCAATACCGATGTTAAAAACTTCATCGCTGAAGAATTTAAACAGGGTAATCTGACCAACATCATGCTGGTTGGCGATGCCGAACAGATTCCGACCAACAAAGGCGTTAAAGAAAACGCTGATTCTGACCCCTGCTATGTGAAGCTCGCCGGTGACGACCATGTTCCGGATGCAATCATCAGCCGCCTGTCAGCCAACACTGAAAAAGAAGTTGCCTATCAGGTCGCCAAATTCGTAAACTACGAACGTTTCCCGACCACCAACAAAGCCTGGTATACCAAGGGCCTCGGCATTGGTTCAAACGAAGGCAATCCGGTCGACTCAGCCTACATCGAAGAAATTCGCACCACTCTGCTGGGCAAAATGTTCACCGATATCAAAAAAGCCTATGATCCGGGCGCAACTGCCGCCATGGTCACTGCCGCTGTAAACGAAGGCGTCAGCCTTATCAACTACCTTGGCCACGGTTCCGGCACCAGCTGGGGCACCACCCGCTTCAGCAACAGCGACGCTGCCAAGCTGAAAAACGGCTGGGCAATGCCCGTAATCTGGGACGTAGCATGCGTTAACGGCCGCTTCGTGAACTTCACCGGTTTCGGTGAAGCCTGGATGCGCACTGGTGACATCGAAAATCCGGCCGGCGCTGTTTCTTACGCTGGTTCAACCACCAACATGGAATGGGTACCACCGATCCACGTTCAGGCTGAATTCAACAAGAACCTGATCGCCAATGAAGTATACAAAACCACCGGTGGTATCTTCATGAACGGTATCATCAAGGGTCTCGAACTCTACACTGCTGAACCGAAAAAATCAGGCGTCATGATGCTTGAGCAGTGGCACCTCTATGGTGACAGCACTCTGAACGTTCGCTTCAAAGCCCCGATCACCCTGGCCGCTGATTCAAAAGCCGTTCGCAATGCTGATGGCGTAACTGTAACCGTTAACGTTCGCGATGAAGCCGGCAAAGCCGTAAGCAACGCCCGCGTAAGCGTTTACACCAACGGTGTTGAAAATGTTCGCACTGCTACCACCAATGACAACGGTGAAGCCGTAGTTACCATGCCCGCAGAAATGACTGAAGGCTATGTAACTGTAATCGGTGCCGACGTTGTTCCGGTTGTAGACCAGCCGATCACCTTCTGATAAAAGGTTATAAAAACAGCCACCTTCGGGTGGCTGTTTTTTTTTATGCCTGGATTCTATGGGTTTGGAAGGGACTGAATTTTTAATAAGGTTTCAGTGTTGAATAAAATTCAGCACCTTTCGCTGCCGGGCTAAAAAATATCCTTGCGTGATTTTTGAGGCAGGGGAGGGGAGACTTTTTCTCCGTTACAGCCGGTCGATTGTTGATAACTGCAAATAAAAAGCAGAATCGTCTGTAAAAATAGCAACCTGACTGATAGACCGGGCCGACGAACCGGTTCAATTTTGTTTATGCAGTAATCAATAATGGGCGTCAGTTTGTGCATCATCCCTTCAGCAGGGATATAAGCTTTTTAAGACAAAATTCCCGCCTGCGCGGGACGATAAAACTACAGATTCAATTTTGATAAAGCGCTGGATTGCTTGAATTGCGGGTATCAGAGAATGCCACGCAGCAGCAGCAGTCTTAGAATAAAATTTACCAGCATGCCTGCTGCCAGATCATCCGCAAGAATTCCGGTGCCACCCCTAAAGGTTTGAAACAGGTTTACCGGAAACGGCTTCAGTGTGTCAAAAAGGCGAAACAGCAGAAAACCGGCAAGGATTGTCATGATGCTGGCGTCCCATATCAGAAAAAGCGACAGCCACATGCCGGCGGCCTCATCGATAACCACTTCTTCAGGGTCTTTGCTGCGGTCTATTTTTTCAATTTTTTCGGCTATGCCGATGGCAAGCAGGCAAAAGCCCATAAAAACGAGAATCTGTATCCAGGTCTGCATGTTGCGGGTAAGCAGAAACAGAATGATTCCGGGAATGCTGCCAAATGTGCCCGGAGCCTTTTTTATGTAGCCAAGGCCCAGACACGAACCCAGCAGTTTGATGGTGCTGGTGCTGGCAGAGCTGTTAGTCCAGGAAGTGCCAATTCTTTTTGAAGTAATCATAGCCGGAATATACCGTAGCCAGGGCAGCAAGAAACATCAGACCCTGAATTACGGGAGAGTAGATTTTCATCAGCATTTCAAGGTAGGCCTGCTGATTGTATGACAAAAGGAAGATTCGTATTGTGAGAAAACACAGAGCGGTAATGATCGCTGTTAATTGAAAGGTGGTTTTGATTTTGCCTGCGCCGCTTGCGTCGATTACCTGGCCTCTTTCAGCACATATAAGTCTTAGGCCGGTTACGGCAAATTCACGGGCGATGATGATTATGGCTACCCAGGCGGCGGTATGGGTGATTTCACGATATTCAACCATGGCGATCAGTGCGGTTGAGACAAGAAGTTTGTCGGCTATCGGGTCGATAAACCTGCCAAAAGTGGTGACTTCTTTGTACAGCCTCGCCAGATAGCCGTCATAATAGTCTGTTATGGCTGCAATGATAAAGATCAGTGTCGCAAGAGCCTTGCCCCAGTCACCTTCGAGCGGTGCGCCAGGTGCCCGGAAAAAAAAAGCCAGCATAAAAAAAGGTATGGCGATC
>CAZFUG010000197.1:0-8364 GCA_964522035.1 uncultured bacterium
GTTGACGCCATCAACGATAGCTCTGAAGTCACCCTTGTGTTTCGTGGCATCGGCGCGGGTCGCAAGTTTACCGTCAACGGCGGCCTTAACCAGCATGTTGGCATCGGCAACCAGTGCCTTGATATTGGCGCGAACCTGTTCGATAGTGTCGTTGATAAAACGCTTTTTGCCGGGGAACTGTTCAAGAGCAGCGTCCATGTTGCCTTCGCCGAATTCTTTAACACAGGCCATGGCTTTCTTCTTGACCGCAATGTGGCCGAAGACCATGTCGTTGACGCCCTTCGCCATTGCCTGATAGGCACCGGCGAATCTGCTGATATCGATCTTGACGTCGATGTCGCCCTTGTCGTGTTCGCTCGACATTTTGTTCATTTCGTCGATGAGGCCGTTCAGATTATCGATACAGTTGTTGAGGTTGATCTTGATTTCGTTGAAGTCACCGTTGTAGTTATCAGTGATTTTCTTCGGAATGTCGCCCTTCGAGATGCGGTCGACATACTCGGCCGAAACGTTCAAAGGCCCGATTACCGCATCGAGAGTCTTGTTAACACCATCAACGATGGCGCGGAAATCGCCCTGATGCTTGCTGGCATCGGCGCGGGTCGCGAGTTTACCTTCGACGGCGGCTTTGGCCAGCAGGTTGGCATCGGCAACCAGAGCGTTGATATTGTCGATACAGTTGTTCAGATTGATCTTGATTTCGTTGAAATCACCATGATAGGTGTCGGTGATTTTCTTCGGCAGATCACCTTTTGAAATGCGGTCGATGTATTCTGCCGACACGTTCAACGGCCCGATTACTGCGTCAAGCAGCTTGTTTACGCCCTCAACCAGAGGCCTGAACTCGAAATTGATCTGATCAGCACGGCCACGGGTCGAAAGCTTGCCGTTGACAGCGGCTTCGATAAGCATCTGCATTTCGGCCTTGAGCGCCTCAAGAATGCCGGAGATATTTTTGCCAAGATACATACCAGCAAACAGAGCCAGAATAAAGCCGGCAAGCATGCCAAGAGCGGCGACTCTTCTGGCCTGAGCAGCGGCAGCTTTTGATTCGGTGACGCTTTCCTTGGCAAGGTGTTCATTTATTTCTATAACCTTTTTAAGGTGCCCGAGAGCCACACGCTGAGCCTCAAGCGCTTCAACCATGGCAATCGTGTTGATACGGTCATAAATTGCCTTTGCCTCAGCGGCAATTTTGAGAAGGTCGTCAAAATGACCGAAGGTTTCATTTGCTGCACCTTCCATTTCAGAAGAAAAAATGCGTTTTGCCCCTTCAAAATCACCCAATCTCGCAGATTCCCTTACTCTTTTTACTGCGGCATGAAATCTCTGATGAGGAGGTCTGACTTCGCTGAGAATACGGTTTACTTCGGAGCTGGTACTTTTGAAATCCCCCAGCCATTTGCCAAAGTTACATGCAGTATGATCGTCACCGCCGGTAAAAACCTTTCCACCCTGCATGAGTTCATGAACCATAATCTCAACATTGTAGTGATCGCCTTTGAAGCGATTTATGTCGCGTTCGAGAAGAACCGGGTTGCGGATACCTATTGCTTCAAGCTTTTTAACTTCATCAAGAAATGAAGCGTTGACCTTGCGCCACTCTTCAAGAGCCGCCGTGAATTTTTTGTATTCTTCCGCCTCTTCCTTTGTCTGAGGCAGTGGTTCGTAAATAGCCAGAGCAGCCATGTATCTGTCTCGGGCTGCGGCGATGTTGGTGAACTGCCGTTTGTAATCTTCGTCATTCAGATCCGGGTTCAACAGAGTTCGCTGTGCCACACGAACCGCTTCGATATCCTTTTCGACGATCAGCAACTGCTCTACCGAAGGCAGTCTGACTTCGCCGACTTCCATCAGATGTTCATTCAAATCGCCAATGCCGCTGTATCCCTGATACCCGACTATGAGAGTGATCAAAGCAACTGCAATGAAGCCCCCCATGAGTTTTTTCGCCAACGTCACGTTTTCAAGCATAGAATCTCTCCGTTCTCAGTAGAATTACAACCCGTTACTGATCAAAATCCCTTGGCAGGGCTGATTGCCCTGCTGACATGCCTAATGCTTTCTTTTATGATTTCGCCCAACCCCTCCTCGATTGGCAGATCATGGCCGCCATAAGCGACTCTGACCCTGCAGGTTTCCATGCGCTGCAGGAACTCAAGATAAGATTGCTTGTATGAACCTTCAGAATTTCTGACCCGGAGAGTATTGTCGCCAGTGAAAATAACCCGTTCCTGGTGACAATAAAAACAAACCGAGTCGTCAGAATGCGCAGGCAGATGAATTACCTCAAACTGCCGGTCGCCAAACCTGAGCTGATCGCCGTCTTTGAACAGGGCATCAACATTCTCGCCCGGTGAAAAAGCCATAACCTTTGCGTTGTAACGTTTTTTTAGATCTGCGGCACCTCCTGCGTGGTCAAAATGATTATGTGTCAATACAACGAGATCTACCGGGTTTTTGCCGACTCCGGTGTAAATCTTTTCGATCTGATCGATGACCGACCCGTCAATGCCCGGGTCAATAACCGTATTCACATCATCGAGAGTGCTCCAGGTGCCGAGAATAAGATAAGATCGGCAGCTGTATTTTTCGGGGTTCTGTTCGAGCTGAAAAATCTTCATCTGCCCCCCTCTAGTTTGCGATATACCTGCGAATCATTGGAAATCTGCTGAAACAGGCCGCTGACTTCCTGGGGCAGTTTCTGGGTGTTTTCGTTCGCGAGAATGCCGTTGCGCGAAAGGGTTCTGTGAAACATGCGAAAAACGTCGATGCGCTCTTCGGGCTGAAAATGCAATAAAACGTTCTTGCAGACGATCAGATTGACCTCTTCACAGACAGGTGTAAGAGTCAGAAGATCATGGTGCACAAAGTTGATTCGACTGCGCAGAATGCTGTTGACGGCGAATACACCAGCTTTGCCGGTTTCGGCAAAATATTTATCTCTCAGTTTGTCAGGAATGCGCTCGATATCGCCCCATTCGTATTCGCCGCGGGTGACGATATCGCCAAACTCTTTTTCAATATCAGAAGCGTAGATCGTCAGATTCTGAAATGCGAAATAATGCATCTTTTCGGCCAGCAGAATGGCGAGGGTGTAGACTTCCTGGCCCATGGCGCAACCGGCGACCCAGACGCGAATGCGACTCTGGCCCTGTGTTTGTTCAATCATCGCCTGGGCGGCGGTTTCGAGCGCGGGAACATCTCTAAAAAAGAAACTGAATGCCATGACTTAGTTATTCCCTTCGGAATCGAGGTAGTTTTTTTCTTCTTCGATAAGAACCGGAAGATCGACTATCAGAGCGATATTGCCGTCACCGAGAATCGTTGCGCCTGTTATGCCGGGAGTGTGGCTGCAGAATTTTCCCCAGCTTTTTATGACTGTCTGGTATTCACCAACTACCTGATCAACCGTAAACCCGACCCGGCGGCCGTTCTGATTGATAATCACCACCTGCTGAACCGCCGGCGGTTCGCCATCGACAGCAAATTTTTCGCGCAGCAGTATATAAGGCACGATCTGACCCCTTACCATGACAACATTCTTGTTATAGTGTCGCGACTGGTCGGCCCGGGTCAGCTCGATGCATTCTTCGACAAGCGACAGGGGAAACACAAAAAGCCGGTCGGCAAGACGAATCATCAGGCCTTCGATAATTGCCAGATTCAATGGCAGTTTGATAACGAATGCAGCATTTCTGCCGGGGTTCAGCCTTGCCTCGAGGCTGCCGCGCAATTCTTCGATAATCCGCTGCGATTTTTCGAGAATGGTGCCCTGTTCTTCTGATAGCTGGGTCAGACAGCCGTCATCTTCGACCGAAACGCAGACGTTACCCGATGAATGCCAGGCAGAAACCGAGATCAGGCCCCGGGCATCCTTTTTGTTCTGCAGACGTATGGCAGTCGCTTCGTGACTATTGTGAATGCAGAACCGGATAAGAAAGGTCAGCGGTTCAAACAGACGGCTCAAGACACCCTTGTCGAGCTCGGTATCACCACCGGCGAATTTGAATCGGATCTGGCGTTTGAGAGCAGCGGCTTCGCTTTCGCCAAAGCGTTCAAGTCGGGCAAAAATCGACTCGATCGGCAGCATGCTGAGTTTGAGAGCATTGTCACGCAATTCCCCGGTCAAAGCATCGAGTTCCTGGGCAATAGAGATCAACTCGCTGTCTCCGCGTTTTTCGGCGGCCTGACTGAGCCTTGACTGAATGGTTACGAGCTCGCCAAGCAGGCCAATCAGCTTTTCAAGTTTGGTGGCATCGACTTTTATACCCGACAACACAGTCGAGTCACCAACCATATCAGCTGTCAAAGCCGATTTTGCGGTGTCTTCCATTTGTGGCAGTTCAAGAGCGTCAATGGGTGCGGCAATTACTGTCTGTTCAGCAGTTACAGCGGGCCGTGGCTCGCTCAACATCTCAATTTTCAGATCGGCGATGTCTTCGACGAACATGAAAACATCTTTTACCGCGTTGAGATCATGCTGACTTACCAGTTCAAACGACCAGCTCAGGTAACATTGTTCCGGTGACAGAGCAACCAGTTCAGGCACCATATCGTGGTTGACGGTGACTTTAAGATCGCCTAAGGTTTTGAGCTCAGCAATGACCGCCAACGGATTATTACCGCTGGAAAAAAAGTCGGGGTGCGGGGCAAAGCTGATTCTATAGCGGGTCGCTGTGCCAGAAAGTTTTTCGGGCGCGGTTTCGGTTGCGGTTGTTCTGGTATCAGAGGCGCCTGCCTGAGGGGCTTCTGGAATCTTTTTATGGGGAAGCAGCCCGGAAAATGCTGCGTTCAGCTCGTTCATGCGTCGGCGTGCCGCCGGTGATATTTCAGCAGCCGGATCGATAAGCAGTTTCATCAGATCGCGGGCTTCAAGAGTCAGATTCAGTAACGAAGAATCCAGACAAAGTTCTTCTTTTCTGACCAGGTCAAAAACATTTTCGATATGATGTACGAACCCGGCAAGATCATTGAAGCCAAACATAGCCCCGGAGCCTTTAAGCGTATGAAGAGCCCTGAAGACATCATTGATCAGGTCAGGATTGACAGGATTCTTTACCAGGTCGAGAAGGTAGCCTTCGAGTGCAGCCAGCAACTCAACCGCTTCTTCGCGAAACAAGCCAGTCGGGTTTTCCATAATTATTCCCCATTTAGAAATGCTTTAACAAAAAAATGACCCTGTCAGGTTGCTAATTTGGCAGCACTTTCCCAACGACTGCGAGAAGCTTTTCGGGCTTGAAAGGCTTGACCAGCCAACCGGTTGCCCCGGCGGCTTTTCCTGCCTGTTTTTTTTCGTCCTGACCCTCGGTGGTCAGCACAAGAATCGGAGTAAATCTGAAACTGGTCATACCTCTAAGATTTTTTACCAGCTCGATTCCGTTCAGTTTTGGCATGTTCAGGTCGGTGATAATGAGGTGCGGGCCAAACGCCGGCGCCTTGTCGAGTGCTTCCTGCCCATCCTGGGCTGATAAAACCTCGTAACCGGCCTGAGTAAGAACAAAGGCCAGCATTTCTCTTATACTTCCTGAGTCATCGGCGATAAGAATTCGTTTGGTCATGTATCTGCTCCGGTGATTGAAATGCAGGCCATACCGAACCAGAGTCCGCCGGCAGGTGCAGGAAACCCCGCGCTGATAGCCGACCTGGCTACAACATGATCATCGGGTAACGTAGTAATTGAAACTTCAATTTCGCTGAGAGAGCAGGTTTTCGCAAGAGCGACAAGTATCTGAAAAAACGATACATCGATGCTGGTGACCGCACTCAGATCAATTATCAGAGATTTTGCCTCAAAAACAACGTCGCGCAGAAATTCTGCCAGAGCCGAGGCATCATCAATCGTGGCAGCCCCCTCAAGGCATATTTTTTTAGACTTTCGTCCCTTCTTACCTTTCTGATTGCTTACTGAACCTGACAGAGCATGACCAGAGAATTTCATTTTACGCTATCCCCACCTCAATGATTTTTTGTACTGTATCTACCTAACAGTTTAACTATTTTTTTTATCTTTCGGCAAGCGCTTTGTACACGACAAATCAGAAAACCGCAAAAACAAGGCTCTAAAAGCAAAACAGAGCATATTTTTTCTGTTTTTCCGCTCCGGTTTATCAGCAGAATTTCATGTTTGCAGAAATCACACAAGCAATGCCCGGCTCGTTCGCCTTAAAGTCCGGTCTAAAAAAACAAAAAAATAATTTTTGGTCATAAAGTATTACCTGACCAGAAATTTTAATTTGTTTGCGCAGTTATTCAGTAAAAACTGCTCTTTTTTGAGAGCATAATAAAATTTTGACCTTGACAAGTGTTACTGAGCACAATAGATTATTTCTCCTATGTGGGGTTCTGCCCGCAGGTTTTCTGTTCAGAGTCAGAATGCGGTTCCTGAGGTTGCAGCGTAGCAGAAGGAAACATGGAAACTTCTCATGACGTTTCAGTCTCCGGTTCCCAGGCGACGAGGTTCAGAAACACCATAAAATTTAACGGGTTTCTGGAGGAAAAATGAAACGCTTTACTCTATTCGTTCTTGCCGCCCTGCTGCTCGCTTCAACAGCAGTAATGGCAGCACCGTTCTCAGACGTGCCCGCCTCTCACTGGGCATTTGACGCTATCAGCAAACTGGCTGACAAAGGTATTGTCCAGGGGTTCCCCGATGGCAAATTCAAGGGCAGCAAAGGTCTGACCAGATTCGATTTCGCGATGGTCACTGCCAAAATGCTCGCCTATGTCGAACAGATGTTCGAATCTGGCGTCGGCACCAACCTGGTTACCAAAGCTGACCTGCAGACCCTCGAAAAACTGACTGTAGAATTTGCTGACGAACTCGCTCTTCTCGGCGTTAAGGTCACTTCTCTTGAAGACGACATGCAGGTAGTCAAAGAAGACGTCTCTTTCCTCAAAAAAGACGTTGAAGGCATCAAGGACTACATCGCCAAAGGCGGCATGGAAAAAGTCAAACTCGGCGGCGACATGCTGGTTCGCCATACCAATATCACCCACAAGCACGACTGGGCAGTTAACACTCTTAACGGTTCAGCCAGAGCCGGCAACACTGACAACAGCCTTACTGAAAGCATGATTGGCCTGACTTTCAACGCCAACATCGACGAAAACATTTCTGCTTTCGTCTACTGGGCGATGCTAGATTACAACACCACCAACATTGGCGCAGGCAATGCCCAGTCAGGCCTCAACAGTGCCTTCGGTATCGGCGGCATTGGTGCAAACAAAGTCAGTGACAATACTGTTTATCAGGCATACCTGCAGATCAAAGACATGTTCCGCTTCGGTGGCGACTTCGTCTTCGGCCGCAATCTCTATGCTCACAACCACGCCCTGCTGCTCAACAACTACATCGACGTTATCCGCTACAGCAAAAAGATCGGCGATGTGAATGTTACCCTGCAGACCATTTATGACCGCCATCGCGGCAACTACAAAGATGATGCCGGCGTCGATTTCCGCGGCGTCTGGAACCTCGACCTGAACACCAACTACCGCAAGCACGATTTCTATCTTGGTCTTTATGGTCAGGACGAACCCAATCTGATCAACCGTGGCCGCATCAACACCTTGTTCAATGCTGCAGTCACTACAGCCGCCCTTCCGTTCATCGCCACCGGAACCACCGTTCTCGGCAACACCGTTGCCGGTCAGCAGACCAGCGACAAGCGCTGGGATGTTGAATTCGGCTCAAAAGGCCCGATCGGCAACTGCGGCCACTGGAGCTATGACCTTGGTTTTGTATTCAGCCATTATGAAGCCGATGTGCTGAACACTGCCGCTGACACCGCCGCCAACTCTGCCTGGATCAACCCGGAAATGAATGGCTGGACCGGTCATGGTGCCGTAAAATGGGACAGCAAGAAGCATTGGGCTGCCAAGATCGCCGGCACTTTTGCTGACGACGAATCAGTTGGTGCCATCTCGATCAACAACGACATGAGATATATGGACGCGGCTGAAACTCCCTATGAAGATATCGCCCGCGGCAACAACTATTTCAACAACGGTCTGGTCAATATGTATGACCTCAAACTGCAGACCGAATACCGCCCGAACAACACCAAGCATTACTTCAGACTGACTGGCGATTTCCTTGGCGAAATGAAGGATAAAGTTGTCAACGACATGACCCGTCATCTGAACGGTCAGGGCCGTGTAAATCAGGTCGGCGCCATCCCCGTTGACAAGTCGAACACCGCCTATGATTCTTACAACAATATGGGCATTGCTGACCCCGAAGCAACCGTTCTGACTTTCGAATATCGCTATCAGCTCACTGAAAACACCAGAATCAGAGTTGGCTATACCACCTTCGATCTTCTTGGTGATGCTCAGCGCAAAACTGTTGCAGTCAACAAA
>CAZFUG010000198.1:0-8363 GCA_964522035.1 uncultured bacterium
GGCCGCGTTGAAAGAGGCAACTGCGACCGGAAAACCGCTATTTCTCGATTTTCGTGCCGACTGGTGCACAGTCTGCAAAGATCTTGAGCTGAATGTCTTTCCGCGGCCCGAAATTCGAAATCTTCTCAGCCGCATGGTGCCGGTCAAAATCGACGCCACCAGCCCCGACGACGGAAAGATTAACGCCCTGCTGAAGCAGTTTGGCATCGTCGGTCTGCCGACTCTGGTCATTCTGCAGCCCGATGGCAGCGAGATTACAAGCCTGCGAACCGTCGGTTTCATTTCCCCCGAGCATCTCGAGAAAAAATTACGCGCCGCCCTGCCCTGAGCAGTTCGCGAGCAGATGGATCGGCTATAGACCGTAAATGGTGCTTTTTGTATTAAAGCCCGGTAGGCAGGTCGATGAATTCGTAAGCAAGTTTGAATTTTTTTGCCAGATGCCGGCCGAGAGCGTCGGCACCGAAAGTCTCGGTGGCGTAGTGACCGGCTGAAAACATGTGAATTTCACGGTCTCTGCATGCTGCGACGGCCTGGTGAATGATTTCTCCGGTAAGAATGGCGTCAACCTTGCCTTCGTAAACAAGCGGGTCACTGACCGTATTCCAGCCGCCGCCTGAGATGATTCCGACCGTCTGAATCTTTGCCGCCCCGAAGTCAAGGTGGGTGACTACCGGGCCAATAGCCTTTTCAACGCGCTTTTTAAAGTCGCCGACGCTGATCGGCTTGTCAAATTTTGCCAGCACGCCAACCGCGTTGGCCCTGCTTCCGCCAAAGGGGGCCTGAACTTCTGCCTTGAGAAGATCAGCAATAATGGCATTGTTGCCAAACTTCGGGTGTGCATCGAGTGGCAGGTGAATTGCGTAAAGATTGAGATTGCCGGCGATAAGGGCTTTTACGATCTTGAGATTGATGCGATCGAGGCGGGTCCATTCGCCACCCTTCCAGAACAGGCCATGATGAACGAGCGCAAAATCGGCGCCGCGGCGTGTGGCTTCCTTGAAAAATTCGACGGTGGCATCGACGCCGGCAACGATTTTGCTGACTTTTTCGCAGCCCTCGAACTGCAGACCGTTATAGGAATAATCGTTAAAGACCACTTCAGCAAAAAGTTCGTTGATGTGATTGATGATATCTTTGCGGCTTGCCATTGCTGGGCTTTCCTTTCGCGCTTTTACCATTTATTGAGCAGGTATGAATTGTTCAGGCTGACCTTCAGATCAGGCCTTGTAGAAGTAAAGTCGATGCTTACCCGTGAGCGCTTTTCTGCGCCGATGTAATCGAAAAGAATCTGATCGCTGAGCAGGTTACCAAAATAGGCCCAGTGCATGTTCGACTGCAGAGTCGGATCGATAGGAACCCAGCCCTTGCCGCTGAAGAAAACTTCGCACCAGGCGTGCCCAACAGCGGTTTCTTTGCCGATCAATTCAGTCTTCACAAGAAACCCTGTGGTTACGCGGGCGGGAATTCCCTTTTTAAGGCAAAGAGCAGCCAGCAGTCTGGAAAACTCAGTGCAGTCACAGGAATCAGGGTTTGCCAGCGCCCATTCTACCGGACGGTCTTCAAAGTTTTCACGGTATTTAAGGCCGTTGGCAACGGCAATGGTGGCGTTCTGCACATAATTGCCAGGCTGAGCAGCTACCCTGGCGGCAAGAGCAGCCAGGATCGGGTTTTCCATACTCAACAGCTGATCCTGGGCCAGAACTCTGACATCCGGGGCAGAGACAGCCGCATTGGGCATCTGACTGCCAAGCAGCGGAACAGTGGCGATGCGATAAGTCAGTTTCAGCTGCAGTTCAGGTGCCAAAAGCTCTTTCGGAACGCCAAGCCGAAGTTTGGCGCCCTCTTTTGTATCAATAGAAGCTTTTACTGCCTGACCGCGTGAAATGAATTCGGCGCTCACCAGTGAAACACTCTGGTGGTTTGCGATGTCAGGGATAGGCTTGATGAGAAAATCGAGTTTATCAAGGGCCGAAGGCGTGCTGATCTTGAGCCCGATTGTTTCTATAAGCCTGAAATCACCTGGCTCAAGCGAAAGCATCATTCTTTCAAGACTTTCGCGGTTAAGTACGCTCGGAAACTTCTGCAGAATAGCCTTGCAATCTGCAGCGAGCCCTTCGAGCTGACCGGCAAAATATCTGGCTCTGATCCAGGCGTCGTGGGCATAGCCCTTTTCGTCAAATGCCCGGGCAGTATTAAAAGCTCTGATTGCCGGGTTGTAATCGCGGCGTTCAAGATACTGCAACCCGAGCAGATAAAACGGGTAGGCATCGCTGCCTGCTTTGGGCGCATGTTTCTGTAAAATTACGAAAGCGTCGTCATCGAAACCGGCCTGTTCTAAAGCTGTAGCCATCGCGACGGCAACTGAACCGTCTTCGGGTGCCAGCTTCAGTGCTGCCGCGAGATAATCTGCGGCAACCTGCGGCTGTTTAAGCTCATTAAGATAAATCAGACCGGCAATATACGGAGCCTGAAAATCCTGCGGGTCGAGCGCCATCACGACTCTGGCAGCGCTGATCGCTTCTGACTCACGACCTTTTATGCGGCGCAAAGCTATGAGATAATTGCTCCAGAAGCCTTTGCCAGAAGGAACTTTTTCGCAGGCCTCTGCCAGCAGCCGACGCGCCTGCTCAAATTCATTTCGTTTCATCAGGTCGAGCGCACGGTTGTTAAGGTCGACTGCCGCATTGTATTCGTCAATCGGACTTTCTTCGTGGTCGATCTGTGGCAACTGGCCAATTTCACGGGCAGTGTATCTAGGTGCTGCCGGAGTTTCGGGAAAAAACCGCGACAGATCAGCCGCATCAGCAAAAGCCATGCTGCCGACAAAGAAAAAAAGAGCCCCTGCGGCGGTTTTGATCGACAATCTCATAGAACTATCTTACCATCCTCATCAGCAGTTAACAACCATTTGCCATTGCCCTAATCGGCCGGAATTTCGAGTCGCTCGTAGAATACCGCAAGTTCTTTTGCGTCAGGTTTTGCAAAAAATACTTTCTTTTTTTCATATTTAAAGAAAGGAAACAGGCCGAAGGCTTCGCCACCGTCACGCGACAGCAGAACCACTTCACCAACCGGAAGGTCCAGAGATGGCCGTTTATCAGCAGACAGTGCCCTGGCTTCGGGTCCGCTGAGATCGGCAAAAGGTTCCTTTGCGCCTGGCGGCGTCTTCATCACGATAAGATTGTTCAGAATGGATTTTACACCACGAAGAATATCGGTCAACCCTTCGATAGCCTGCGGCACGCTTTCAGACAAAGGTTCAACCGGTTCGCGCAGAAACTCTTTAAGCTCACGCAGCATCATCAGTGGGTTAGTGTCAGACGATTCACTGAAAATGCCGGCCAGCGAAAAGGTGAAAAACACCGGACTGCCCCGTGCTGCCTTCATCGACAAACAAAAATTATGCAGGCTGCGCAGGGCGGTCGGCCCGACCAGACAGCCTTTGAGACATTCGCGAATGCTGCGCGCCAGCACATCTGATTCCTGAGCGTAAAACAAGCATGACTGCAGAAAACAGAGATTGAGAAATGCAATCAGGTTGTCGGCAACCTGATTGATGAGTTTCAGCTGCACTTCAGGTTTTGCAGGCTGAAACAGCATGGCAAATGGGTCAGAGATAAAAGATGGGTATCTTGTGATTATTTCACGAGCCGGGCCAGGAACAGCAACCCCGGGCCGTGCAGGGCCTTTAGCGCCAGAGGAATTAGCCTTTTCGGTTTTTAAAGGCTCGGGTTTGTTTTGCGACGCTTCTACTGGGACTTTTTGTGGTGTCTTTACGGTTTCAGCAGCTTTCCCAGAAGCAGCAGTTACAGGCATTCCCGGACCTGCAGATTTTTGAAACTGCCCGGCAACCCGGACATCGTTGCCTTCGACGCTCTTTGCTGCAGCAGCCACAACCTCAGGCTTTGCTGCTGGATCCTGCCGGCGGCTCTCGTTACCACCAGAACTGGCTGTTGATGTCTCAACAGATACCTTCGACCGGGAATCAGAGGATATCTCGGTTGCATCAGCAGAAGAAGAAGCACCAGTAACCGAAGATCTGGTGTCTGAGACGGTTTTTTCGCTTTCAGCAGATGTTTTCTCAACGAGATTGGTCTGCGCAGCCTCAAGGTCGATGTCTACAACGACCGGAATATCGGCAACAACGACCATTTCTGCTTCCGGTTCGGTGACAGCTGGTTTGACTCTGAGAATTTCCTCATCTGAAACCAAGTCGGCGCTTACCGCGTTAAGCATAGCCGTCTCGCTTTCAAAATTCTGATTGTCGATAAATGCCTCTTCATCGGCGGGAAGTCCGTCTTTGAATTCTCTCTTCGACTTTCCCGTCGCTATTTCTTCGAAACCGGCGAGCTCTTCAGCGAAACCTGCAATCTCTTCGGCTTTCACGCCAGCAAGTTCGGCTGCAAGTTTTTCTTCTTCCTCTTTGCGACGCTTTTCTTCTTCCATTTTCTGCTGTCTTTTAAGTTCCATCTGCTCTTTGAAAGACAGCCCTTTTTCTTCCGGCTGCGCCTTGTTGTCGGCAGATTCACCGGCTTTAGCGGCATTTTCGGCATCTTTTTCGGCCTTTTCTTCGGCCGATTTTTCTTTTTCTTTCTTTGTCTGATAGGGAATCGCATCGAGAGCTTTAAGGGCTTCTCTGGCTTTTCGCGACACAAGCGGGTGCTTGTGATACTGCACTTTTGAGATAACCGCCCGCAAACCGTTATTGACAATGTTTGGCAGGAACGGTGCCACGTTTTCAAGCACCCATTCGTCAGGCGAGCCCAGCGCATAGTCGAGAACAATCGCCAGCTCGTTGACCGGCATGCTGTGGATAACACTGAAGGCCGTTTCCGCCACCATCGGGTCAGGGTCGGTAATCAGAGTAAGCACATAAGCAAAATGCGTCGGCCGCCCGCTTTTAATCGCCTTTTCGCAGGCCATGGCCCGCACTTCTGGGTCTGGATGGTTGATACAGGTATCGATAAAGTCGAGCGCATCGGGCGGAATTGCCTCTCCCATTGCTCCGAGGGTGGCGATAAGCATCTCGCTGGTGCCATAGCCGCAGAGATATTTCCACATGCTTGGCTGCAGCTCCCCTGCCCCATTGCCCTTCTGCAGAATCTCAAGAATACGCCTCTCGGTCGAAAAATCCCGCGGAAACGCCTCGAGCGTCAGTATCACCTGCATCATGAACACCGCCATCTGCTCATTCTGCTCGTAGGTAATCGCTTTCTTCAGCTCAGGCAAAAGATCGTGCCGCCGGTCGAACAGCGCTCGATACACCGCCGCCCGCTTCACTTCGACATCTGAACTATAAAACCGCGAAATCAGCTCTTTGGTCACAAGGTTCTGCCTGGAAAAAATTATTCAGGCGTCATTATAGCATTAAAATTGATATTTAAAAGCTCACTCAATGGCTGGGCCCGGCATCGGAAGCTTTTTCAACAGCTTCAGCGATCGAAAGATCATTTTGTTCAGCTGTATTCAGTCTTTGATATTCATTACCATGAATTATCCCCAACGGCAGAAACACAAAAAGCGCACCAGAAACCCGGTGCAGATAGAACTCGAAAAGACCGCTGACAAGATTGAACAGCAGAGCCGAGAAAAAAAGATAGTCCCGTCTGTTATAAGCAACCTTCAAAGCAGGTAAAAGTATTACCAGCAGCAGGGCCGAACCCAGAGCCCCATACCCAAAAAGCACTCCCAGAAAAATATTGTGCGGGTGACTGACGTCAAAAATGTCTTTCTCGAAAAATGGCTTTCCGATGAGTTCTTTCTCATTGTCTTTAATATATTTTGCATAGTAATTCCGGAAACCACGCATCGAGTTGCCTAAAAATGGCGACTCAGTAATCCCTTTTACGGCAACACTCCAGATAAAAAGCCTCTTCTGGAAGGCTGTATCATGAATTGGATCGGTTGCCATTCTCAGTCTCTCGATTTCACAATTGGGCAGGCACCAGAAACCGCCCACAAAAGCAAGAGTAACCAACAAAACAATTCTTCCAAGCCGTTTGCGAAGTATTGTGATGATCCAGAAGGCAAGACATGCGACAAGACCAAGAATTGATGCCCTGCTCGAGCTTAGAATTATTGTCAAAATGCAGAAAGAAAGCGAGATTCGATTCAAATTGCGCCAGAAACCCTGCAGATTCTGCCTGAATACTACCGAAATGATTATGGCAAAGCTTGCAACAAATGAGAGTTTGTTGGGATTTCCAGAAAAAAGCACCAGTCTCTCACCCAGAAAAAAACCATCAGAAAAGCCTGAAAGCATGTATATCAACCAGGAAACAACTATTGAAACAGGCAATGCCAGCATTGCATAATGCAATTGGCCTGGCAAAAAACAGGCAGCCCCAAAGCCTGCCAGGTAAGCAGCCAACATTTTATCTGCCACGGGCAGGTCTTTTAAAGGGAAACCCGGAGAACCCGCGGTTAAAATAAACAAAAGCAAAGTCGCTTTAACAGAAAACGACAACCGATTCAACTTCGAAAAGAAACCTTCCTGATAAAAACAATACAACGCTGCAATACCTGTAATTGCCAGAAGCGGGTATGAGAAAAAGTCAAAACCTTCTGCAGCAAATACAGCAGTCAGAAGAAAAAACAGTGCACGAAAACGCTTTTCAACTGGTAATTCCAGAGGGAATCCTTTTTCTGACAGGGCTGGCACTTCCTGTTCCATCATCTCTGACCAACAACCATATTAATAAATCGTTCGAGTTTTTCGGCCTGTTTTTGGGCGTGAAAAGCCTCGCCGGCGTGCTTATAAAAAGCCAGGCTTTTTTCCATCAGAGAATTGTCTGACAAATCCAGCAAACCGCCAAGAGCTGCCGCAAATGCTTCACCCCGATCGTCCTTGTCGACTAGCAATTCAAGCTCTGATGGTGGCCATATTTCGGGCACACCGCCATTTTTTCTGGCTACGCAGACCAGACCGCTTGCCATTGCCTCTTCCAGAGCAATTCCGAGAGCTTCGCAATAGCTTGGCAGCACATAGATGTCAGCGCGGGCAAGCTGCTCCGGCACACTTGGCACATACCCGGTAAACTCTACGATGTCAGAAATACCCAGTTCTTCAACTGCAAGCTTGACTTCTTTTTCGTAAGTTCCGGTTCCGACCACGATACAACGAAAATTCTGACCATTTTTGCGAAGAATCGCCAGAGCTCTGAACAGATCTACATGCCCTTTGGCCTTATTCAGCTGACAGGTGGTAATAATCACCCGCGGTTTATGCAGGCCCTTTTTCGGCTCAGAAGCCGGCATGACACCTGGATGAATAAACTGAAATGGATATTCTGTAAGCAATGGAACACTCTCAGACAAAGCATCGTAACAATATTTCGAGCAGGTCACCAGAGCGGGCTTAAGAATTCTCTGAGCAAGCCTCACTTTGAAAGTATCACGCAGATCGCCGACATCACCGAGGTGCTGAACGATCGGTATCCCAAGAATGCGGGCAGCAATGCCGGCAGTGCGCATATCTTTGACCACGTTGCAGACGCACACATCAATTTTATTGCGCCGAAATTCCCTGATAAAATAAAGAATTGCGAAAATACTGAAGTCGAGCCCGAAATCAAAAGGCCTCGCCTCAAGACCAAGCCGCGCTGCCTTTTCCGGAAAAGGGCCCGGGCGGCCATAGACAAAAACCCTATGGCCGGCGTTTTTCAGGGCAACCCCGTTGTCTATGCACCAGGTTTTGACCCCACCCCATTTACGGATAGAGACCGCAAAGGCAATATTCACGCGCAAACCCTTCAATCTGGTGTACATAATTTTGCCGGCAGGCAGAAAATCAACTGCTTTTATACGCTATCATCCCCGATTATGGCAAGAATTTTCTGACTGCAGGAAAAACGCCGGCGTTACCTGGTGCCGTACAAAGCCTGCCATGCCTTGCGATACTTGCTCATCTGGCCCGGAATAATCTTCAGACCCGTTTCCGACAATGATGTCGATAGAATTTTTGCCACTGTAGCCACATCGGCAAGATAATCTGCTTTTATCTGTTCAAGTCGAGCCTTCTCATAAGCATCAGGGGCGTTGGCAATTTCATGCCTGAGCGCCGATTCGACGTTGCGCTCAAATTCGAATTCATATTCGGTAAAACTGGTCACCGGCACGATCGAAGCCTTTAGACGACGACGCAACCTTGGTGTCAGCGAATTGTGAGCAAGGGCCTGCCGGGAAACATGGTAAACATTGAGAACTTCAGGCGGGTAGACTTCTGAGCAATCGATCGTCGTTAAAACCGTCTGATCGGCATTCTCAATTGCACCAAGCCCAAGTTTTGCGGCTTTGATGCCAAACTCATTCTTAAGGCCAATATGAATGCGCCGGCGGGTGGTAACTACCAGCAGAGATGGTTT
>CAZFUG010000199.1:0-8273 GCA_964522035.1 uncultured bacterium
GTTCACAGCTCGGCGACTATTACCAGATTCTCAATATCGTCGAAGAAAAGCTCGATACGGCACTGGCGATGAACTTCGCCGGCATTCCGACCGGTGAAACCGACGGAAAACTTATCGAGGTCGAAAATTCGCGGCCGCTCGACCTGCGCCCGGCCCAGGTCGGGCATGAGATCGTCAGGTTCAGAATGCGCGCCGAAATGGTAACGATCGAGTTTGCGGCAATGAAAGACGCCACTTCCGGGCAGCTGCAGCGGGCCCGCGTCGAAGACGGAATGAAACGCATCGAAATTACCGCCGAATGGGGCGACAAAAAGAAGCACAACATCAGCCTCATGGCATACAAGGCCAACCTATGACGCCAGCCACGCCGACAATTCAAAGTCGAGATTCCCATGCCTCCCGGTCCCTGAGCTTGTCGAAGGGCCGTCGCGGTATCGCGATGCCGATTATCTTCGGGCTGGTTCTCTGTCTGGCGATCTGGGTGGCGTCGCTGTCCTGGACAATGACCAACAGCCGGGCGCGGTATCAGCAGGTATTGAAGGCCCGCAAAGCTTACTTTATGGCCCGCTCAGGCATGCAGCACCTTTTCCTGAAGCTGAAAACCATGCAGCGTCACTGCATCGAGGCAATGCAGGCGATCGAAAATGCCAACGATGACGAAAAAAAACTTCTTTATTCTGTCTTTATTGAGGATATAATTGTACCACCCGATGATAATTACACTGGCGAGAAGTATGAATATCGGGTAAATGAATTCAAGGTCGAGTCGATCGACCATGAAGAGTCGAAACTCACTCTGCAGGTCGGGGTTGAAGGCAGCTTCGGCGGGCAGAAGAACAGTATCAGCAGACTGATTCGCATAAGTCGATAGTCTGAACATTTCAGGAGGCTTAACCGTGGAATACGAAGTCGTCGAAAAAATTCGAACGATGAAAACCCGGCTCTCCGGCATCGGGAGCCATCTTTGACCTGCCCAACAAAAGGCGGCAGATTGAAGAGCTTGAATCAGCGACATTAAACCCCAATTTCTGGAACGACCGCAACAAGGCTCTGGCCACCAGCCAGAAAATCGCCGAACTCAAAAAGGCGTGCGATGCTTATGAAGCTGTCAACAGAGAATTCACCGACACAGTAGACCTGCTGGAGCTTGCCGAAGCCGAAAACGACGATGGCATGTTTTCTCAGCTGCTGAAACAGCTTGACCCGATTAACCTGACGATCGACAACCTTGAGCTGACAACCTTTCTCTCAGAACCATACGATATTTCCGATGCCTATCTTTCGATCAAACCCGGTGCCGGCGGCACCGAGTCGTCAGACTGGGCTTCGATGCTGTTTCGTATGTACCAGCGCTATCTCGATGCTTCCGATCTCAAATACGAGATTCTCGACCTCCAGGAAGAGGAAACTGGCATCAAATCTGCGACTCTGCGCATCAAAGGCCAGTATGCCTACGGTTATCTGAAGGGCGAAAAGGGTGTGCATCGTCTGGTGCGCATTTCGCCGTTCGACTCGAACGCCCGCCGCCATACCAGCTTTACTGCGGTCGACGTCATGCCTATTTTGCCTGACGATGTCGATGTCGAGATCAAAGAAGACGACCTCAAACTCGATTTCTTCAGAAGCTCGGGCGCCGGTGGCCAGCACGTCAACAAAACGAGCAGCGCCGTGCGCATCACGCATCTGCCGACCGGTATCGTCGTTGCCTGTCAGATCGAGCGCAGTCAGCACCAGAACCGCGAAGTCGCTCTGGGCATGCTGAAAGCCAAGCTTTACGAACTGCAGCAGCAGGAAAAAAAGAAGGAACTGAAGAACATTTCAGGCGATATGAAGAATATTTCCTGGGGCAATCAGATCAGATCTTACGTTTTTTGCCCTTATACTCTGGTCAAAGACCTGCGCACCGGTCAGTCGACTTCCGATGTGCGCCGGGTCATGGATGGTGACCTTGAGCCCTTTATCAAGGCCTATCTGAACTGGCATGCCAACGGTGAAAAACCGTTGAATGTGGCCGACGCCGAATAATGAGGTGAATCGATGCCTGATGTAAGGAACCTGCCGAAACGCTGCCGCCGTGGCAGTGCCATCTTCATGCTGCTGACGATTGTCGGAGTTCTTTACATATTCGGCACGATGCTGATCAACTACATGACGCAGGAACGGGCGCAGACCGCCCGGCTCGGCGAGAGCATGCAGGCCTTCTACCTTGCTGAATCAGCGGTTGAGAAGGGCATGATCAAGATGCGCGAGCTTTTTTCGCAGAAACTGCTGACCGACGGCGGTGAAATCAACGACAAGATTCTCGCCCTGCTCGATATCGACAGGGCCGAGAACTTTTCGCTGCGTATCAAGATCAACGACGGCGAACTGATCACCGGCGGCAGCGCCGAGGTGCTGATCGAGGTAAACAACCTGCGTCTGACCCCTTTCAAGACCTATATCGATGAATACGAAGAGGTGCCCGCGGCTCTGAAGGTCTACCGCAAGGAAAACCGCGACACCTATGCCGACAAGGCCCTCGGCGGCTGGGAAGGCCTGCTGCGTTTCGAGGCTACCGGCCGTTACCGCAACGCCGAAAAGAAAATCGAGGTTATCCGCGAGCTGAAGGTCACCGACCTGACGCCGCCGGCCGAGAACTACACGCTCTTCGTTTCGAACCGCAAAGACGAGTATCTGCGCCACGGCGAGTTCAGATGCCGCAACTGGAGCGTCGTGCGCGAGCTCAAGTCGCTGATCGACGATCTGGCTAAAAAGACCCGCGACGCTTTCCAGGAAACCCTCGGCAACACCGCCGGCGACTTCTTCTGGGAACCGAACATGGCCAGCAACGTCGGCTTCGAGGGCGATATGAAGATTCGCACCCTCAAGGTTATCCGTAAGCTGGTAATGTCGGTTTCCGATATCAAGATCAAGGATTTCGTCGACATTTCGATTCAGAAACTGCACCCTTACCTCTGGGGCAAGATTCGCACCAATGGTCGTCTGCACGTCTATCTGCCATTTTTTGCCGCCGACGACATCATCAACTATTTCGAAGACAACTCGATCTTTTCGCACCAGCGCCCCGAGATCGGCTATCTGTTCTGCAGCAATCAGCTGCATGACCCGTATCTGAGCAAATATACCTATTATGAAGGCGAAATAATCAGGTATTACCAGAAGCTTAAACCCTACGTTCTCGGCATTACCGAGACACCATACCCGAGCTCAGACCCTTACACGATGAATACCAAGTTCGATTTCGTCTCGCGCTACCCCGACAAGCTCGAACCGATGCAGCTCGACCGCATCAAGAAAGATGCGAAAGATTACTGCCACGAATTCATCGAACGCGACCTGACTCTGCAGGGTACTTATTCTAAGCCCGCATCGGTATGGGGCCTGATCTACGTTCAGGGCGACCTGCACATTGGCGGGCGCATTTCCGGGCAGGGTATGATCGTCACCGAAGGCGATATTTTCATCACCGAGAACGTCGTGCACGACAGTGCCGCATCTTTTCTGTCGCTCGTATCGCTCAAGGGCACGGTGCGCCTCGCCAAGGGTCTGAACAATGCCAAGATCGAATCGGCGATCTACGCCAAAGAGAGCCTGATTGGCGGCGAAGAAGTCAATATTTTCGGCAACCTCGTCGTCGATTCTCTCAACCGTCAGAAGGGCGAAGAAGGCCCTTTAATCATGCCCAAACGCGTGGTCATCAACTACGATTCGAATCTGAAGGCCGAAGTTGGTACCAACGTCTGTTTCAATATTTCCGATCTGATCACGACCCAGCGCGATTTTTAACCTAGTTTTTCACGGCGCCGGCAGTGACGCCCGAAACATAGGCGCGCTGCGCCAGCATGAAGACGATCAGCGAGGGAATCGCGGTGACGACGCCGCCTGCCAGAAGCACGCCCCAGCGCCCGAAATGCTTCGAGGTCATCGAAACCAGAGCCACCGGCAGCGTGAACATCGGTTCGTCCTGCATGATCACCAGCGGGTATAAAAACTGATCCCAGGTGTAGATAAAGCTGGTTACCGCCATGCTCGCCAGAATCGGCCGGCAGAGCGGTAAAGCGATGTGAATGAACAGGCCGGTGTCGCTGCAGCCATCGGTGCGTGCCGCATCGAAAACTTCGTCGGGCAGGTCGAGCATGAACTGTCTGATCGCAAAGATGCCGAAAGCATGCGCACATCCCGGAACGATCAGCCCGAGATAAGAGTTCAGCATTCCCAGCGATTTAACGATGACGAACACCGGAATCATGATCACCTGACCCGGAATCATCATCGCGAGAATCAGCATCATGAACAGCCGGTCGCGCCCCGGAAACACCATTCTGGCAAACGCGAACGCAGCCAGCGAATTGATCAGCAGCGACATGAACGTGTAGCCGAACGAATGTATCAGGCTGTTGAGCGCAAAGCGCGGCACATCGCCGATTTCAAACAGCTGCCTGAACGACTGCAGCGACCACTGCCCGGGCAGATACCGCCCCAGACCGCTGCTCTGCGCGGCATCTGTCGCCGGCGCGATCGCCTCGGCCGACATGAAAATGAACGGCAGCATGCTGATCGCCAGCGTAAACACCAGAAAGGCGAAAAACAGCCCTTCCCGCAGCAGCCTGCTTCCGATCATTCCGCTATTTAATCGATTGTTCTGCATCGTCGAAATCTTACCACATCTGATTGCTGCAAAATGTCTGAAATTATTCATAAAGTAACGCCCTGGCCTGATCAGGTCGATCGGCCAGGGCGCATGCGGTCGTTAAACTGCTGTTACCAGCGGGTGTCTGGGGCTTTCGCCGGGGCTTTTTCTTTGGGTTCGGGGGCCGGCATGGTGCCGAGCGCCTTGATGAATTCGCCGAACATTTTTTCGATCGTCAGTTTCGGATCGTTGACCTCAAACACGGCATGTGCGAACAGACCTTTGCTGTCGGCGCGGTTGTAGAAAATTTTGCCTTCGAGTCTGTTGTTCTGCAGCTGAGCGAAAATACCCTGCGGTTCGACGCCTTCGTTGAGATAGGTTTCGAGCCAGGCAGCAACCGGGTTCGGGCCGCGGCCGAGTCTTTCCATTCTCGCCTGACGGCGTTCGCGGCTTTTTTCTATTTCCTGTTGCAGATATTCGCTGCCGCTGACCATCAGCCCGGCATAGGCCTTGTCATCGAAATTTTTCACGAGTTCGTCGAAATCCTTGCTGAGCTCTTTGCCGCCTCTGGCTTCGAGATAAACGCTCAGGGCCGCGAATGTGCCGAAGGCGACCCTTCCTGAATCGACAAAACACAGGCCGCCTTTGCCGTCAGGTGATTTGAAAACGTTGTATTCACCGAGCTTTTCTTCGCTGAGTTCCTTGCCGGTCTTTTCCTTGATGAAACCCACGATTTTTTCTTTGTTGAATGCGCCTGAAAGAACGATCACGGCGTTATCTTCTCTTTTAGTGGCACCCTTTTTAATCATCGCCTGAATCCTGGAAATATCTTTCAGCGGGTTGAAAGAGGTCGCGGCAATGAATTCATCGATCTTCTGTTTTGCCATCTCGGGAAGCGGTGCCGAAGTCAGCAGATCGCCAAGCGGCAGTCCTGAATGATTGTTGACGAAAACGACGATGTCGGCGCCGGCCGGAATCGGCTCAAGTTCGAGCGCCAGGCCCGGGAAAACCGAAACAAGGGCAAAAAGAACGCAGGCGAGCATAATTTTTCTGGTCATGGGTTCCTCCTCAAAATACAACTGTTAATTCACCATAACCTTTAATACATCAAAAAAACAAGAAGGTTCAAAACCGGTCGCCTCTTTTTTGCTTTTCGAAAGGGGCTGTAGGTTCTCAGCTGAGTTTGCGGCGCACCGACTGCTGCCAGAGGTTGAAAAGCAGAAAGAAGGCGAACAGCACCACGATCACCGATGAGGCATAGCCCAGCTGAAACGATCCGAAGGCCCGCTGATATGAAAACAGCAGCAGCGACATGGTTTCGTCTTTCGGCCCGCCACCGGTCAGCACGTATGGTTCGAGAAAAAACTGAATGTTGGCCACAACCGAGCCGACCACGAGAGCGAAAAGCGTGCGCCTGAGCCCGGGCAGGGTTACGTGGCGCAATTCGTGCCAGTAGCCGCCACCGTCGATACGAACCGCCTCATACAGGTCGCGGTTGATCAGTTCAAGGCCGGCGAGCAGAATTATCATGCTGAGACCATAACTGCGCCAGATCGAGAAAACGATCAGGGCCGGCAGTGCCAGATCGGCATCGTTGAGCCAGTTGATCGGGCCGAACCCAAACCAGTTGACCAGATCGTTCAACGGGCTCTGCTGACAGTAAAGCCAGCGCCAGGTCACCGCCGACGCCACCGTGGTAACGACCGAAGGCAGAAAGAAGCCCATCGCCAGCAGGTTGCGTTTCCAGCCCGTGAAGCGGTTGATTACCAGCGCCAGCGTCAGTGCGATCAGAAGATTGGCCGGCACCCCGACGCAGAGATAGGTCAGCGTGTTCCCGACGCTTTTCCAGAAAATCTGGTCGTGATAAAGCTGCTGAAAATTACTCAGCGCCACGAACTTCGCCCGGGCCGGGTCGGTGATACTCGCGGCACCCAGATCGGTCAGACTGGCGGCGAAAGCGACACAAAGCGGCAATAACCTGAAAACCACCAGAATCAGCAGAGCCGGGCCGAGAAACCAGGCGGCCTTGCGCAGCGGTGTCGCTGCAACGGCCTGCCTGATCGTTTGCCCTGACTGTGATTTGAAGCCGTTGACAACATATACCGAGACGAGCAGCAACGGAAACACCGACAGGGCCAGCCAGTAAAAATTGCCGGTCGCCGGGGCCTGAGCCGCTTCCTTTTCTCTGACAATCGCGGCCATTGTGTCGTTCATCAGCTTGACAAAAGCTTTTGCGTCATCGCTGCTTTCGAGAAAAGCGTCATACTGCCGATAAAATCTGTCCCAGAAGATGGCCCATTCCTTTTCCGGCGGTGGCAGCCGGGTGTCTTCGAGCTGCTGCCGGAAAACCTGCATGACCCGGTCTTCAGCCAGTTCTGGCAGCACCATCGCCTGCCGGCTGGCCGGCAGGTCGCTCGAAATTCTGTACCACTCAGCCTGAATATCAGGCCGGCTGAGGAACAGAATCAGTTTCTGCCCCGCTTCCCTGTGTCGCGAATCTTTGAACTGCACCAGATTCGAGCCACCGATGAACGATGTTCGGGCTTTGCCGGCCGGCAGAGGTGCCAGATCCCAGGCGTTTTTGAGGCGCCCGGCGTTTTTCTTCAGATCAGAGGCCATCCAGGGCCCGGAAATAACGACTTCGTAAACCCCGTTGTCGAATTCGGTTATATAATCGAGTCCAGAATCGTTGGGTTTGCCCAGAAACCCCTCACGGCGCATCGTGCGGTCGTATTCGAGGGCAGCGAGCATTGGTTCTTCCTCGAAAGCCGGTCGACCGGAGCTCAGTGGCGAAAACTGCCCGCCGGCCTGCCAGTAGAACATTTCGAAGGTGAAGCCGTGCAGGCTGGCAAAATTGCTGTTCTGCAGCCCGGCAGCGCGTTTGTCGGCGACTACCCTGCGGCCGAAGTCGATAAATTCCTGCCATGTGGCCGGAAAAGCCCGCATGCCATAACGGTCGAGATACTCGCGGCGATAGTAAACCAGCCGGGTATCGACATACCACGGAACCCCGTAATGCTGGCCATCATAGCGGCAGGTTTCCATCGATGCCGGAAAAAAGTCATCAGAGCTCAGGCGGCCGTCAGAAAAAAGCGGGTCGAGGCTTTCAAGGGCGCCCATGGCGTAAAAGTCATGCATCATCGTGGTGCCGAGCTGGCAGACATCAGGGGGAGCGCCGCCAAGAAACGCGGTTACCAGTTTTTCATAACAGCCGCCCCACGAAAAAGCCTGAATTCTGACCCTGATTCCGGGGTTTTCCTGTTCGAAGCGGCTGGTGAGCTGAGATATCAGTTCGCCCTCGCCACCCATTAACCAGACGCGCAGCGTAATGCCTTCGTCGGCGGCAACCGGTAAAATACAGCCAAGGATCAGAAAAAAGATAAAAAGCCACCCTGCCTGGCATTTAAAAACTGGCAGAATGACCGATTTGCGGTTCACGGCCCGTTCTTTTCTTTCGCCTGACTTTGCGGAGACGGGCTCTTGATCGGTGCGCCATGAAACTGGCAGTAGATTACAAGTGTGCCGTGTATAAGATCGCCGGCGCTTTCGTAGCGGCAACGTTCGGTCGGTCGCGGAAAAGGATGCTTGAGATAGTCCGGCCTCAGCGGCGAATCGGTGCTGCTGAGCATTCTATCGCTGATGC
>CAZFUG010000200.1:0-8154 GCA_964522035.1 uncultured bacterium
TGATAAAGGTTATGTCGTCTGAGTATCGTTTTCTGATGAAAGGCTCGATTTCGGCAGTCAGAAGTCTGTGACATTCTTCAACGCTTTTTGGAGCCGCCGCGGCGAGGTAATCAGGGAGTGCTACGCCCCGCAGTTCTTTGAAAGCCTTGAACAGACCATTTGTCGAAATCAGCAGCAGATCATTCTGTTGCAGCATGATATCACAGGTCACCGGTGAAGCTGCAACCCCGATCGGTTTCGAATCACCTGCCGTCAGTTCACTGACGGCGCCGTTTGAAATGATCAATGGCGAAGGGTTTCCGCAGTTGCGCAGCTTCAGCCTGTTGTCTTCGCAGGTCAGAAGTGTTACCGCCGAACAGAGATTCTGACCGGCAAAATGTCTGAGCAGCCGGTCTGCGGTGGCGATTTTGCCGGCATGGTCAGAAACGGTTCGAAAAACGCTGAAAACCAGATTGAGGGTCAGAACCGCCTGAATTCCATGATGAAAGGCGTCAAAGATACTTAGATAGCGGTTGCCTGGTTCTTCACAGATGTCGATCATGTCGCCCTTGATTTCGCCGGCAAGTGATGCGAATGAACAGATTTTCAGACCTTCGAAGCTGCCGGCGCCGGTATTGGCGCTGATGGCTTTAAGCATGCCGGCTGCCAGCGAAATTTCCTGACTGACCTTTTCCTGTTGCAGCAGCCGATCGATCATCTGCAGATTCTGAATGATGTGAGGTATCTCGTTGGCCAGCCCCTCAACCAGGTTTAGTTCGGCTTCGGTATAGGGCACGCGGGTGCTTTTGGGGCCGACGAGCAGACAGCCGAAGAATTCTTCTTCAGTTCTGAACGGGAAATAATGGCGGAAGTCCTTCTGACGAAGCTCTCTGGCCATTCGCCCCTGTTCTTCATCGCCAGCCTGGCTGAAATGATGTATGATACCGTCAATTTCGTTGAGCCCCTCGGGCAGACCCGGCAGATTTATGGCGGGTTTTCCCATGCTGATCGACATTATTTCGGCATTGGTGAAATCGAGAATCAGTTGCAGTTCTGCCACAAATCTTGTCAACATGCGTGTCTGATCTGGTTGTCGGCGCAGTTCGGCAAGAACTGTCTGCATCACTTTGGCCGAGTCAAAGCTCTGCCGCCCAAAAAAACGGTCGACAAGTTTGATGAGCATTTCCTTGAGCGGTGAAAAGATCCCGGCGATTACCAGAATCGAAAGTATTCTTGTTGAAAGATCCGAAACATTTAGAATCGACTGCATCAGCTCCTGCATCAGCTCCATACAGCCGGCAAGAATAGCGGTAAGCAGCGTATAAACCAGACCGATCGAAAAGATCAGGTCTATTTCCATCAGGTTGTAGCGCAGCATTGTGTAGCTGAGGATAATGCTCATGATTATCGACAGCACCGGGAACAGGCCGAAAGAGTAAACGGTGCCGACTCCCATAAACCAGCGGCTCATGGCGATGACGATCGAGCCTGCCGCCACCGGCAGCAGCATTGCGGTGAAGGTATAGCGCAGTCGTCTTATCTGTGCCGTGGTTTCTGCTTTCTGCCGGCTTTTTGACAGGGTCGAAAGTGAAAGAAAGAGGTAGACGATGATGACGCCTTTCAGCAGAAATTCGTTACTGCCGAATGACAGTGACACGCCATCACTGATCGGTTCAAAACCGCTGATGAGTCGGCCAGACCAGAGAAGAACGAGAAGCAACAGAGCAGGCAGAAAGAGCAGAACCGGGGCCCAGCGATTTCTGAATACCACTGCCTCTGGTTGAGGCTCGGGGTAGATGGCGGTAAAGACACAGAAAAAATAGCCCAGCAGAATGCCGGGAGTAAAGAGCAGCTGCAGCCCAAACTCGCTGATTCCGCTGAAATTCAGATAGAGCTCCGCCAGATTCCAGAAGGTGAAAAGCAGCAGCAGCAGACTGAAAAGGCGATTTTCACGCCGGCTGGTGTTGCGCACCAGCACCATTATTGCAAGGACTACCTGAATCAGGGCTGAAGCCGCGCAGAAAAATGCAGGAAGCTTCATCAGCGGAATTTCCAGTTGGGTTGCCGTATTCTTGTCGCTGCAGGCCTTAGCGCGACAGAAGTGACGAGCGAAGCCGATTCACCCTGTTGTTTGAAATCGAGAGTGATGCGGATCAGACTTATGCGTGACCGTTGCCCGGAGTCGTTTGAAACCATGTCGAACGGATAAAACGACCAGCCGGTCGGGGAGGCCTGATCATGCGCTTCAAAAAACGGCTGAAAAAGCTTCTCACCGATACGGTCGAGGCTGAGCATTTTGACCGGGTTATCACGGTTTTCTATACGCCACATCACCTGCTGTCGACCCTCGCGCTCGATTTCATAGCTTACGGTAACCAGAGCGTCTTCGCCGGGTTCGGGCTTTTCAGGTGAATATTTGTAGCAACGCATCTTGATTGCATCAGGTTTAATTTCAAGAATTTCCTTGGCGTTGCGCAGGTCGGCAACCATGCGTTCCATTTTATTGCGTATTTCGGAAGTGAGCAGCAGCTGCGAAGTGCCCTTTCTGACGGTTGACATACCAGTCGACTGCATGAGGTAAAGAACGCCGCCAACCAGCAGGGTAAGCGACATTCCCATCAACAGCTCGACGAGGGTAAAACCATGGCGTTCAGAGTGTTTTTTCATCATTTGTGCTGCCCGATAAAAGTTGCAATTTCGGCGGTTTTCTTGCCGTCGTTATCATAAACGAATACCGAGACTTTTTTCATTTTTGAAGGCAGAGCTGATTCAGAGATCTGTTCGGCTTTGACGACCCGGCGAAAATTCCGGTAGTCTTCCGGGTAGGTCGGCAGCGGCTTCAGATAGGCTTTGGGGTATATCTGTTTCAACCGCATGAAAGTTGTTTTCAGTTCGCCGTCGTTGAGTGAGCGGTCGGTGAAGACGTCAGAAAAGTATTTTTCGAAAGATGCTTCGTTATAATAGGCTTCGTCGTATTTCTGGCGGTCCTGAAAAACTTCTCTGAAATTTTCGTAATCAGATTTGATGATCTCAAAGGGCAAACCCCTGATTTCTTCAAGTTTCTCACGGGCCAGATTGTAGGCAAGAACGTGTTCGGCGTTGTCATGGCTGCCCTGAACCCCGAACAGGAACATGTTGGTGAATGGCAGAGCCACCAGCCCGACCAGAAACAGAACAACAAGAATTTCAACAAGAGTGAAGCCGCGTAATTTATCAATGAATATTTGCATTACATGGCCTCCGGAGCTATTCTGACCTGGTTGCGACCTTTGCCTTTTGCCACATAAAGGGCCCGGTCGGCCTCATCGACAAGTTCTTCCATGCTGAGATTGCGAAAGTTGTATTCGGAATTTTCGATGGCTTTGCGAATGCGCTCGGCAACAACGTATGCATCTTTGATGCCGGTCTGAGGCAACAGCAGGGCTATTTCTTCGCCGCCGTAACGACCGGGTGTGTCGACGGCCCTGATGTTTTCAGTCAGTCTCTGGGCGGTTTCCCTGAGAACGTGGTCACCGGCCTGATGCCCGTAAGTGTCGTTGAACTTTTTGAAGTGGTCGATGTCGAGCAGCAGCAGAGAGAGTTCGAGCTGGTAGCGCTTCGAGCGGCTGATTTCCTTGTCGAGGCTCGCAAGGAAAAAGCGGCGCAGATAAAGTTTGGTCAGACCGTCAGTGATCGCCTCTTCGAACAGGCGCTGGTTTTCGATGATCAGCCCAAGGTGGTGCCGCAGGGTGTCCATGAAATTCTTTTCGTCGTCGGAGAAAACTTTCTTTTCGCCAAAGCGGTTCGGGTCAAACACCAGATAAATTGCCCCGAATTTGCGGTCTTCAAAATACAGCGGCAGGCTCAGGTAATGCTTGCCGCTGGTGGCGTCAGTGTCGAGAGTTTCGCGGCAACTGCGCAGTGAAGCTCTGGCACAGGTTTTGATCGACTCGGATTCAGCCTGGTCGAGGTTTTCAGAAAGATACAGATCTGACTCGGTGTCGGTTCGGCCGACCCAGACGGTGCCGGAGGAAATGGCATTCAGGTGCTGCTGCAGATTTTCGGCTGCCAGTTCGAAAATTTCGCGTTGACTGTGGGTGGTTGAGGCCTTCTGGGTCAGGTTGTAAAGCACTGTCAATTCCGTAAGGCGATTGCGCAGTCTTCGGGTCATCAGATTGAAAATAGTCGATAGTTCACCGAGCTCGTCTTTGGCAAATACCGGCAGATTGAGCTCGAGGTCGCCGTTGCTGATGGCTCTTGCGCCGTTTGAAAGCACAGAGACCGGCGCGAGGAATTCCTTGATAAGAATGGTGATCAGGAACAACGAAGCGGCAAGGCTGAAGAACAGACCAAGACCAACCAGCATATATGTAAAATTTATGGTTTCCATGATGCGGTTCCAGCTGAAGCGGGCACCAATAAGAAAATCGCTGGCAACAACCCCGCGGCCGATGGCCACAAGCATCGGCTCGTTGTCGTCGCGCAACAGGTCTGAGGCAATGCTGTTCGAAAAATTACTTGCAGCTATCAAAGGCAGAAGGTTTGCCTTGAAAATCGGCGACAGTTTTGGAATTGTCTCTGAAATGTCGTCTTCCTTGAGAATAATCAGTTCGGCAGAGCCCTGATGCAGCTGTGCCTGGTCGTTAACTGCCTGGCGCAGATATTTGCGGTCGAGTTCAGTTTTGGCAATGGTCGCTATCGAAGCAAATTTGCGGCCTTCACGGGTGGTGACGACGTCAGAAAAGATGAATTTGTGCAGATTGCTGCCCGGCCAGATGATCTGGTGCATGACACCTGTGCGGCGGGTTACCAGATCGAAAAGACCATCATCGAGTGCTGTGAGCGCTGTGCTAGTCGTCATGTCGCTCGAATCGTTGGCAAGAATGCGCATGCCGAGTTCCTGAATGAAAAGGCGGTTATTGGCATTGTCGCCGGCCAGATTATCGATATCGAACTCAATTTTGCCGTCGAGGCCGATAAGATAGTAGGTTTCAAGCTGCTCGGAACGCACGAATCTGAAGAAAGTTTCGCGCAGGCGGTTTTTATCGAGCTCGACCATTTCAGGCAGGTTTTTGATCGATTTCAGCCACTCATTAACGCTGCGATAATAACCCGAAGTTGAGGAATCGACCTTTTTGACCAGCTCGGTCAGGCGGGCTTCAGCCTCCTTGTTGAGCAAAATGCCCTGACTGATCGAAAATCTGATGCCCAGGAAAATGAGAATCGAAACCGGCAGCTGCATGCACATGAAAAACAGGGCCGCCATCTTCTGGCGCAGCGAAAGACCGCTGGTATTGGTCAGTCGGTAATAGTGAAAAAAGACGAAAGCGGCAGAAAGAAGCAGAAGAATGAGCACGATGCGTGTCGACTGCAGGTCGTTGTCAAAGGTTTCCCGCAGCGAATTCGTCGAAAAAAGGCTGAAGATGCTGGCACTTGAGCTGTCAGGGTGCGGCTGTACGAAAAGAACCCAGTCTTCAACAAAAAATGGATTTGCCAGGCCATTTTCAAAAAGCTTGATGATGTTGCGGGCAACCGGCAGCAGTGGCTGATAAGCAATTGCGACCTCACCCGATGTCTGATCGAAAAAACCATAGGAATTTTCAGGATTTGCGCCGATATCGCGGCTGAGAACCTGTTTCAGCCCAAAAACCGGCGACAGGTTTTTCAGCGGTACGACTATCGCAAAACCGCCGAGGCTGTTGTTTTTTCGGTTGAAGAAGTCCCAGAAAAAGAATACTTCCGAGGCCGAAAGGTAGTTGCCGGTAACCTGATTTGGACTGGTTAACGCCTGGGATACAGGAAAACCACGCCCAAGAAGTGGCGCCAGACCTGCAAAGAATGGCGCATGCTGTTGTTCGAACTTTTTGATCTGGTGCAGGGTCTGCAGATTAGACCCGGCCGAAAACTCTTCAAATGCGGTAAGAAGCAGGTCGACAAATTTTTCGATGTGTTCGGTTCCGGAGGCGTGCTGGTAGATCAGGCTGCTGGATGATATCTGGCCGTGGTCGTCCCAGATGATGATCGAAGAATTGGAGGGGATGTCCTGGAGCAGATTGCGGATAAGGACAGGGTGCTGGGCCTTTTCTACGTAAGTTTTTCTGTAAGTGTCGCGAAAACTCTGAAACAGCTGCTGAAAAATCTGCCGGTTCGTCGATTTGACACTGAAAGAGCTGAGTTCCCGCTGGTAGGCGTTAACCATTGAATTGCGGTTGCGCTGAAAGTTGTCTTCGAGGTAGAGACGATAGGTGTGATAATAGATCAACAGCGGCAGAGCGGCAAAAAAGACGAACAGAAAAACCCACACCTGAGGTTCATTCAGGCGCGATTTGAAACTCTTCTCATCGACTGGATTCTGTGCCATTTTTTTCTGGATTTTAGGGCCGCTGCATGATAGAGAATAATACAGGTATTTATAACATCAGGAGGATAAAAATGTCTATTGGCAATAAATATTTGCTTATCATGACGACTGCGCTGCTTTGCATTTTTGCAACTTCAGCTTCGGCCCTTTCGATAAGAGTGCTCGAAGGCGGAATTCCGATAATCGAACCCCATAAAATGATGGAAGACGGTCTGCGCCTCGGTAATACCGAACTGCTGCGCCAGGCCTGGCGTCATTACGAAGATTCGGTAACGCTTCCCGAAGGCATGGGAAACGGCTATCTCGAGCTTGGTCGTATCTATTTCTATCTGTCGCTGCTCGGGTCTTCAAATGAATCCGACTACAACCTTGCCGAGCGCTTTGCCAGACAGGCAATTGCCGATAACCCAGAAAACGCCGATGCGCATCATGCACTTGGTCTTATTCTCGCCGGTCGCGGTGCCTTTCTCGACGCATTTGAAGAGCTTACTCTTGCCCTGCACCTGAATCCGACCAATGAATTTCTGCTTGTCGACCTGGCTTCATTGCACCTTGCTCTGCATCAGCCGGTCAAAACCATCGAATATCTCGAAGGTCGCTCACACAAAACCGGTTGGGCCTATGTGGTGCTGGCTATGGCATGGTCGCAGCAGAATCAGAAGGGTAAAGCGATTCTGAACCTGCTCAAAGCCCGCAAAATGGGCTTTGGTGGTTACTGGATCGACACCATGCTTTCTCAGCTTGCCGAAGAATTCAAGCTTCCCCTTAAATAACCACGGTTCCTGAGCCTGTCGAAGGGGCGAGGGGTCGAATGGCTGTCATCCCCGCGTTTGTGCCCGGAATCGAGCACAGGCGGGGATGTCGCATTTTTCAGGTGATGTTGCGATAGACGAAAATCAGCAGGCCCACCCCGCCGATAGCTAGCAGAATCGTTGTCAGCGGGTTCATATTATACTGGTATTTCAGTTTTTCCATCGGAGTCGGGCTGTACTCTGTCCAGCGCAGCATGTCTTTGACGTGTTCGCGGTATTTTTCGATATTGGCGTATCTCGATGTTGTTTTGCCCATCAGACGGTGTTCATGATACATGAATGTCACGGTTTTTTCGCCTTCAAGAACGCCATGCAGGTCGCAATACCACTGGTAATCCTCGCGGCTGACCGCCACCAGATAGTATTTGCAGTCGCGGGTGGGAGGGACAAGCTGTTCTGCAAAGTATTTCCGGTCGATCAGCGACATGGTGACCGTCTGATGATTGGCCCACGATGGCAGCCCAGAATCGTTTTCGGCAAGAAACTTTGCCGTGGCTTCATTGAGCATTTTCAGATTGGCCCGGCATCTGTTGTTGATGACCTTGCCGGTGTCTTCGGCCCGCAGATCATGCGTGGTCAGGCACATAAACACCAGTAGCAGCAATAAAAGTGTCTTTTTCAATACATATCTCCCTGAATAACTTCAACTTGATTTTGCCAGAAGATGCTGTTAAAATGCAACAATTAAAGCTGCGCCTATAGCTCAGGTGGATAGAGCACAGGATTCCTAATCCTGGGGTCCCAGGTTCGAGTCCTGGTAGGCGCGTTTTTTATTTCCCAAAAACTTTTTCGGGCTGCCGCCGTATTATCTTCACTTTCGCTCAGGCTCAGTCATTCTGGCAAGATACCTGTTATTCCCTCGCAACATCCGTCATTCCCGCGCAGACGGGAATCTTGCTCTTATGTTCTTAAACCCCTGCTTGCACAGAGATGACGAGTATTCGTTACCCTGTCGTCATTTCCGGTGTTCCCTGAAATAGATATTGGGAATTGAAAAACCCTCTGGAATGTGTTTTAGTAAGA
>CAZFUG010000201.1:0-4782 GCA_964522035.1 uncultured bacterium
AAAGTACAACCGTGAGTTCGCTCTGAATCAGTCAATAGTTTGCGTTTGCCCTGGTTTTACGGGAGCCCTGTTCTGGCGTTACTGGATGGGTGTGTCAGTTGCCCCGGTGCAGGTCTTCAAATTTGTAGACTTCGTTGATCTGCATCTTCAGCTGATCGACCGTTGCGCTGTTGAATTCGTTCAGCATGCTGCTGATATCACCAAGGGCGCTGCGGTCATAATCGACTTCGCGTCTGACCTTTTTCATAACTGTTTTCGAAAGAGCTTCGTAGCGTTCAGCTCTGATTTCAGGGTCAGATTCATTTTCGAGTTCAGCAATGTATCTGACGAGAGATTTAACGTTCTTTTCTTTGCCGAGACTGAGCCAGTAAATCAGGTTGCGGTTGAACTGGGGGGTGCTCAGGTCGCCCGGACTGCTGTAGAAGTTGTCCTGGTAGAAGGGTTCACCAACACAGGCTACGCGGCCAAAACCAAGGTCTTCGGCTGCTGCGACCGGAATCGGGAGCAGCGGTGTGTGGCTGGCATAAATGTAACCATCACCCATTGCATCTGATTCAGTGTTGTAAGAATCTTCGTCGCCGGTGGCAAGCAGGAACAGGTTTTTAGAACCTTTGAGGCCCTTGTTCTGTGAATCGATAAAAGTGCAGGCGCTTCTGATGAGAAGCTTTTTAACATCTTTGCCGGTGATCGCTTCAGTCGGGAAAACATCGATAAAGGCACGCCACGGTGGCCCGATGTTGTCGGTCGGGTCACAGGCCTGGTCATCATTGAAGCGGATTTTGCTGCCAACACCCTTGAGAATCGCATTCAGCATGTCGGGATTCGACAGGTTGCGGTAGTCTGACTGGGCGAACATCATCAGAGATCCGCCGCCGGAAACGAATTTTTTCAGGGCGGTTACTTCTTCTGACTTGTAGTCTACGGTTGGGTGCGGGAAGAGAATTACAAAAGCGTCCTTGATGCTTTCATAGGTAATAGCTTTTGAAATACTGCGCATCTGGAAACCATAATTCTGGAAGATGTCCATTTTCATGCCGGCGAAGCGGCCGGTGAAATAATCCTTGTTGCCGTGAGCGCAGTCGACCAGAACGATCTTGGCCATGATTTCGATGTTGATAGATGCGGTATCGATGATGGTCTTGCCCTGTTTAAGAACGGCAATGATTTCTACCGGGCCGATCCAGTCGATCTGGGTCGGAAGAATAGCTTCGAGAGCTGAGCCAGCCGGGATGCTGTCGAAGGCGACCTTGTCGATAAGGTTCGATTCGTCCATGGCTGAATGATATACTTCGAGGGTCAAAGCCTTGGACGGTGCTTCGGCAGGATTGTTTACCGGAACAAGAATCTTGAAGGGGTGCTTCATATAAAGCAGATTGTGGTTTGTGGTGACCTTGCTGATTTTGGGAAGCGGATCGCCATTGCCGGCAGGAGTGTCGATGGTGCCTTCAAAGCTGATCAGCTTTTCGGGTTCGCGCGGATCTTTTGAGATTGCCTGGAACTTGTAGGTGGTCGACGGATTGAGACCAGTCAGCGTAACAGTATGAATCTTTGCGCCATGACCGGATTCTTTGGTCTGGGTGAGAGAAGAAGTGCCATAATTTACCAGCGTAGTAGATGGGCGGTTGGTTTCCCACTGTAGGGTGGCGGAGTTCGCGGTGAGAGAGATCACTTTGGGCTTTGAAACGAATTCAAGAGGGCTGTTGTTGGTTATGAAGGTAACGGTCTTGCCGTCGGTATAGCTTTCGACGGTTCCGTCATTGTCGGTTCTGAAAACCTTCATTTTGTAATAGTCATAGATGTCGAGTACGGTCTGGGTCGGGTGACCGAAGGAATTGCCCTTGCCAGCACTGATGACGCCATATTCGGGCTGGACGATATCCATGAATGCATGCATCGATGAGGTTTTGCTGCCATGATGGCCAGACTTGAGAACGTTGCAGGCAAGTTTTTTGCCGTGCATGCTGATCATGTCGGTTTCTGATTTCTTTTCAGCGTCACCGGTGAACAGATAACTGATGTCGCCGGCAGTGGTTTTGATAACGATTGAAAGTTCGTTCGGGTTGGTCTTGAGGGTATCGGAAGGAGGAACTTCATCACGGTTTACATCACAGTTGAGAACTTCAGCCTTGATGCCTTTGCCCCAGTCGAGCATTTCGCCAAGTTTTGCCTTGCGATAGGGGATTTTCTTTTCAAGAATCAGAGTGCGAAGCTGGGCGTAAATGAGGGCATCATTGCCACCCTTGGTGGTTTCGCCTTCTGATGAAATTTCAGAGTCATTTGAATAAACGAATTCGCCAAATTCAAAGTCTTTTACCAGGTCGATAAAGCCACCAAAATGGTCGCGGTGCGGGTGGGTGATGATCGCCTGGTCGATTTTCTTGATGCCTTCCTTTTTCAGGTAGGGAATGATGTATCTGATGGCAGCGCTGCGGTTGTCATCGCCGGCATCGATCATTACAGTTTTCTCAGCAGAGCGGATCAGAATACAGTCGCCCTGATGTACATCCAGGAAGGTAACTTTCAGGAGGGGCGCTTCGTTTGCGAATGCGGCCGAAACCAGCATCACTGCAAGGATCAGCAGCAGTCCCATCCGCGCGATTCTTTGATTCATACTCTTATACTCCTTATAACGCGCCTGAGTTCAGGGTTGATAACAAACCTGTTATACGTTTAATAAATTCTACTGACAAAAGTAGAAGGTGTCAATGGCAGGCAAAAATAAAAAATGCTGCTGTGTACACGACTTTTGATGAGCTTCTGTCAGGATACCTGAAAAAAGATCCCGGCCAGATTTTTACCTGACCGGGATCTTTAATCATTCAAGATTGAAAATTCAGCTTACCCGCATTTGGAAAAACCACAATATTTGCAGATAACGCAACCGCCATCGTGCTCAAGGCCTTCGCCGCATTCAGGGCAGACGGCGCCCGGTTCAGGGTTGTCGAGAAGCAGGTCTTTTTTTCCTGATGGACGATTTTCGGCCTGAGGAGCCGCGTTTTTGGCAAAGGTGTCTTTGGCGCTGAGATGATACTGTTCGATTGCCTTACCAATAGCATCAGGACATGAAAGAACTTTGATGCCGCCAGACATTGCTCCCTTTTTAAGGGTTGACATGCATCTGATGCCCTTCAGCTGATCGATAATCTCCTGAACGTCGATTCCGGCACGCAGAGCCATCGATACAAGCCTGGCCGCCGCTTCTGACTGAGATGGGCAGCCGCCGTTACGGCCAAGACTGGTGAACACTTCACATATGCCTTTTTCATCGCTGTTAACCGTTACATAAAGATTGCCACAACCGATTTTTACCCGTTCTGTAACACCAACGGTGCGCTCTGGACGTGCCCTCGGAGTTACCCTTGGGGCTTCGGCTGCCGCCGTTGATTTGCCCTTCTGTCCTTTGCCGACATTGAGCACCTGTTCTTCGCGCGAGCCGTCGCGGTAAACGGTTACGCCCTTGCAGTTCAGAGTGTGTGCAAGCTTGAAAACCGTTTCGACATCTTTTTTGGTTGCCTCGAAAGGAAAATTGACCGTTTTGCTGACTGCATTATCAGTATGTTTCTGAAAAGCTGCCTGCATGCGGATATGCCATTCCGGCGAAATATTGTGACTTGTGACAAAAACCCTGGCCACATCTTCCGGGATCTGGGAAAAACCTTTGAGATTGCCGTGATGCGCGATTTTTTCCATCAGGTCTTCTGAATAGAAGCCACGCTCACGAGCCACTCTGATAAAATCATTGTGCACTTCAAGCAGCTTTTCGTTGTCCATGACATGCTTTTCGTAGGCAATCGCGAAAAGAGGTTCGATACCGCTTGAGCAGCCGGAAATCAGACTGATCGTGCCGGTCGGGGCAATGGTCGTAACTGTTGCGTTGCGCATCGGCGGCATTTTTTTCTCTGAAAATACCGAGCGGTCATAATTAGGGAACGGGCCGCGTTCTTTTGCCAGTTCCTGAGAGGCCGACCAGGATTCGCGCTTGATGAAACCCATGACTGAATCGGCAAGTTCGAGGGCCTTTTCCGAATCATATGCCAGATTCATCTTGATGAGCATATCGGCCCAGCCCATTACCCCCAGGCCAATCTTGCGGTTGGCCTTCGTCGTTTTGTCGATTTCTGGTATCGGGTAGCGGTTCTGATCGATGACATTGTCGAGAAAGCGTACCGCCAGATGCACGATTTCGCGCAGGCGATTGAAATCAACCTCGGTTTTATTGCCGTTGTTGGAGACAAATCGTGCCAGATTGATCGAACCCAGGTTGCACGATTCATAAGGAAGAAGCGGCTGTTCGCCGCATGGGTTGGTTGATTCAATGGCCCCAACCGATGGCGTAGGCTGATAACGGTTGATGCGGTCGATGAAAACGATGCCGGGTTCACCATTGCGCCATGCACGTTCAACAATCATGTGAAAGACCTTGCTGGCCTTCAATGAGTGCACGACTTCTTTTGACCGGGGGTTGATGAGATTATATTCCCCATCACGTTCCAGCGCTTCCATGAAAGCGTCGGTAATGGCGATCGAAATGTTGAAATTGGTGAGCTCGTCGTTCTTTTCCTTGCAGGTAATAAAATCAAGGATATCCGGGTGATCGACCCGCAGAATACCCATGTTGGCGCCGCGTCGGGTGCCGCCCTGTTTGATAGTTTCGGTGGCGACGTTGAAAACCTTCATAAAGGAAATCGGCCCAGAGCTGACACCGCTCGTAGACGAAACCAGATCATTTGCCGGGCGCAGGCGCGAGAAGCTGAAGCCGGTGCCGCCGCCTGATTTGTGGAT
>CAZFUG010000201.1:4792-8152 GCA_964522035.1 uncultured bacterium
GACCGCATCGAAGATGCCTTCCATCGAGTCTTCGACAGGCAGAACGAAGCAGGCAGAAAGCTGCCCGAGTTCTTTGCCGGCATTCATAAGCGTTGGGCTGTTGGGCAGAAAATCGAGGTCGGTCATAATCCGGTAAAAGTCATTTTCGAGCTGCTCAACCGTATATCTGCTGTTGTGATAATTGTTCTCGGCAGAGGCAATGGCGTGGGCAACGCGCCGGAAAAGCTCTTCGATAGTTTCGGTGGGCTTTCCGTCCGGTCCTCTGGTCAGATAGCGTTTTGCCAGAACCTTCTGGGCGTTAGGAGAAAAACGGTGCGAAATAGTGGTAGTTGGATTCATTAAGGCATCCTTATTTTTGTTTATGTTTTGTATGTAATGCTGAAAAAATATTCAGCTGTATGTGCAGAATCAGATATTCATGGCCGCGGTGAAAAAATCATCGATTTTTTCGGGTTCGACCTTATGAACGATGGTCTTGCCAAGAGAAACCGGCAGGATAAACTGGTACCCCGTATGATTTTTTTTCTTATCCTGGGCAAGATTATTTAAAATTTCTTTTTTTTCAAGTTCATTCGGAATTTTTGTGGGGAGATTGAATTCGGTTAAAATAGCTCTCAGGGCTTCAGAATAATCTTCTTCGATAATTCCGCTTGAAGTGGCGGCTTTGATGGCCATCAGCATCCCAAGCCCGACCGCTTCGCCATGATGCAGTCGAATAAAGTTACCAGCCCCCTCAAGCGCGTGCCCGAAGGTGTGCCCGAAGTTCAGATGATTGCGTATACTGTTATCAAGTTCGTCGTTGGCCACGAACGATTTTTTTATGTGAATGGAGCGCCTGATCAGGCGCTGCATCAGTGGCAGATGCTTCGATTTTATTTCACCCATATGTTTGAAAATGAAGCGGAAATAGGCAGAGTCGGCTATGGCGCCGTGCTTGACCGCTTCTACCAGGCCGTATGAGAGCTGATTGAGCGGCAGGGTGCGCAGAACGGCCACATCGATGGCGGTAAGAATTGGCTGATAAAAGGTGCCTGCGAGGTTTTTGCCCTGTTCGAGATTGACACCATTTTTGCCGCCGATGCTGGCATCGACCATTGCTAGAAGCGAGGTGGGAATCAGTACCAGTGGCAGCCCGCGCTTATAAATTGAGGCGACATAACCGGCCAGGTCACAGACAACACCGCCACCCAGACCGATCAACGGGCAGTCGCGGTCTAAGCCGCTTGCGCTGAGGCTTTTTATGATATCAAGCGCAGTGTCGAAAGTTTTGAATTTTTCACCGTCAGGCACGATGATCTCATGCACGGAAAATCCACGCGAGCGAAGTTCTGAAGCAAGCGGTGCCAGATACCACCTGGCGATAGTTTCATTTGTGATAATGGCACAATGGCGGGCGACTCTGAAACGCAGCAGTCTTGAAACAGTTTCTTTGACGATATCGTTGCCGAGAATTATTTCGTTGGTGCTGTAGCGCTTGAAGACGAGTCGTTGGGTTTCCATTCAGTTGCCTGCCTTTGTTCCGAACAGTTCTGTTGCGTTCTGGTTGAGAATTTGTGCCATTGCCGTGGTTGAAAGTCGCCTGACCTTAGCCATCTGCTCAAGAGTAGCGGTCAGATAGGCCGGCTCGTTGCGCTTGCCTCTCTTAAACTGCGGCGCCAGATAGGGGCAGTCAGTTTCAAGGTGAATACGGTTCGCCGGCAGAAACCCGAACACTTCACGGGTAAGGTCTGACTTGGGGAACGTCAGAGCGCCGCCGATCGAAAAATGAAAGTCCATGTCGACCGCCCGTCTGGCAATATCCATGTCGCCGGAAAAGCAGTGCAGCAGAACCTTTGCCGGAGCCGGCAGGCCCGCGATCGCTTCGAAAAAAGCGTCATAGGCTTCCCTGACATGAATTACCGCAGGAATCTGCAGCTCAGCCGCAAGCTGCCAAAGTTCTTTAAACACCTTGATCTGCACATCGCGCGGTGAAAAGTCGTAATGAAAATCGATGCCGATCTCGCCTATACCGAGTACCCCTGGTTCACTGGCCAGAGACTTCAGCTCAGCAACTGAGCTTTCGTTGAATGAAGAAGCCTCGTGCGGGTGAATGCCGATCAGAGCAAGACACCCGGGGTATTTTGCGGCAATCTCGACTGCCCGGCGTGAATCGGCGACGGTGGTGCCGGCATTGACAATGCGGGTTACACCGACACTTTTCGCGCGCTTGACCACGTCGGGCAGGTCGTCTGCAAACTTTTCATCCTGCAGATGGGCGTGAACATCGATAAGCCTGAGGTCAGACATTATTTTACTCTGATGCCGGTTTTTGCGGGCTTGTCCGGGCTGACGAGCGCGAGACCGCCGTCTTCTGTGGCGGCAGCGAGTATCATCCCGTGCGAGAGAATGCCTCTGATTTTGGCCGGTTTAAGGTTTTTAACCATTACCACCTGTCTGCCAGGCAGCTCTTCTGGTTTATAGAACGCGGCAATGCCGGCTACCAGAGTGCGGGTTTCCTCACCGATATTTACAGTAAGCTTGAGAAGCTTGTCGGCATTCTCGACTTTTTCAGCGGTTTCGATACGGGCGATGCAGAGTTCGGTCTTGAGAAAGTCGTCAAAGCTTACCAGTCCGTCTTCGGCGCTGATGACAGCAGCTTTTTCTTCTGTTTTTGCAGCTTTGGCAGGTTTTTCAGCTTTGGGGGCCGCTTCGCCCTTCGCACCCTTCTTGAGGTTCTGTATGCGTTCGGTTTCGAGGCGCGGAAACATTGGCGCGGGTTCTGTGCATCTGGTGCCATCGGCAAGCTGACCCCAGGCCAGATTGCTGATTTTGACCTTCTGACCGTCGCAACCGATCTGCCTCAGAAATTCAGGAGCCAGATGCGGCATGAAGGGCTCGACAAGGTGTGAAACAAAGCGGATGCTCTCGCCGATCGTGTAGAAAACTTCGTCGAGAACGGCCCAGTTCTGTTCTTTCGCAAGTTTCCAGGGGGCGGTTTCGTCGACATACTTGTTCAGGCGCTGAATGAGATCCCAGATGCGCTTGATGGCATCGTGATACAGGAAATTGTCCATGGCGTTGATGTAGTCAGCTTTTATGGCAGCGGCCATGTCGGCGATTTCTTTGCTCTGCGGCAGAGTGGGGGGCGTTTTGCGGAACTGCCCTTCGCGGTTCTTGATCAGCATTGGCAGCATGCGCTGGCAGAGATTGCCATAATCGTTGGCAAGGTCGGCGTTGTAGCGGAGAATGAAGTTTTCTTCGGTGTAGGTCGCATCCATGCCGAACACCATTTCGCGGAAAAGATAAAACCTGAAAGGATCCAGGCCATAGCGGGCAACCAGCTCACGCGGGTTGATTATATTGCCCACCGATTTAGACATT
>CAZFUG010000202.1:0-8098 GCA_964522035.1 uncultured bacterium
TCTCTTTACCGTTCTGAATCTGCAGACCGATAAAGAAGCCCGTGATGCCCGTTTCAGTTTCGGCGATCAGGAATTTGTTTCTTCGAAAAATGATGTTTCAGAAGCTCTCGAAGGTGTCACTCTGCTGATCAGAGATACCGGCGTGGCCAATCTCGACCTCAGGCCGGTAGTTACCAGCGGCAAGCTCAAGGGACTGCTTGAAGTCAGAGACGGCGCCCTGCAGACCGCCATCAACGACCTTAATAAACTGGCTTATACGATTGCGGTTGAAACCAACCAGGTTCACCGCAATGGTTATGGTCTCGACGGCGTTACCGGCCGCAATTTCTTCAAGCCGCTCGAATATATCGATGCTGATAACCCCTACAAGAATGCAATTCAGAATCTTGCTCTCGAAGATCATATCAAAGCAAACCTGAACAGCATCGCTGCCGCCAGTGGCAAGATCGAAAATGCCACCGATAGATTGAGAACCTTCAATGGGGTGGGCGATGGCGCCAACGCGATTGCCATTGCGCAGCTGAAGCACAAGAACTTTTTCAACGAGGGCCAGTCTTCGTTCAACGACTTTTACAACGAAGTCGTTACCGAAGTTGCCTCGGCAAGCAAAAAGTTCGAAACAGAAAAGAGTTACAGCAGCAGTCTGTTAACCCAGCTTGACGCAAAAAGGGCAGAACTCTCGGGCGTTTCGCTCGACGAGGAACTGGCCAACCTGATTCGTTTTCAGCACGCTTACAACGCGGCTGCAAAGGTGATAACCACGGTCGATGAAATGCTCGACAAGATAATCAACGGCATGATCTGAGCCACAGATGGCCACGGATAAACACAGATAAACACGGATTGAAAATTAATAAGGCAGTATAGGCCCGATAAAAATAAACGGGCGCAAACAAGGAGACAGGCAAAATGCGGATAACGAATCAATGGATAGTAAACTCGTTTATTAACCAGGTTAATCGCAACAACACCGATCTGAGTGAGATGCAGATCAAGGTGAGCTCTGGCAAAAAATATATTCGTGCTTCGGAAAACCCTGTAGACAATGCTCTTGGCATGCAGAACAAGGTCGAGATCAATGAAAACAACCAGTTTATCCGCAATATCGACAATACCAAAGACTGGTATAACAACACCGACGGTGCTCTGACCACTATTGAAACCGCTATTCAGAGAGTGCGCGAACTTGCGGTTCAGGGTGCCAACGACACTTTGGTGCAGCAGGACCGCGATGCCATAGCCAAGGAAATCGACGAACTGCTGCTGCACATGATCGACGTCGGCAATACTCAGATTGCCGGTGAATATATCTTTGCCGGTCACGACGTGAATACCCGCCCATTTTCCGCAATTACCGGGCAGACTCCCGGTTACAACAAAGGTGTGGTGACATACTCTCTTGCTGAAAACCGCGGCGATGTCAACAAGAACAGCCCGCTCGACATTATTTTTGATGGTGACGGCAAGCGCATTACCGCCGAAATAGAGCGTGGTACGGTCATTGAAAAGAGCGTTAACGGCCTTGAACTGTTTTATGGTGGTCAGCCGATCTCATCGACTCCGACCTTCACCTATACTCTGCCGCCGCTCGAAAAAAGCCTGCCGCTGTCTTCTCTCAATTCTGGCAATGGCGTTCAGGAAGGAATTATCATCGTCACCGACCACGCTGGTGTCGACCACAAGATCGATCTGGGCGATGCTCATCGACTCGATGACGTAATCGGCATGATCAATGCCACCGGCTCATTCGAAGCCGGTCTTGAAGAAGTTCCTTCTGATACAGCGGTCTCGCTGGGTATCTATCGCAATGCCGGTTATACCAATCTGCTGGTCGGTCTTTCAGACCCGAAAATGCTCTCGGAATTCACCAACCTTTCAGACCTCAACGATGGTCTGGGGCTGTCAGACGGCTATCTCAACATCAATACCCGTGATGGTCGCAACCATCGTGTCGATGTTTCGGGCGCCAGCACTGTAGCTGATGTCATAGCCCGCATCAATTCGGTAGAAGGTGGCGCTGCCCTTTCTGCAAAATTCGATATGGTTCACAAGCGCCTTGAAATCACTGATCTGACCGGTGGTCAGGGCGAATTTTCGATCACTTCGACACGTACTCAGCTTTATATTAAAGACCTGCCGCCGCATGTTGCCTCTGATCTTGGTCTGTTGAACAATGTCGGCGCCGGAAGCCAGATTTTCTCGACCTATGACCCCGAAATCGATTCGCAGGCTTCACCGCTGTCATTTGCCAATGGTGGCAAAGGCATTGAAAGAGGCTATCTGACCATTACCGGCCATGATGGCGTGGCAACCGTGCCGCCGGTCGATCTGACCGCCGTTTCAACCCCGCTCGATGTGGTTGATGCCATTAACGCCGCTACCGCCGGGCGACAGACTGCAACTTTCGATGCTACCAGCAAAAGAATTCTGATTACAGACAATACGGTTGGTACTGAAGATTTCAGGGTCGAAGAGTATGTCGGCACCGGTGCGGTTTCGGTTCGTGATGTTACCACGGTTACAAAAAACCTTGGACTGCTTAAGACTTCCAAGGGCAACACCATAGTCGGTGATTCACTTGTTTCTAATGCTCTGCCGCTGACGGAAGCCAGTCTGTTGTCTGATATCGTGCCGCCGCCGGAAAAGGGCTTCATGATTCTGCGCGGTGCCGATAAGCAGCCTGTCGAAGTCGACCTGACCGGTGCCAACACCATTCAGGATATTCTCGACGGCATTAACAATACCGGCAAATTCAACGCTGTCTGGGAAAGTGCCGAACAGCGCTTTGTCGTTTCAGACCCGATGGCTGTCGGCGGAAATTTCGGCATTACCATCGAAGAAGTCACCAATACCGGTCGCGACCTTGGTTTCGTCGAAGGAACCAGCAACCATGTGCCCGGCATCATCACCGGTGCGCCGATCAAGGTTGCCGCGTTGCCGACCATGGTCGGCTCGGTTGACCTTAACCCGAGAGTGACAAACGAAACCGAACTGCAGTCTCTCAATTCAACCAGATCTTCGAATCCTGGTGTTAACCTCGGTTATATCCGTATCACCGACAAGGCCGGCCGCTTCGCTGCCATCGACCTGCGCGGTTCTCAGACGATCAAGGATGTTCTCGACAAGATCAACAATCCGGCAAACGGCATCTACGTCGAAGCCCGCCTGAATAAAGACGGTAATGGCATTGAGATTGTCGACAAAAACCACGGTGCCAGCGGCAAACTTGAAATTATCGATGTCGACAGCACTTCGGCTTTCGATCTTGGTATTTCAGGCCGAACCGTCGATCATGTGCTTACCGGCAAAGACCTTGATCCGGCATTGACGATGAATACCGCCGTGACTTCTCTGGGCAATGGCGCCATTCCGATGGGCAAGGTTTACGTGCAGAGCGGCGGTTTCTCAGGCGAAATCGACCTGAGCGGTGCCAGAACCGTAGGCGATGTCATCGACAAACTCTCGAATACCGATGCAAACTTCAATCTGCAGGCATGGATTTCTGAAGACGGCAAGCGTCTTAACCTCACTAACACCAAAGGTGAGGCCTATATCAAGGTGCGCGATGTCAGTGGTCAGAGCAATGGAACCGCTTCCGGCCTTGGCCTGGGGAATACGCCTTCGATTTTCACTACGCTGATCGATCTGCGCGATAATCTGCTGCGCAGCGATGCGAAAGCTATTTCCGAAGTCAGTATTGCAAAGATTGACGAAGACCTCAAAAGGGTTCTGAATCTGCATGCAGAAGTCGGCAGCAAGACAAATCGTGTCGATGCTGCGAGAGAAAAACAGGAAAATATTAATTTAAATCTAAAGAAAATGCTCTCATCTGTCGAGAATATAGATATGGCAGAAGCTATTATCAGGATGACGGAACTTGAAACTGCCTATCAGGCCGCTCTTCAGACTGGAGCAAAGGTGTTGCAGACAACTTTGATGGATTTTCTCAGATAAGTGAAGGAACGACGCAAGGTATGAAGATTTCCACTTCGAGATTTGGAAAAATTGACATTTGCAAAGATGAGATCATCACCTTTGAGGAAGGCCTGCTCGGATTTGGGGACTACCATAAATATGTGATTCTCAACACCGAGGACGGCAGTCCGTTTCGCTGGCTTCAGTGCATAGATGATGGCAATCTTGCATTCGTCATCATCGAGCCATTGAGTTTCATGTTCGAGTATGACGTGGAAATCTCTGATTCAGACCAGGAATTTGTCGGTCTGACCAGGGCCGAAGACGTTGTTCTGTATGTAATTGTGTCGATTCCGGCCAATCCCAGCGATATGACTGCAAATCTGCAGGGGCCGCTGGTAATCAATGCTGCGAACCGCAAAGGCAGACAGATCATTTCGAGCAACAGCCGGCATTCTGTCAAGGTCCGGATTCTCGATGAGATGGAAAGACGTGCTGCCAAGCTGAAAGAGGTCAACGATTCTCTCACCCCCGGTAAAAAGGAGGGCGAGAGCTGATGCTGGTACTTACCCGCAAGATTAACGAAAAGATCATCATCGGTGATGATGTCGAGATTGTTCTCGTGGATATTGGCAAAGATCAGGTGAAAATCGGTATCAATGCCCCCAGATCGGTGAAGGTTCATCGCTGGGAAGTTTACGAAGAAATTCAGAAAGAAAATCGCGAAGCCGCCAAGATCACGTCTCTTGATCCGCTCAAGAGCCTTCCGGTGGACATTCTGAATAAATTCGGAAAAAAAGAAAATAAGGCGAAAAAGTAAGAAAACACGAGAAAAGTGTAGAATAAGGAATTAAATTGGCTTAAATCATCTTAATTCGAGTTAATGTTCCATAACTCCGGATTCCGATGATATGTGTAGATGGGGAAAAAAGAAGCTTCGAAGCTAAAACGGATTGAACCCCCTAAAGTCATGGAGGCAAACCTATGGCCCTGCGTATTAACACAAATGTTACTGCTCTGAATGCTCACAGTAACCTGGTAAAGAATGACACCAGGTTATCGAGTTCAATCGAGCGCCTGTCATCAGGCTTGAGAATCAACCGCGCGTCAGACGACGCAGCTGGCTTGACCATCTCTGAAAAGCTTCGCACTCAGGTGCGTGGTATCAACCGGGCCATTATGAATGTCCAGGATGGTATCAGCCTTATTCAGACAGCCGAAGGCGCATTGAACGAAACACACAGCATGCTGCAGCGCATGCGTGAGCTGGCCCTTCAGTCAGGGAACGACACTCTCACCAGCACCGACCGTCTCGAAATTCAGAAGGAAATTGCACAGCTCAAAGAAGATATCAACCGCATTTCCTACGGTACTGAATTCAACACCCGCAAGCTGCTTGACGGTTCTGGAACAGCCGTCATTTCAACCAGCGATCCCAAAAACCTTGACGGTGTAGTCACCGGTGAAGTCCTTACATTTTCAGATTTTTCTGTAGTTGTATGGCCGAAATCCGAATATATCCCCGGTATCGGTTACAAAACCTATTCTGGTACAGCTGAACAGCAGCGCTCTGCCATTTTCGTCAAAGCTGACGGCAGTGTCGCTTCATCTTCTACCACTCTGCAGTCATTGGCCAATATGGTTGACAAGAATGGCCACTTCATTCTCGACCTGCCCCAGACCCTTTATCTTCAGGGCGATAACAGTCAGGGCGAAATCGTTGTCAGCAAAGACCTTACTCTTGGTCAGTTGACCGAACGCATTCAGAACGCCATGACTGAAGATCAGCTTGGCGACGGTCTGCACTTCGACGGTTCAAAAGCTCTTTTCATGACCTACGGCGACAGCAACGGTCAGATTCAGGTTACCTCAGGCCGCAACGGTGAACTTGGCCGCATCAACTTCACCGGCGAAGAAAGCCTGGTTAAAGCTCTCGGCTTCCAGACCGTAATTCCTGCCGAAGACCCGGTTTATTCAATTGCAGTCACTAATCTTGGTGAGCCTTTTGGTGAGCGCAAGACTCTTACTACCCAGATTGCCGGTCATCGCGCCATGGGGCTTATCGAAGGCATCGATCTGATGTTCGAACCCCCGATGGCTGCATATGCTCAGACCACCTCGGCTCAGCTCGGCATTTCACTGCCAAGTGCCGTAACCTTCGACGTTAACGATTCGGTAAGTGCCAACGGCACCGCTGCGGTTAATATTACTATCGCCAGTGGTAACTGGAGCATGTCTCAGGTTGTTTCGATCATGAATGAGCAGCTGGCTGCCGTTTCGAGCATGGTTACTGCCAGACTCAACGATTCTTACGCAATCGAGCTCACCACTAAGAATACCGGTTCCGCCGCTTATGTCGAAATCACCAATGCCACGACCAATCCGCTTGGTATTGCCAACGGTCGTTACAGTGGCACTGGCGGAAATCCCGGCCTGGCAGTCGGCTACGACACAATCGATTCTTATGATTTCTCTCAGGCAGGCACTACGATGCAGTTCTCGATCGTTGATGGTCACTCGACCACTGCGAGCGGAACCGTAATCAATCTTACCGGCAACTACACTGCCGGTGGTCTGACTTCGCTTGTCGATGCCATCAATCTGCAGATTGGCGTAAATGGTCTGCTGGTCGTGGCTGAGAACAAAAATGGGGTTCTCGCCTTCAGGTCTCTTGAAACTGGTGTTCAGTCGAACTTCAGCATCAACGACACTGGCGTTGGCGGTCAGGGTATCGCTACCGGCCTCAAGATGCATGAACAGACTACTATTACCGGTTTCGACGGGAACAAGGCAGTGCAGAACTTTGCCTATGATCAGGCTTCGACCCAGTATGGCTATGTTGTGGTCGAACAGACCGCATCTGCCGGTGTCGACAATCTCTCTTTCTATGTCGCCGACCTCGACGGTAATGGTATGAGCATCGTTTTCCCGGCACAGTCTGCTGGTTCTTCCTTCCGCACTATTACCTCGATCGCCAACCTCATCAATGAGCAGGCCACTATCAACGGTGTTCAGGTTGCCGCCGAAATCTTTACCGGTAACCAGACACTCAAGATCTTCTCGACCATACCCGGAAAAGAAGGCAAGGTGGTCTTCGCCGAATGGGGCAGCCCGGATTCATTGAATACTCTGAAATCTCTGTTCAACATCGATCCGGTTGCCTACCAGAATGGTGTCGGTAACTATGCCTACACAATGCATGTTAAAGATACTTCGGTTCAGTTCCAGATTGGCCCGAACCAGGGACATACTGCAAAAGCCAATATCATCAGAACTGATGTGAAGGCTCTGGGCATTGAAGATCTCGATCTGACAACCGTTAAGTCTGCCGAAATCGCCATTGGTCTTATCGATAAGGCCCTGCAGCGCATTTCGTCTGAACGCGCCAAACTCGGCGCTATCGAAAACCGCATGACTTACACCAACAACAGTTTGCGTGTAGCTCTGCAGAACATGACCGCTTCTGAATCACGCATCAGAGACGTCGATATGGCCGCTGAAGTCATCGAAATGACCCAGTCGCAGATTCTGCAGCAGGCCAGCAATGCGATGGTCGGTCAGGCCAACGTATCTGCTCAGGCAGTTCTCGATCTTCTCAGGTAATTCAACTTCTCTCTCTTCCCTTAATACATAGGTTTGCAACAGGCCACCCGATGGGTGGCCTTTTTTTTATTCGTAGTTTCTTAAGGTTGCGAAAAGTTTTTGTAAAAGTTGCGCAACTTTCGCCGACTTAGTCAGATAGAAAAGCTGTGTTTCGATTGAAATCCTTTGTTTAAGGTTGTTTTGCGGGTTGGCATCATTGTTGCTTTATTTGTGCCAGATTTAACAAAGCTGGAGGTTATTGACAGGAGCAACAATGTTGAAAAGCTTAATTCACAAAACTTTTCTGAATTCACCGGTTCCGGTACGGTTCTTGTTGATTTCTGGGCTCCGTGGTGTGGCCCCTGCCAGATGCAGTTGCCGATTCTTGATGCGGTTGCCAGAAAGGTGGGCAATCAGGCGAAGGTCGGCAAGCTCAATGTTGAAGAAAGTCCCGATATTGCTTCAAAATTCAGTATTTTCAGTATTCCGACCCTGATTGTGTTTAAAGATGGCACGCCCGCAAAGGTTTTTCAGGGTGTGCAGAGTGAAGATACGCTTGTAAAAGCCTTAGCCTGAAGGAGCTGACCATGAAAATACTTAG
>CAZFUG010000203.1:0-8096 GCA_964522035.1 uncultured bacterium
GCAGACAGAAGCTCTGATGAAAGGCAAGACCGAAGCCGAGGTAAAAGAAGATCTGGCCCGAGAAAAAACAGCGGCAGAAAAAGCTGCGATGCTTCTTCCCCACAAGATTTTTGCCGGCAACCGCCCGACAACTTCAATTTTAATCAAAGAGCTCACTCCGTACAATCTTGGCATGCTTATCGCGCTTTACGAAATGAAGATTTTCGTGCAGGGAATTATCTGGCGCATCAACAGTTTTGATCAATGGGGTGTTGAGCTGGGTAAAGTTCTTGCGAAAACGATTCTTAAAGAAGAGGAAGAACTTCTGCAGGGCAAGAATGTAGATCTCAGGCATCACGACGCATCTACGGCAGGTCTGTTGCAGCATTTCGCGAAGTACAGCCAGTGAGAAGACAGTTGCGGAAACGTGTAAAATTGGTTATCTTATAGGTAGATAGTTTTACATGAAAGGTGGCAGATCTATGATTTCAGCAAGAGTAAATGGTTATCAGCCCAGACAGGCAGAATTGGCCCGCGAACAGGAACCAAGAGAAGTTGAACGCCGGCAACCGGAAGAGAACCGTCAGGTTGCAGACGAAAGACGGGCTGAACGCAACGAAAGAGCTGACAGAGCTGAGCGTGATCGCGCCGAACAGAGTCGTCAAGCTTCTGAGCAGCGGCGGGCCGAACAGGCGTCAAACCGCCAGCGCCAGCCAGAAAGAACTCTTGGTAGAAACGTAGACGTTTACGCCTGATTTTAAGCAGATCTAAAGCGATACCCGGTTGCCCTGAGGGCAACCGGGTATTTTTATCTCACCCAGCTATTTTGTTGCACGTTGGCAGGGAATCTGGTAGATTTTTCAGGTAAAATTCATGCAGCAGGTGAAAAATGTATTTAGGTCGCGTGCTTGGTCGGGCAGTATGCACAGCTAAAGACCCGCAGCTCGAAGGGCTGAAGCTGATCATCGTCACCAAAATTGACGGCAATGGCAACGCCAAGGGCCGGCCATTCATTGCCTGTGATTCAACCGGTGCCGGCGAAGGCGAGACCGTTTTTCTCTGCGGCGGTGGTGAGGCGGCTTTTCCGTTTATAAAGAGACGGCCACCTTCTGATGCCAGTATTCTTGGAATCATTGACCATATCGAAAGCTGACTATGGAAATCGCAAAAGTTGTAAAAAAAATTGTTGCAACGGTTAAAAACGAAGCCTTTGAAGGTTACCCGCTTCTTCTGGTTCAGCCTTTGACGATGAAATTTGCAAGCAAGGGTTCCGAGGTTCTATGCATCGATTTTATCGGTGCAGACCTCGGTGAAATAGTAATGATAATGAAGGAAGGCAGTTCAGTAAACGATATGATGGGTCTGGCAGAAGCTCCTGCCGACGCCGCAATAATCGGAATTGTCGACCAGATCGTTCTCGATGACCGCAGAATATTTGAAAAATCTCGTGCCGAAGCAGCTTAGCAGGAGGCTTATTGATGGAATCGATTGTTGAACAGATTGCAAAAGAAGTAATGTTGAAGCTGAAATCAGACTCAGCCAATCGCGGGTCTTCATACACCCCGCCACCGCGCCGCATGGAAGACAACGAACGCCCGGCAGCCCGAGAAGCTGGTCAGTCAGCCATACTTCTGACCGCCAATTTCAAGGTTGTCGATCAGGTTCTTGGCCAGCTGAAAGCTCTTGCTCCAGAAGGCGGTAAGCTGATCGTCTCTTCGTATCTTTATGAAAATTTCGGCAAAGACAATCTTGGCAAGGGTTTTCAGCTGATTCATTCAGGCAATGTGGCGAGCCATAAGGTTCTCGACGGCATCAGCCATCTCCTGGTCCCATCTTTGTCTATCAATAGCCTGTCAAAGGCTGCCAATCTGATCGCAGACACTTTCGCCACAAGAGTTCTCTGTCACGCACTTGGCGACGGCATCAAAATAACGGTTACCGACGAGTCGATACTCGATGCGGCTCGCTATTTCCCGGCGGGTGTGGCAAGAAAAATTGACCAGCTGCGCCGTGAGCTTGAAGGCATGGGCGTAGTTTTCCAGCGTGGAAGCATAAAGGTAACCCCGAATCATAAGTGCACAAACTGTGCCGCCGGGAAATGTGCAGACTGCACCAGCTGTGCTCCATCGGCCAGTCAGGGCAAAAAACTTTCTGACCCGCCACCGATTGCTACAGTTTCCGACAAACCCGGGAAATCAGCGGTATGCAGTGCCGAAAGCTGCAGCAAAAGCTATGGCAGCTGTGTTTCCGAATGCGCCGAAAAGGTCAAAGAAGTTATCAAAGCTGGTGCTGAACGCATCGAAAAAGGCCTGGGAACTCCGATTCCCGGCAACGAACTGGCCCGCTACATCGATCACACTCTTCTGAAACCCAACGCTACCCGTGAAGAAATTGTTAAACTCTGTGAAGAAGCCAGGGAATACAAATTTGCTTCGGTCTGTGTCAACCCCGCCTACGTCAGTCTTTCTGCCAAACTGCTCGAAGGCAGCCCGGTCAAAGTCTGCACAGTCATCGGGTTCCCTCTCGGCGCAACCTCGTCATTCGTAAAAGCCATGGAAACCCGTGATGCAGTTGCAAATGGTGCTACAGAGATTGACATGGTCATCAATGTCGGAGCACTTAAATCAAAGGATTACGAGCTGGTAAAGAACGATATCGCCAGGGTTGTTGAAGCTGCCGGTGGCAACTGTGTCAAAGTCATTCTTGAGACTTCACTGCTCAACGACGAAGAAAAGGTCAAGGCCTGCGAGCTATCAAAACTGGCCGGCGCCGACTTTGTGAAGACTTCGACCGGTTTCAGCACCGGTGGTGCAACACTTGAAGACATCTGCCTGATGCGTAAAGTCGTTGGCCCGACCATGGGTGTCAAAGCAAGCGGCGGAATCCGCGATACAGAAACGGCAGTGCGCATGATTCAGATCGGCGCGACCCGTGTTGGTGCAAGCGCCTCAGTCGGAATCGTCAAGGGCGAAAAACCAGCCGGCAAAGGTTACTGATTATCTGCTGATCGACTAAAACTTAACGAACCGGGGCTCCTGCGGGCCCCGGTTCGTTTATTACCGGCATTTTATGGCGCATTTTACGACACACAACCGGTCAGACTGAATGCCCAGAACATGGCAACCATTGCATACAGAAATATTCTTTTAACCACGAACAGCCTCCTTAACGAGAACTACAAGAATCATTGCAGTCAAAAACCAGAAAAGCAGCATCTGAAACCTCAGAAAAAAATGACATGCAGACCTGCTAATCTATCGGCCTTTTGAGGCTATGAATTTAGACCGGGGTGGTTTTCTGACTGCTTAAAATTCAATCAGAGTCGGATTTGCCTGAAACCGTGCTGACAACAGGCACCGACGATGAAGAAACCTCATATTCAGGCAATGTAACTTCTTTGTTGCCGACTGCGACATCAAGCCCCGCAGAATCAGAAGCGGTCTTGTCTGAAGTCTTGTCGGGATCTTCTAGTTCTTCTGCGGCAGAAGCGATTTCCAAGGTTTCGCCGGGCTTCTGGTCACCAGAAAAAGTTCTGTCAGCCATTTTTTTTCCGGCAGCCGAAAAACTGCTGGGGTTGTCTGACCAGAAGCCAGACAAAACTGGCATCTCGACAGTTGGCCCGAAAAGGGGAAAATGCAGCTCATGGCCATTTTCGAGCTCAAAAATTTTTCTTGTCAGATCTTTGAACCATGCCATACCAGTGCTTCGCATTGCGACGTAGGTCCCGTTATCCGGGGTTACCTCAAGCAGAAGGTGCCCGTCAGAAATTTCGCCGGAAAATTTGCCGGTTCGAATTGGCAGGGGTTCAAGCGCTGCTTCAGAAATGATTTCAATTCGGCCGGTCAGGGGCTGAATGCCATCTGCGAGTATTTTGACGGTTGCCCCCGGGAAAAAGCTGACTGTGTGACTGCCACAGATAATCTTCGTTTCTGTTGCCAGAGGAGAAACGAAAGAAGATTTCACCGTAAGAATTGAACCGGATTCGAGAACCTGCCCTTCTTCATACAATTTGAAACCAACCGAACCGGGAGCGCGATAATAAAACCCTGGAGTCAGGTTGATTTTATGATGCAGGGGCGTGGAAGCCAGAGCGGCACTGACAATCAACAAAAGAGACAGCAGGGCCAGAATTCCGCATCTGATATTTCTCAGCCGCATGTTTCAATCTTTCTTCGCCTGCGGTTCGGGAGTTCCATCGGACTGGTTCTTTTCAGAAATGAAGGCATCATACTCATTTTTTCCGGGGGCTTCTTCTTTTTCAAGGGAGCGGCTTATCGCTTCCCGCATCAGAAGGACCTCATCGCGGATGGTCAAAACTTCAAAATAAAGCATGGTGATCATAAGAATAATGCCCATAAACGAAAGCACGGGACTGTTGGCACGCGGAACTTTCATGTACACATAGGAAAAAATACCGAGAGCAAACAGAACGCTGAATATTTTTCTGACTCTTTGCCGTCTCAAGGTGGTCCGGTTGAAAAAAACATCTCGCCACTTGCGTGACTCACGCATAGAACCTTCGATAACCCACAGATGGTCACGGATAACGAGGATTTCAACATAAACCAGCACCATCAGGAGCATCAGCCCCATATACGTCATTACACTGCGATGGTTTTCCATGTACAGATAAACATAACCAAATACAAGCAGCGCAAAAATCAGAGTAAAGATCTTATAAAAAATCTGTCGGTCGACAATAGCCTGCCAGACCGAGTAAAAAAAGCGGCGAAAAGGGCCTGATCGTTCGATCAATTGATTTTCCTGATTCATTGTTAGCCTTCAAAAGCCTGTTTTATAAGATCCGGCTGGCTTTCAAATACAGCCAGAATTTCTGCGTCGAGACGAAACGGCTCCGAGCCAAGGCCAGAAATAGAAACGACTTCGGCGGCCTTGATATCGTAGCCGGCACGAAAAGCCTTAAGCAGTTCCATAGCCTGGTTCATACCGGACTTTCTTGAACGATAGTAAATAAAACGGTCGATAATCTCCTGAAAATCTTTCGGGGTAAGATAAATACCTGCAAGCTCATTGGCGAGGCGCTTCTGGTCTTCATCTTTACGGTATTCGCGATAGATCTGCAGGCATTTTTCCATTCGGGAGGTTTCGACAATGCGCGGCGGCGGAGCAACAAAGATTCTGCCGACCGTAAAGCCCGCAATGGCGACCAGAACGAAAGAAAAGTATATCAAAAGTTGTTTTGGAGATGTCATATAATCGGTTATGATATAACATTTCTCTACCTGCGTCGTCAAATACGGTTTAGCTTGAAATTGTCGGAAGCTTCGGCTACAATTCAGCATCTATGGAAAATATTATTCAGCGAACGATTCTTGTAATCGATGATGAAGAAGCGATAGTACTGCTTCTCGAAACCATACTCAGCATTTATGGGTACCGGTGCGTTTCATGTTCATCGCCAAAAGAAGCTCTGACCATGGCCCGTGATGTAAAACCGGACCTGATAATCCTTGACATTGCGATGCCGGAAATCGATGGTTACGAGGTTTGTGTCAGTCTGAAAAATGACCAGGCCACGCGTCACACGCCAGTGATAATGGTTACAGCACTCGCCCTTATCCAGGACAAGAAAAAAGGCTTTGAATGCGGTGCTGACGGCTTTATTTTCAAGCCATTCGACCCAATGGTCGTAATAAACGAGATCGAAAGACTGCTGCCCTGAAAATATTCTTTTTTGCGGCCGGCAAGTATTGCATCTCTTCTTCCCCTGTGCTATTCTTACCCGGAATAGCGTGGCTATGCCACTAATTTTCAACTCACTGGAGGCACCGATGACCAAATACGTTTATACTTTCGGGGCTGGTAAGGCCGATGGCCGCGCCGACATGAAGAACCTGCTCGGCGGCAAAGGCGCCAACCTGGCTGAAATGAACAGCATAGGTCTGCCCGTTCCGGCAGGCTTCACCATTACCACTGAAATGTGCACTGTTTATTATGAAAACAATCGCAAATACCCGAAAGAACTTGAAAAGCAGGTTGCTGACGGTCTGAAACACATTGAAACCGTTATGGGCGCCAAATTTGGCGACAAAAAAAATCCCCTTCTGGTATCAGTGCGCTCAGGCGCCCGTGTTTCCATGCCCGGCATGATGGACACAGTTCTCAACCTCGGCCTCAATGATGAAACCGTACAGGGCATCATCAAGCAGACCGGCAATGAACGCTTCGGCTGGGATTCATACCGCCGTTTCGTACACATGTATGGCGACGTCGTCATGGGTATGAAACCTGAATCAAAAGACGAAGAAGATCCATTCGAAACCGTAATGGAAAAGCTGAAAAAAGAAAAGAAGATCAGCAAAGACACCGAAATGACTGCTGAAATTCTTAAAGAACTGACTCAGCGCTACAAAAAGCTGATCAAAGAAAGAACCAAAAAAGATTTCCCGACTGATCCGATGGAACAGCTCTGGGGTGGCATCAATGCCGTTTTCGGTTCATGGATGGGCGAACGTGCGATTATTTACCGCAAAAAAGAAGGCGTTCCTGAAGATTGGGGCACTGCCGTAAATATTCAGGCCATGGTTTATGGCAATATGGGCGACGACTGCGCTACCGGCGTTGCGTTCACCCGCAATCCCGCCACCGGCGAAAACGCTTTCTACGGCGAATACCTGATCAACGCTCAGGGCGAAGACGTCGTTGCCGGCATCAGAACCCCGCAGCAGGTAACTGTCAAGGGTTCTAAAGAGTGGGCCAAAGACAACAGCATCAGCGAAAAAGAACGCAAATCTGCTCACCCGTCTCTTGAAGAAACCATGCCCGAAGTTTACAAGCAGCTGGTCGACGTTTATCAGAAGCTTGAAAACCACTACAAAGACATGCAGGACATCGAATTCACCATTCAGAAGGGCAAACTCTGGATGCTGCAGACCAGAAACGGCAAGAGAACTGCCGCTGCTGCCGTCAAGATCGCCGTTGACATGGTAAAAGAAAAACTGATCACTGAAACTCAGGCTCTGCTGCGCGTTAAGCCCAGCGATCTCGATCAGCTTCTGCACCCGGTTTTCGACCCCAAAGCCACCAAAAAGGTTCTCACCAAAGGTCTGCCGGCTTCTCCGGGCGCCAGCTCCGGTCGCGTTGTTTTCAACGCTGAAGATGCAGAACACATGAAAGCCAAAGGCGAAAAAGTAATTCTCGTGCGCATCGAAACCAGCCCCGAAGACATCGGCGGTATGGACGCTGCCGCAGGCATTCTCACCGCTCGCGGTGGTATGACTTCTCACGCCGCTGTAGTTGCACGCGGCTGGGGCAAATGCTGCGTCGCCGGTGCCGGCGAAGTTCAGATCGACTACAAAAAACGCCAGATGACCATCAAGGGCACTGTTGTGAAAGAACATGAATGGGTCAGCCTCGACGGTTCTACCGGCGAAGTAATGCTCGGCGAAGTTAAAACCATTGAGCCCAGCCTCTCAGGTGACTTCGGTACCATCATGAAATGGGCCGACAAAGTTCGCCAGATCGATGTACGCACCAACGCCGACACACCCAAGGATTCAACCGTAGCCCGCAAGTTCGGTGCTCAGGGTATTGGCCTGTGCCGCACTGAACATATGTTCTTCGAAGGCGACCGCATTGACTATATGCGCGAAATGATTCTTGCCGACGACGAAGCTGGCCGCCGCAAAGCTCTCAAGAAGCTTCTGAAGTTCCAGACTGAAGATTTCTATGGCATTCTCAAAGCCATGGAAGGTTATCCGGTCACTATCAGAACTCTTGATCCGCCGCTTCACGAATTCGTACCGCACGAAGAAAAAGCCCAGAAAGAAATGGCCAAGCAGCTTGGTATTTCTGCTGAACAGGTTAAGAATAAAGTTGATTCTCTGCATGAATTCAACCCGATGCTCGGCCACCGCGGCTGCCGCCTCGGTATCACCTACCCCGAAATCACTGAAATGCAGGCAGAAGCAATCTTTGAAGCAGCATGCAAGCTGACCAAAGAAGGCGTAACTGTATATCCCGAAGTCATGATTCCGCTCATCGGCACCATTGAAGAACTGAAGCACCAGAAAGCAATCGTCAAACAGGTTGCAGAAGCCACTATCAAAAAGTATGGCGTTGCTGGCAAGCTCAAATATCTCATTGGCACCATGATC